>JBIOWA010000093.1:0-16627 GCA_044868045.1 Candidatus Limnocylindrales bacterium
GTGTTCCTCATCCTGGTCGTCGCCCAGGCCCTGACCACGTCCATCACCCAGTTCGTCGCCTCGATCCCCTCGATCCGCACGAACATCCACACGATCGTGGCGCCGACGCAGAGCTGGCTGGATTCCATCGGCCTCGCACAGGTCGACCTCGCGACCCAGGCCCTCGCCATCCTCGACAACCTCGACCAGATCGCCGCCCGCCTCATCGTTCCGCTGCAATCGATCGCCGTCGCGAGCGTCGGAGCGATCGGGACGATGCTGATCGTCTTCATCCTCTCGATCTACATGGTCATCGACCGCGACCAGATCATGGCGTTCCTCTTCCGCCTGGTTCCGCCGCGCTACGCGGAGGAGGCGCGCCTGCTCCAGACCTCGGTCGCGCGTTCCTTCGGCGGCTTCCTGCGCGGCCAGGCCCTGATGGGGCTCGTCTACTTCGCGGTCGCGCTGCTCACGCATCTCATCCTCGGCCTGCCACTGTCCGCCCTGAGTGCGGCGGCCGCGGGGCTCCTGATGGCGATCCCCTTCTTCGGACCGTTCCTCGCCTGGGCCCCGCCCGTGCTCGTCGCGCTGGTGACCAAACCGGATGTGCTGGTCCCGGCGGTCATCGCGATGGGGGCCGGCTGGATGATCGTCATGAACGTGCTCCAGCCACGGATCATGCAGGGGGCCGTCGGCATCCACCCGATCGTGGTCCTGGGTTCGGTGCTGATCGGCTCGCGTATCGCCGGCATCCCCGGCGCGATCTTCGGGATCCCGGTGGCCGCGGTCGTGTCGTCGTTCTTCTTCCACGTCCTGCATCGGACCGTCGGCGATCGGACGGTCGCCGGACGCGCGGCCAAGCGGGTGAGCGAACGCGAGGGCCGTTCGGTCCAGGTGCCGCGCGAGCCGGCCCCTGGCCAGGCCGTCGACGTACCCGAGTCGTGAGCGACGAGCGCGGCGGCGACGAGCGCGGCGGCGACGACAAGCCCGCGACACGCGGTGGTGGTGGCGACGTCCCGGACATGACCCGGGAGCGCGCGCGCTCCGAGCGACGCGACCTCGACAAGGAACGTGGCGAGCCGCTGGCCGGTGGGGCCGCACGCGGCGGTCCGCGCGCATTGCGCACGCCGAGCCACCCGGTTCCCCAGTGGACGAGCAAGCCGCGGATCCTGGTGACCAACGACGACGGCGTGGAATCGCGTGGGCTGCTGTCACTCAAGCAGGCGCTCGAGCCGATGGGCGAGGTCACGGTGGTTGCCCCCGACACGAACCAGAGCGCAGTCGGCCACACGAAGACCCTCATGCGACCGCTGCGCGTGCGCGAGCGGACACTCGCCGACGGCTCGGCCGCCTACTCCGTCGACGGGTCGCCGACCGACGCTGTCAGCCTCGCGTTCCTCGGCTACTTCGGACATGGCTTCGATCTCGTCGCATCCGGCATCAACTACGGCGCGAACCTCGGCGACGACATCACGTACTCGGGCACCGTGAGCGCGGCGATGGAAGCGGTCATCAACAGCTGCCCGGCTTTCGCGATCTCGCAGGAGTACTACGAGCATCCCGACTTCACGCTCGCCGGGTACGCCGCGACCATCGTCGCGCGCAACATCCTCGCCGAGGGCCTGTCGCGCGGCGAGCTCATCAACGTCAACGTGCCGGGCGTGACGATCGAAGACTGCGAGGGCATCGAGGTGACACGCCTGGGTCGTCGCGTCTATAGCGACCAGCTCGTCGAGCGGCTGGATCCGCGGGGTATCCCCTACTTCTGGATCGGCGGGCCGCCGCCGTCCGGGCTCGCCGTACCTGGCACCGATTTCCACGCCGTCGTGAACCGGCGGATCGCGGTCACCCCGATCCACCTCGACCTGACCGGGCGACGGTTGCTCCGGCGGCTGAAGACCTGGACGTGGGACCTGCCAAAGCCCGATGAGGTGACCGAGCGGAAGGGGGCCAAGCGCGGCGAACCGGTCGAGGGCACCGACGACGGACGCTGAGCCGGCCCGAGACCCGTCATGCCGGTCTAGGCAGGGGTGGCCTCTGAGCGAGGGGCCGTCGATCGACGAGAAAACCCGCCGAATGGCGCCCGAAAAAGGTGACTAGCATGCTGCTCAGGAGCGGTCCGCCGGCGACCGTCCATGAGCGCATCGAACGCGCCCGCGGCGACCTCGGCGCCGGGTGTCGGCTGGGCGAAGTGGTAGCCCTGACCGTATGCACAACCAAGACCGCGCATCCGCTGGGCCTGGTCCTCGGTTTCGATGCCCTCGGCCACGGTCCGGATCTCGAGCGAGCGGCCGAGTGCGACGATCGCCCCTGCCAGCGCCGACGTCTTGGCATCGCCCTCCGGGACCTGAACGAATTCGCTGGCGATCTTCAGGATGTCGACGGGGAACTGGCGAAGATGGCTCAATGAGAAGTACCCGGTCCCGAAGTCGTCGATCACGATCCGGACGCCCAGGTGCCGCAGCTCCTCGAGTGTGGCGATCGTCTTCGGCGTCGCCCGCAGGAGTGCGGTCTCGGTGATCTCGAGGCTCAGGCGCGTGGCAGGCATCCCGGCCTCGGACAGCGCCTCGCGAACCGCCGTCACGAACCCGGGTTGCTGGATTTCCCGAGCGGAGACGTTGACACAGAGGAACACGGACCCGTCGATGGTCGACCACGAAGCTGCCTCGCGACAGGCCTCGCGCAGGACCCAGCGGCCGATCGGCAGGATCGAGCCGTTCTCCTCGGCGATCTCGATGAACTCGCCGGGTGATACGACGCCGCGATCGGGATGCTGCCAGCGCACGAGCGCCTCGATCCCGACCAGGGCGCTGTCGGCGAGGTCGACGATCGGCTGGTAGGTCAGGCGGAGCTGGCCGAGCTCGACGGCTCGCTGCAGCTGGACGCCCATTTCGTGGCGCTCGCGGATCGCGGCGTGCATGCCGGGATCGAAGACGGCGAACCCGGCCTTCCCGTTGGCCTTGGCCATGTACATCGCGACGTCGGCGTTGCGGACGACATCGGAAGCGTTCTCCGTCGTGTCGCGGGCGGTCGCGATCCCGATGCTGGCGGTGACCGTGACGTGGTGCTCGCCGAGCAGGTAGGGGGCGCGGAGCTCGCGCGTCAGGCGGTCCGCCATCGCGAGGGATCGCTTCAGGTCGGCGGCATCGCTGGTCAGGATCGCGAATTCGTCGCCGCCCAAGCGTGCGACCAGATCGCCTTCGCGCACCGAGCCCGACAGGCGCTCGGTGACCACCTGGAGCAGGGCGTCGCCCGCGGCGTGCCCGAGCGTGTCGTTGACTACCTTGAAGTCGTCGAGATCGATGAACAGCACGGCCGTGATCTGGAAACGATCGCGGATCTCACGCTCGTCGAGGACGCGCTCGAGGTGGAGCTGGAAGGTGCGACGGTTCGCCGCGCCGGTGAGGGCGTCACGTTCAGCGAGGTCGCGGACATGGCGGAGTAGGACTGCGTTCCGGAGATTGAGCGCTGCCATCGCGCACATCTGTTCGAGGACCGTCGTGACCCGTCGATCGATCTGCCGAACCGCGGGCGACGGGTGCTCCACGACGATCGCGCCGACCGCGCGCCCATCGGCGACCATCGGGGCGACCAGGAGGTTCAACGCGTCAGGCAGGACGTCGGTCAGGAACGGATCGACCGCGCGGTTCAGGGACCGTACCGCCAGCGTCTCCCGACCGGCGATCGCACGCTCGATGATCGCATCGGGATCCGCGCTTGCCGTCGGCGGTGTTGATATCCCGGCAGACGCCAGGATGACCATCCGGTTGTCGACGGCGCCAAGGACGACGCCGCGCTTGAAGCCGAACCGTTCGACCAGCCCGTCGAGCACGATCGTCGACTGACGGATCGGGTCGGTCACGTCATCGAGGCGAGCGCCGACGTCGACCAGCGACTGAAGGTCGGCGCGACGCTGGCGAAGCTCTCGCTCGTTCATCGCCGAGAAGACCGAGGTCGCCAGGGCGAACAGCCAGAACGAGATCAGATTGGCGATCGGCATGTGCTCGAATTCGATCGCCTGGCCGGGGAGGACGTCCACAGCGGGG
This sequence comes from Candidatus Limnocylindrales bacterium, assembly GCA_044868045.1. Lineage (GTDB taxonomy): Bacteria > Chloroflexota > Limnocylindria > Limnocylindrales > CSP1-4 > SPCO01. The sequence goes on from JBIOWA010000093.1 coordinate 4,026, forward strand.
ACAAGCTGGGCAGCCTGGGCGTACAGGACGACCAGCAGCAACAGCGAGTCCCAGAAAGCGAGCTTCAGGCCGGTGCGGTAGGAGGCGAGCAGCGATACGGCCACAAGGTGGAGGTAGACGAGAAACCGGATCGGACTGCCCATTCCCCCTGTGAGGTACATGGCCCCGATCAGGTACACGCTGTCGACCAACAGGAGTCCGGTGATCACCCATAGGACACGACGCCCAGACCGCCGGCGCACGGTCTCGAGCAGGAGGCTGGCCGCTACGCAGGCAGTGCTCAGGGCCGCCAGCGTGGTCAGCGGCACGGCGCTGACGTCCGGTCGGATCCAGGCCCAGATGAGTACGAAGACGGCCATCACGACTCGGAGCCCGCTGAGCGCATTCATCCGGTCCGTGAGCGGCGTGTAGTCGTGCTGGATCGCGGCCTGCATCGGGATCAGGCCTCCTCGAAGGGGATCGTCGTCTCGGCGCGATTCAGCGGCGCCATGCGGAACTTCGGGTCGTCCATCCGCCACTGGCCGATGAGGAACAGGAGGACGGCGACCATCAGGACCAACGGGAAGCTGAATGCCTGCGCAACCGCGACCACGGCGGCGGGCCGGACGGTCGCGGCGACCTGCTCGGACACACCATCCACGATGTTCCGGACGATGGCCGCGGGCTCGGGCAGCACGACCGCGAACGGCGCTGAACCGGGCTGGGTGGTCGGAGCAGGACCGCCGTCCGCCTTAGGCACTGTGGCGCCGGCCTTCGGATCAGCGGATTCCGTACCGCTGCCGGTCGTGCCGGCACCGCCCTGGTCGCCAGGCACCGGGACGGCGTCCGTTGCGACCGGTTGCGTAGGAGTCGGGCTCTGGTCGGGCGACGGCGCGGGGGTCGGCCCCGGTGTCGGCTCGGGCTCCGGCGTTGGCGTTGGCTCCGTCGTAGGCGTCGGGGTCGGGGTTGGGCTGGGCGTAGGTGTCGGGCTGGGCGTCGGGGTCGGCGTCGGCGATGGCGTCGGGGTCGGGCTGAGCGTCGGGGTCGGGGTCGGCGTCGGATCGGGCGTCGGCGTGGGCGTCGGCGTCGGGGTCGGTGCGGGTGTGGGATCAGGGGTCGGATCGGAAGTGGGAGTAGGTGTCGGCTCGGGCGCGGGCGTCGGTGTCGGGGTCGGCGTCGGAGCAGGCGACCATGGGTTGACGTGTTCGACCGAGTCGATGCGATCGGCCTGCTCCGGATCGTCCACGTCCTCGGAATCGCACTGGGATGAAGGCCCGCCGATCAGGGCGCAGACGATGTCCGTCCCCGGAATCGCGGCCACGTAGGAGACCGTGCAACTCCCATTCGACCCCGTCGTGCATTCGAGATCCGGGCTGTTGCCAGGGCTGTCGATATCGTTCGGGCTGCCCAGCTCGAAGAAGAAACGGACGTGTGCGCCCGGGAACGGGTCACCGTTCTCGTCGTACACGCGAGCGGTGAGAACCGCCGTGCCGCCGGTCGGGCCGCCGCCTTGCTCGGGCGATACATCGACGGTCGTCTCTGTTGCCGCGAGGACGACCGCGGGACGGACCACCGCGTCGGGCGACAGGAGGATCGACAGCAGCGCCACCGCCCATGCGGCGACGAGTCGGTCGGTTCGCTGCGATCCCCTCATTCGAAGCACCCGGTCGTCCTTTCGATCCAAGGGCGCCGCATCGTGTCGCAGCGCCCATCCCCCGATGGACCTCGAACGCTAGGTGGTGACGGGTCGATGACTAAGAGAGAAACCCGTACCCGCCATAGGACCGTTTGGGCAGGACTATGCAGCCGAGCAACGGTGTCCCGACGCACCGTCCTACGAGAGGGGGCTCAAAGGTACCGGTGTCGGTGCGGTCCCGGTGGGTTCGTGCGGGTTCCCGTTCCTCAGCGCAGCGTCCTGACGGCGTGTCGTTCCAGTCGCTCGAGCGCCACCGGCAGGTCCGTCCGCCCGAACCCCAGCCGGAAATGGTTCCCGCCGTACCCGAACTGCGAGGCGGGAAGGAGGAGGACACCCTCGGCCTCGACGAGCTCCGCTGCCCACTCGTCGATCGACACGCCGGGGACGGTCAGTCGCGGGAAGCCGACCGAGCCGCCCCGCGGCCGGACCCAGGTGAACCGATCGGCCCAGTCATCGAAGAACGGGTCCAGGCGGTCAAGGTTCGCGCCCACGATCTCGCGGGATCGGGCGAGAACGGTGTCGCGGCCACGCAAGCCGATGAGGGCGAGAACCTCCGACGGCGCCGCGGAACAGATCGTCGTGTAGTCCTTGAACGACGAGCAGCGGGTCAGCACGTCATGGTCGCGGGTCGCGAGCCAGCCGATCCGCAGCCCGGCCAACGCGAACGACTTCGACATGACACCGAGCGAGATCCCGTGCTCCGAGGCATCGGCGCCGGTCGGCAGCCGGTCGGCTTCGTCGAACTCGAGGAAGCGATAGACCTCGTCGACCAGCAGGTGTGCGCCCGCCTCGTCGGCGATCGCCACGACGTCATCGAACGTCGCGCGGTCGGGCAGCGTACCCGTCGGGTTGTGCGGCGCGTTGATGACGATCAACCTGGTGTGCGGCGTCACCTGCCGCCGGAGCAGGTCACGATCGATCGCCCAGCCGGATTCCTCGCGGAGCTCGTGGAGGGTCACGGCGGCGCCGGTCGCGCGCGCCACCTCATACAGGCTCTGGTAGGCGGGCCACGTCACGATCGCGTGGTCGCCGGGCCCGAGCACCACATTGGCGAGACAGAAGATCGCCTCCTCGGCGCCGGCGAAGACGAGTACGTCATCGGCCTCGAGGCCCTCATAGAGGGACGCGATCTCGCGCCGGAGCAGCGGGTGACCGGTCGACTCTGTGTATCCGAGTAACAGGCCGTCCCAGAGCGAGCGGGTTTCCTCGTCGGCGAGGGCGAGCAGATCCGCCATGGCCATCGCCTGGACGTCCGAGGCGCAGAGCAGGTGGTCGACCGCGAATTCCCACCGGGCGAAGTAGCGCTCCAGGGCGAATTCGGCGATACGCATGCCCCGCCATCATCGCCGACCGGAGGGCGCGACGCCCTCGGTATCCTGTTGTAGTGAGCCAGGAGTCGATAGTCATCGTCGGCTCGCCGACCGCGCTCGGCGGCCACTTCGCCGGCATGGACCGCGGCCCGGCAGAGCTGCGAAACGCGGGACTATGGGATCGCCTCGCGTCGCGTCCCGGATTGCTCGGGATGATCTGGCTCGACCACGGCGACGCGGCGAACGAACCCGGGTGGGTTGCCGATCCGGACCCGCGAGCCAAGAACCGCGACCTGATCGTGGCCTACCTGGGACGACTGGAGACGCACGTCGAGACCGGGCTCGCGCAGGCGGGCGACGAGGGTCGGCTCCTGGCGATCGGTGGCGACTGCACGACGCATCCCGGGGCGATGGCGGGTATCCGCCGGGTCCGACCGGGTATCCGCCTCGGGCTGGCCTGGTTCGATGCGCACGGCGACTTCAACACGCCGGACACGACGCCGTCCGGCAATGTCTGGGGTATGCCGTTCGCGATGGCCTGTGGACGCGGCGACCCCGATCTGGTCACGGCGTCCGAGGCCCCGTCGGTGCGCGAGGTCGACGCCGGGCTGTTCGGCGGCCAGGTCCTCGACGAGACCGAATCGCGCATGCTCGCCGCGAGCGGCGTCGCCCAGTTCGGGTCCGGGATGCTCGGCGACCTGGCCGGTCAGGCCGCCGTGTCAGCCTGGGCGGCGGCCGTCGCCCGCAGGATCGATGCCTGGTACATCGCCTTCGACCTGGACGCGCTCGACGCGTCCGGTGGCTGGGCGGTCGCGATGCCGGAGCCCCACGGGTTGTCGCTCGACGACGCGGTCGCCAGCCTGCAGACGATCGCGTCCTGCGGCGCACCTGTCATCGGGTTCGGCGCGACCGCGGCGATGCCTCGCGAGGGTGGCGACATGGAGGCGACGGCGAATGCCGTGGCGATGCTTGCCGAGGCTGCGCTGGGCGAACGCGCCGCCTGATCAGTCGAGTCGGATCAGCGCCGACGTGATCGCCTGGAACGCATCGTCCGTGAGCACGTCGCCGATGACGAGCCAGCTGACGGGTTCGCCGCGGTCGACCACGGCCGCGACACGGCCGTCCTCGAAATGCACGAGCGTCGCCGTCCGATCGCCGAAGGTGGTGGTCCCGGCATCCCCGCCCTCAGGCACGCATCCGCTGCCGTCTGGGCAGAACACGCCCTCATGGAGCTCGAGCTTGGCGCCGTTCGGTCCCTTGTACGAGATCTCGAGCTTGCCGCCGCCTGCTCGCGAGTACGAACCAGCCGACACGAACCATCGAGCCGGGAGTGCAGCGCAGTAGACCGGCCAGGAGAGATCCGCGGCGGCCTTCGCAAAGAACGAACGGTTGTCGTCGGTACCGGTGCAGCCGTCGACCGAGCCTCCGCCCGCTGCGATGGACGCGCTCGGGGCCGGCTCCGAGGTCGGGGTGTCGGTCGGTGCCGGGGTAGCGGTCGGCGCCGGCGTCGGAACGACGGACGGGGACGGAGCCGCAGTCGGCGGAGCGCTCGATGCGGGCGCGGACGGCGCGCTCGAAGACGGCGCCGCGGTCGGCGTGTTCGAGCCGATGCACGCGGAAACGGCCAGCGTCATGAGAACGGGGAGTAGCAGGCGGGACCGGCGATACACCGGGTCTGGGTGTCCCGGCGCCCTCGATCGGGGTCGCGTCACGAGCGGGAGGGTAGCACGGACGAGCCCGGAACCTGCCCGACCGGCATTGCCACTCGGACGGCCGTGGCCGGTCCGGGCAAGTCGGACGCCTGGATCGGACGCTCGTTCGCCAACGCGAGCGCATGGAGGATCGGCCCCGCGTGCGTGATCACGACCACGGGACCGCGGGTGCCGGCAACGTCGCGCCAAGCCGCGGCGACCCGCGCCGCCAGCGACGCGGACGTCTCACCAGCGGGCCAGTCGATGTCCATCGCGCCCGCCAGGATCGCCGCGGCAGTGGCCGGCGCGATCGCCCGGAGATCATCGAAGGTCCGTCCCTCGGCACGACCGAAGTCGATCTCTTGCCAGCGCTCGTCGCGCTCGATGAGATGGCCGCCCATAGCGGTTGCGATGGCCTCTGCCGTGGCGACCGCCCGCCGCGACGGGCTGGTGACGAGTCTCGTGCCAGGGGCGAGGGATGGCGCCAGGCGATCCGCCAATGCGGCCGCCTCAGCGCGGCCCGCAGCACTGAGCGGCGGGTCGCTCCGGCCGCAATACCGATGACCGGACCACGCCGTCGACGCGTGTCGGACCAGGATGATCTCGACCATGTCGGTTCAGGCGACCGGCGAGCCGGCGCGACCGGATACGGCCGCCGACGCGAAGGTCGCCATCCCATCGCGAACCGCCACCGCCGCATCGATCAAGCCCATCGCCAGGGCAGCGCCGGTCCCTTCCCCGAGGCGCATCCGGAGATCGAGCAGCGGCTCCAGCCCCAGCCGATCGAGGATGATGCCGTGTCCCGGCTCGAGGCTTCGGTGCGCGGCCAGCAACCGCGGGGCGACACCCGGAGCGAGGCCCGCGGCGATCAGCGCCGCGGCGCCGGTGATGAACCCATCCAGCACGACCGGCACCTTGGCGGCTACCGCACCGAGGATGACCCCGACCAATGCGCCGATCTCCAGCCCGCCGACCGCGGCGAGGAGCCCGAGCGGATCCGCCTGGTCGGGCCGGTGCCGGCCCAGGGCCGCCTCGATGACCGCGATCTTTCGCGCTCGCGTCCCGTCGTCGATGCCCGTTCCGAAGCCGGTCACGGACGCCGGGGTGGCGCCGGTCATCGCCGCCGTGACGGCGCTCGCGGCCGTCGTGTTGCCGATCCCCATCTCGCCGACGCCGATCAATTCGATGCCGTCGCGCCGGAGGCCGTCCATGACGCTGAGACCGACTGCGACGGCTTCGACCGCCTCGGCTCGCGACATGGCCGGCCCGACCGAGAAGTCGTCGGTGCCGGCGCGGATGCGTCTGGTGACGAGACGACCGCCGCCTCCGTGGCTGCCGGATCGCCGAGGGATCTCGCCGGCGACGCCCACGTCGAGCACGGTCACGGACGCACCGACGCGCGAGGCGAGCGCGTTGATCGCGGCCCCGCCGTCGAGGAAGTTGGCGACCATCTGCGCGGTCACCTCGGGCGGGTATGCCGAGACGCCCTGGCGGGTGACGCCGTGATCCGCGGCCGCGACGACGATCGAGCGTCCCTGCACCGTGGGCCGCGCATCGCCAGTGACGCCAGCCAGCCAGACGGCGAGCGATTCGAGCCGGCCGAGGCTGCCCGGCGGTTTCGTGAGCGAGTCGAGGATGTCACGCGCTGCGGCCATCGCCGTCGCGTCCAGCGGCCCGACCGCCTCGACCGTTTCGATGGCCCGACGGACGGCCCCCTCGTGCGCGCTCATGATCGGCTCACGTCCTTCAGCGTGATCGGAAGGCCGGCGACGAAGAGGTAGGCCGCATCGGCCAGGGACGCGAGGCGCTGATGGGAGATGCCCACGAGGTCGCGGTAGGCCCTGGCATTCGGATGCATCGGAACGATGCCCAGCCCGACCTCGTCGCTGACGACCACGACCGCGCCGGGCCTGGCCTCGATCGCGGCGAGCGCAGCCGCCACAGGCCCGTCGAGCAGGCCGTCGATCTCGGGCACGTCGTCGCCGAGCAACGCGCTCAGCCAGAGCGTGAACCCGTCGAGGAGCACCGGCTCGGCCGGTGCCGTGGCGTCGATCGCCGCCGCGAGATCGAGGCCGACGTCGATGGTCGGCCAATCGGCCGGTCGTTCCGATCGATGGCGGCGGATCCGATCGTCGAGCTCGGGGTCGCCATGCCAGGCCGTGCCGAGGAACCAGGCGCGACCGTCAGCGGCCAGGCGGCGCGTCGTCGCCAGCCCGAACCGACTCTTGCCGCTCCGGGTTCCACCGAGTGCCAGGATCAGTGGCGTCGCCACGGCTCAGGGCACCACGATCGCGATGGCGAGCAGGATCGCCGCGAACGTCAGCTCGACCGATGCGCCCAAGGAATCGCCGTCGAGGCCACCACGCCGCGCGGCAAGGATCCGTCCCGTGGCGAATCCCACCACGCCGCCCACCAGGGCGGCGCGCGCGTTCAGGGGGGTCGTCGTGAATGCCAACGCGGCGACGAGGCTGCCGGCCGTGATCGCCACGATCGTTGCCTGGGCCGGAGTCACGTTGCGAACGAACCACGAGCCGAGGCCCTCCGGCGCAGCCCCACCACGGACGACGCTCACCAGGATCACCGGGACTGCCCGCGCGAGGCCACCGGCGGCGATCATCGTCCAGGCTGCGACAACGACGTCCGCGGTCGCGATGCTGGCCAGGGCCGCGGCTTCGGCCGCGACCACTAGCACGACCGCCGCCAGCCCGCCTGGGCCGACGGCCGGATCCTTGCGTGCCCGGTCTGCGGCCTTCGGGTCGCGGGCGAGGAGCGCATCGGCGGTGTCGGCGAGGCCGTCGAGATGCATCGCCCCGCTGAGGACGACCAGGACCGAGATCGCCGCGATCGCGCCGAGGATCGGTTCGCCTGCCGGCCCGGCGAGGGCCACGAGCGGCACGGCGGCGATCGCGGCCATAGCGGCGCCCACCACACCGAACGCCGCGGCCCCGGGACGGCCCACCACGCCGCGCCCAGTGGGGATGCGGGTCAGGAAGGCAAGGGCCGCCAGCAACTCGTCGCGCGTACGCGCCATCGCTCACGCGGCCCCGACCGGCAGCCGGACGAGGGCAGGATCCACGCCGAATACGGTGCGGATACGCTCGACATCGAGGACCGCCGACGGCACCCCGTCGGCCACGATGCGCCCGCGGTCAAGGACCACGATCCGCGGGAAGAAGTGGGCAGCCAGGGCCAGGTCGTGGAGCACCGCGACGACGGTGGTGCCGTCGCGCCGGTTCAATTCGACCAGCAGCTCCATGACCTCCACCTGGTGGCGGATGTCGAGGTGCGCGGTCGGCTCGTCGAGGACCAGGATCGGTGCGGCCTGGGCGACTGCCACGGCGATGAACACAAGCTGCCGCTCGCCCATCGACAACTCGCGGACGTCACGACGACGGAGGTGTCCGATGCCGACCCGCTCGATCGCGCCGTCGACGGCCGCGATGTCGCTCGCCCGCAGTCCGGTCAGCGGCGGTTCGTGCGGCAATCGACCGAGCGCGACGACCTCGTCGACGGGCATCGCGAACGGCAGCTCGGCAAGCTCGGGGACCACCGCGATGGTGCGGGCAACGGCCTGGCGGTGGACCGAGGCGATGGGATCGCCACACAGGCGGACCGCGCCGGTGCGAGGAGCGAGGACGCCAGTGAGCGCGCGGAGCAACGTCGACTTGCCGGCCCCGTTCGGACCGACCAGCGCGAGTCGCTCACCCGCTGCGACGGTCAGGTTCGCCGCATCGACCACGACCCGCCCACCGTAGGCGAGGGTCAGCTCCGAGGCGGCAAGGACCGGTTCGGTCGCGATCACAGCTCGTAGCCAACCCGGCTTCGGCGGAGGAGGAACAGGAAGAACGGTGCGCCGAGCAACGAGGTCACGACGCCGACCGGCACGTCGCCGACCAGTCGGGCGACGAGGTCCGCGGCCGACAACAGCGCGGCGCCGATGATCGCGGAGATCGGCACGACCCGGTGGGCGGCCGGCCCGACCACGAGTCGGACCACGTGCGGCACGACCAGCCCGACGAAGCCGATCAGGCCGCTGATGGCGACCGCGGCGGCGGTGGCCATCGACGCCAGGCCGAGGAGGATGCCCCGCTCACGTCGGACGTCGAAGCCGAGATGACGCGCGGCGGAATCACCGAGGAGCAGGCCGTCGAGAACCCGGCTCTTGACCATGATCAGCAGGCAGGCGCCGAGGACCAGCGGCGTCGCGACGAGCAACCTCGTCCACGACGACCCCGCCAGGCCACCCAGCAGGAACGAGAAGATCTGGCGCAGCTCAGCGCCCGACACATACATCGCCATCGTCAGCAGCGCCGCCAGGACCGATCCGACCGCGTAGCCGGTCAACAGGAGGCGGGTCAGGCCGCCCCCGCCGCTCGTGCCACCGAGCCGGAAGACGACCCACGCGGACAGCAGCGCCCCGGCGAAGGCGAGCCCGTGGAGCAGCCCGAACTCGACGATGACGAGCTGGACCGGCAAGAGCACGGCCAGCGCGGCCCCGAGCGCGGCGCCGGAGGCCGTGCCGAGCACGTACGGGTCGGCCAGCGGGTTGCGCAGCAGGCCCTGGAACGTCGCCCCGGCCACGGCCAGCCCGCAGCCGATGACCATCGCGGTCAGGACCCGGGGCAGCCGCAGGTCCCAGACGATCGCCTCCATCGCCGACGTCCACGTGGCCCCGATGTCGAGCCCGAACGCCCGGGACAGGATCACGCCGATCGTCTCGACCGGCCCGATCCGCACCGATCCCAGGCCGACGCCGAGCACGAGCGTGATGGCCAGCGCCCCGATCCCGAGCAGCCCGACGAGGACCGGCTTCGATCGAAGGCCGGCCGTCGCGCCGGCATCGACGTCCCCGGAGACCGTCGTGGCAGCCATCTGTCAGGGCGCCGCCGGCAAGGTCACGTCCGGCCAGATGGCCGATGCCAGGTTCCGGAGTCCGATGGGCAGCCGTGGTCCGGGCCGCGTCACCTCGATGTCGCGCACAGGTCGTACGTCCTTGTTCTTGACGGCGGTCATGGCGTCCCAACCGGATCGCGCCATGACGGCCGCGGGCGTCGGGTTGTAGAAGGGATTGGTGCCGAGGACGATGATCTCGGGATCGCGCTCGATCAGCTTCTCGAGCGAGATCTCGTAGCTCGCGGGATCGCCGGTCGTGATCGCATCGGCTCCCGCGAGGGTCACCATCTCGGCCACGAACGAGTCGTCGGCCGGGGCATAGATGGCGCCAGTGACGTCGTCGTAGCCGACCTCGTAGTAGACGCGCGGTTTCGTGCCCGACCCGCTGACCGCGGTCGAGACCGCCGTCATGTCCGAGCGCATGCTGGTGGTCAGGGCGGTCGCCGCGTCCGTGGTGCCGGTCGCGCGACCCAGCATCTCGATGTCGTCGTAGACGCCGTCGACCGACTTGGCGTAGACGACGATCACCGGCACGTCGAGTGACCGAAGCTGGGTGATCGTGGCGGCCGGCGTGAAGCCGAGGCCTCCGGCCACGACGAGGTCGGGCTCCAGGGCGACGACGTTCTCGACGTCGACGCTGTCGAACTTCGCGACATCGGGCAACGCGGCCGCTGCCTCCGGGTAGTCGCTGCCGTCATCGGTTGCGATCACGCGATGGCCAGCGCCGAGCGCGAACAGGATCTCGGTCGTTGCCGGGGTCAGCGACACGATCTTCTGGGGCTGCGCCGCGAGGTCGACCGAGGTGCCCTCGTCGTCGGTGAGCGTAACCGGGAATGCTGCCGTCGACGTGGGTGGAGCGGAGGTGGCGGCCGCGGCCGTCAGGGCGCTCGAGGGTGCGGCCGTGGAGCCGCCCGCACTCGAGCAGGCGACCAGGGCGGCTGACAGCGCGGCGATGAGGATCAGGCTGACGCCGAAGCGTCGGGTACGGGCGGGCATCGGGGTCTCCGGAGCGTCTTGGCTGACCGGAGGGGATCGCGTCAGGCACGCGAAACCCCTCGCTTCGAACGGGTCGAAGGAGGGGTCAGGTGATGCGGTGCACGGTCCTGCCTACCTTTCTCTCGAAGGTTCGAGCATGCACCGTGGGGTCGGCGACCGGACTTCCGCCCTAGGGCGGTTCACCGTAGCGGGACTGTGCCGGACTCTCACCGGCTTCGCGGCCACACGGCGTTCGATGGAACGAACGGGGCGAGGGTAGCACACCGGACCCCGGCGCCCCCACAGATAAGTGGCAGTGCAGAACCGATCCCTAGGATGCGCACCTCGCCTCCTCCGCCGGCATCCGAGCCCGCCGGCTGGAGGTCACCGACATGGTGGAGTCGCGTTGGTTCCGTCGAGCCGGTCCGGGTATCGCAGCGATCGGTGCGGTGGTCCTCGTCGCCTCGACGACGGCGGGAGCACGGCCGGCGTCCTGGGAGCCGCCCCGGTGCGACGATTTTCCGAGGATCGGGTCGGGACCGGTCGGCGCGTGGTATCGCATCGACGCCACGATCGTCGACGGGGTCCGGAGCGGTCAGCGGCTGACCGTCGGTGGCCCGGGGACGGCCGCGGCGCGCGGGCTCGACCTCGACCCGGAGTCGTTCGCCGTCGGGCCGTTCGCCGGCACGATCCTGGCGGGTACGGATGACGGCGCGACTTCACGCGTCTCGCTCATCGATGTCGTCGCGGGTTGCGCGTGGGCCGTCGATCGGTCCGCTGACGTCGTCCGCCGGGCCACCATCTCGCCGGACGGTTCGGCGCTCATCGAATTCCGTGTCGACCGCACATCGCGCGCCGACCTCGGTATCTGGCGCCGACCGCTGGTCGGCGACGGAGCCTTCCAACGGATCCTTCCGCCCATCGAGCCCGACCAGCGGTTCGGGCCGACCTGGCTCAGCGAATTGTCCTGGAGCGGTGACGGCAGCCTCCTGGCTGTCGAGTCCTGCGGCGAGGTCGCGTGCCGCATCCGCTGGCTCGACATGCGCACCGGCGTCAGCGGCTCAGTGAGCGATCCGTCGCTGGGTGACCTGATCGGTCTGACCCGCGACCGCTTGGTGGCGCACGGTGCCTGTCGAGGCTTGCCATGTCCCCTCCGTTCCCATGGGCTCGCAGATGACTCCGCCACCACGATCGTCGCGTCCGCCGGGCAAGCGGTGCTGGCACGCGACGCGGGAGGCCGGCCCGTGGTCGTCTACGAGCGCGACGCCGATGGTCATTCGGTCGCGTCGATCGGCCCCGACGGCTCGGCCGATCGCGTCCTGCCGGGCGATGTGGGCACTCGACGCCTGATCGCCGCTCCGGCCTGGGCGGGCGGTGGGGCCGAGGTGCCTGCCGGCTGGATCGCCTTTGGTCCGGATGGTCGGCTGCCGATCGCCGGACCCGTCGGTGCCCTTCTCCGCCGGCTCTCGGACGGTCGGACCGTCCCCTTCGGCGAGGTGCAGCCATGATCTCCACCCAGCGCGATCGACGGATCGCTGCCGTCGGCCTTGCGAGCGCGCTGCTGGTCGCAGTCGCCGCACCGGCGCTCGCCCACGGGCCGGATCCCATCCTCGGCGGAGGGCGGTTCTCACAGGATGAAGTCCTCCTGTTCCGCTGGCGTGCCGGCTACGAACCGCCGAGCACGATGAAGACGACGATCCGCGCTGCGGCCACGGACGTCGGCGAAAGCCGCGCGTCCCGAGCCGCGACGTTCGCTTACAGCAGCACCGGCGCAAGCTACATCGGGTATGGCACGGGGTCATGCGGCGTGAACGGCATCGGCTGCTTCACGCGGACCGCCCCCGACACGTTCACGATGTGGCTTCGCGAGCACGGCCGCGTGTACGACTGGGGCACGCTCCGCTGGTGCCAGATGCAGTCGACCCCGACCAACGGCTGCTATGACGCCGAGACCGTCTCGCTCGACGAGTTCGGCCACATCGAGGTCCTCGACCATCACGTCAACTACGCCGACGAGAGCGACTACACCGATGCCGTCGTCCAGACGTTCTCGCGGAC
>JBIOWA010000094.1:0-4065 GCA_044868045.1 Candidatus Limnocylindrales bacterium
TTGAAGCCCGTCGAATTGGACAACACCTCGAGCCGGTCGCGCTCCAGCCGCACGTCGGCCGCACCTCTGCCCGCCCGCAAGTTCCGGATCGTGATCCGCGGTAGCCAGTCCGGCAGGTTCGGGTTGATATAGATCGTGCGCTTGCTACCCTGCGCGTGGATCCCGCACAGGATGGCCACGAAGCGGAACACGGCCGCGGCGGCCCAAGCCTGTGGGACGTTCGCGCCGAGGTACTGCACAGGGAACGCGGCGGGGTCGCGCGAGAGGCCGGCGAACAGCTCAGGCAGCCGGTATTCCTCGAACCGCTCGGTCGCGGCGAGGATGCCCTCCGCAACTCGCTGCGCGTCCTCGATCCGCCCGTATCGCCGGAAACCGCCAGCGATGGTCGCGTTGTCATGCGGCCACACCGAGCCGTTGTGATAGGAGTACGGGTTGTAGCCTGGATGATCGGCCGACAGCGTCCGGATTCCCCAGCCGCTCCACATGTCGGGCGCCATGAGTCGGTCGACGACCCGGTCCGCCCGCTCCGCCGGCACGATCCCACTCGCCAGGCAATGCCCCGCGTTCGACGCGACGGTCCGGATGGGCCGCTTCTGCCCGTCGAGGCCGAGGTAGTACGTCCCCTCGCTCTCCCACCAGAAGGCATCGTTGAAGCGGTCGTACAGCCGCCGGGCCCGCTCACGCAGCTCGAGGGCGCCCTCCTCGTCCCCGAACGCCTCGCGGATCGACGCCATCCGGAGCAGCGCATCGAACGCGTAGCCCTGCAGCTCGCATAGCGCGATGGGAACCGGCGCGATCGCGCCGTCCTCGTGCTGGATCGCGTTGCCGGAATCCTTCCAGCCCTGGTTGTAGAGCCCACGGGTCGAGCGCGTGGCGTACTCCTGGAAGCCATCCCGGTCCCGATCGCCCGACTCGAGCAGCCAGCGCAAGGCCGCCTCAGCGGCATCCCGATATCGCCGCAGCAGCCGCTTGTCCGCCGACCATTCGTAGGCGTAGGAGAGCACGACGATGAACAACGGTGTCGCGTCGTGGGTGCCGTAGTAGGGGGCAAATGGCAACAGCCCGAGCTCGGCCAGCTCGCCGAACCGCAGCTCGTGCGGGACCTTCCCGGGCTCCTTGTCAGCCTCGGGGTCGTCGTCGGTCGCCTGGAATGCTGCCAGCCGATCGAGTGCCCCGATCGCGAACTCGGGAAAACCGCTGATCGACTCCATGGCCACGACCAGAGAGTCACGCCCGAACAGCGTCACGTACCACGGAATACCGGCAGCAGGCACGTAGACGCTCCGGCCGACCGCGAACTCCTTGATGCGTAGCGCCTCCATGTCGGCCACGGCCCTTTGCCAGATCGCGGGCAAGGTCGGATGGTCGGCCTCGATCTCGACCGGCGGAAGGGCAGCCTGGTCGAGCCGCGCTTGACTCTGCAGCAAGGCGTGGCAGTCGAGGACGCTGGGGGTACGTCGGCCGATGATCGGGAGCCAATGCAGGCACACGTGCCACGTGCTCTTGGGCGGCAGCGTCATCGCGAAGACGAGATGCCCGTTCGCGAACTGGGGCGGCGAGTCGGCCTTGTCGACCCGGACCACGAGGTCTCGTCGGAAGGTGCCGTTCCGGTACGTCGTCCTGAGCTCGCCGGCCTTCGGCCGCCATGTCGTCTGGGCGTCGCCGCGGCGGAGTAGCTGCTTCCAGCGGACATCGAAGATGTCGGCGAAGTCGGCGTCGATTTCGACCTCGAGGACCATGCGGACTGGCGATGGCGCATAGCTCGTCAGGTCGTAGTCCTCGTGGACGCCCTCGCTCACAGTGCGATCGAGTTGGAAGCCGATCGACCGCGCCGGCAACGTCGCCGCAGCGGAACCGAAGACACCGGAGCCAAGCGGAAGCTCAGGCGTCGTGAACGCGTGGCGGGCCGAGAAGTGCTCGATCCTGGACGAGTTCACGAGCGTCGGCACGCGGCCGTTGATCGTGACCCGGTAGCCCGAGACGAAGCGGGTGTCCTGCGCGAAGAAGCCGACGTCGTCGGTCGGCACCATGCTGGCGTCCGGTTGCGCGATCACGAACCGGTTGTTGTGGTTGATCGTGATGGTGGTGGGACCGACGACGACGGGCATGCAATGTCTCCACGCCGGACTGGATCGGAGGTCGAGCGCCCCGCCAACGGCGGGCTCCTATCATCGCTCGCGGGGCTGGTCGCCGGGTCGATGGAGGGCAACGTGACTCGTATATGGATCATCGCCGTCCTCGTCGCAGGGTCGATCAGCATGGCGGGTTGCTCGGGCAGCGCCGCGTCCGCGTCGGCCGGGTCGCCATCGACGCCCGCGTCGCTCTCGCCGGAGTCCTCGCCGTCCGCGGCCGTCTCTGCGTCGCCGAGTCAGCCGGCGATCGTCGGTGAATGGGTCGGCGTCCACGACTGCGAACGGATCGTGACAATGCTGACCGGGGCCGGGCTCACAGAATTCGTGGCAGAGGCGGTGTATGGCAATGGGCTGGTCGCAGCAGACCCGCATGCCTCGGGCCTGAAGGATCCGGCGCATCCGTGCGACGGGACGGTCCAGCGCCAGCATTCGCACTTCTTCACCGCGTCCGGTGAGTTCGGATCGAAGGACTTCAACGGGCAGCGCGTTGACGACGGCTCCTACACGCTCGAGGGTGACGACGTCGTCGTCATCAACGGGAAGCGCTTCACGTACCAGATCAACGGCGACAAGCTGTCGCTCGAACCCGAGCCGGTCGACGTTTCAGGGTGTACGGACAGGGAGTGCCGCTTCGGCGCTACCTGGGTGCTGATGGTCGCAATGCCCGGGAGCACGTGGACGCGAGGCGAGCTTTAGCCGCGCCGGATCGGGAAAGGTCGAAATCGTGTCCGGGCGCGTCAGTCAGCTTCCCGGCCGACGGAGCCCGTCGATCGCGACGGCGAGGAGCCGCTCGGAAAGTCCGGATCCCTCGCGCGTCAACTCGCCTGCATGGGCGATCGCGCTCGCCAGCATCAGGACGTCGGTGAGCTCGACATCGTCCCGGATGGCTCCCGTCTCCTGGGCGCGCTCGACGAGGCGGCCACCTGTCGTCATCACCATCGCCTTGCAAGTCGCGAACAGATCCGAGTCCTGGCCCAGAGCGGTCGTCAGCGGGCCCATCAGGCCGCGCTTCATCGCCCCGAACGTGACGTAGGCCCGCAACCATTCGGAGAGTGCCTCGCCGGGATCCGCGTCGGAGTCCAGAAGTCGATCGCCCTCGGCGCAGAGGCGTTCGACCTCATCGCGATAGACGGTTTCGAGGAGCGCCACTCGGGTAGGGAAGTGCCGGTACAGCGTCCCGGAGCCGACCCGCGCGTCGCGGGCGATGTCGTCGAGAGAGGCGTCGGGCCCGTCTCGTGCGATGGCGATCCGGGCCGCCTCGAGGAGACGCTCGACATTCCGCTTGGCGTCGGCGCGTTGGGCGCGAGGCGGCTGGATTTGCTGTTGGGTTGGTGCGCTTTGCGCGTTCACGTCGTTGATTGGCCTCTAGAGGTTGCAATCCCGTAAACGGGGAAGGTCCCCACTTGTCAACCGGGGACACTCTCCGTATAGTACACCTATCCAAACGGAGACGGTCCCCGTTTTCCTCGTTCACCCCGCACAGACCCAGGAGAACGTAATGCCCCGCAAGCGAACCGGACGAACCACCAACGATGGCGCCCGCCGACGGTCGAACGGCGCCGTGACGTCGATCCCCGTCGCGACCCGCGCTCGAAGCGCGTCGGTCGCCCCGTACCTGCGTGACCCGAGATGGGCAACACCCGCTCGCCGCCGCGCGGATGTCTTCGTCGTCGACATCGCTCGACCGGTGCCCGCCGCGCGGAGCTCGTCGGACGACGACCTGCTCCTGCTGTCGGCCTAGGTCTGATCGCGACGGAGCAGCACTTGGGCGCGGCGTGCGCATTGGACATCCGAGGCGCCATTTCCCCCGCCGGCCCGCCCGCGCCACCGACGGCCCCGTAGCAAACGATTGGGAACCTGCCGGCCCGTCGCGGGGTAGAAGAGACATGAACGGCAGGCGAATCGTCACCACCTCCATCGCCGTGGTCCTCGC
>JBIOWA010000095.1:0-13428 GCA_044868045.1 Candidatus Limnocylindrales bacterium
GCCCAGGGCCAGGTCCTGGTGCGCTGCCGTCGATCGTCCGATGAGGGGCCGGGCGCGCTGATCGTGTCCGGTCACGGGTTATCGACCAACATCATCGAGGCGTCGCTCGACGCGTACCTCGTCGCCACGAACAAGCTCCACGGCGCCGAGATCAACGGCGTGGCCGTCGCCTTCGCGAACCAGCGCACGGAGCGGGGCCTGCCGTAGTGGAGACCGACCTTCAGCGCTACCGAGTGGTGGCGATCCCGGGGGACGGTGTGGGCCCCGAGGTCGTCGACGCGGCACGCCGGGTGCTCGATGTTGCCGGGCGGCGCTTCGACTTCGCCATCGACTGGACCGAGGTCCTCGCCGGTGGCGTCGCGATCGACAAGTACGGCGTCGCAATCCGGCCAGAGGACGTCGAGACGTGCCGCTCGGCCGACGCCGTCCTCCTCGGCGCCGTCGGTGGTCCGAAGTGGTCCGACCCGTCCGCGCCGGTCCGCCCCGAGCAGGCGCTGTTCGCGCTCCGCGGCGGGCTCGGGCTGTTCGCCAACCTTCGCCCGGTCAAGGTCCATCCTGCGCTCGTCGCATCGTCGCCGCTTCGTCCCGAACTCCTCGAAGGCGTCGACATGCTCATCGTCCGAGAGCTGACTGGCGGCGTGTACTTCGGGGAGCGGCAGGAGGCCGGCGACGAGAAGGGCGATCGTCGGGCCGTCGACACGATGCCCTACTCGGAGGACGAGATCCGGCGCGTGGTATCGCTCGCCATCGGCCTCGCGCTCACGAGGCGAAAGCGGCTGACCAGCGTCGACAAGGCGAACGTCCTGGCCACATCCCGTCTCTGGCGCACCGTCGTGGATGAGCTCCGGTGGCGTGCGCCGGACGTCGACATCTCCCACCAGCTGGTCGACTCGTGCGCGATGCTGCTGGTCAAGCGACCCGCGGACTTCGACGTGATCGTCACCGAGAACCTGTTCGGCGACATCCTGTCCGACGAAGCGGCCGTCGTCGCAGGCAGCCTCGGCATGCTGCCGTCGGCGTCGCTTGGTGAGCGGCTAACCGATCACGGGACATTCGGACTGTACGAGCCGATCCACGGATCGGCGCCCGATATCGCCGGCCAGGACCGGGCGAACCCGATCGGAACGATCCTGTCGGCCGCGATGATGATGTTCTCGTCGTTCAAACGGCCGGATGTCTCGCAAGCCATCGAGGGCGCCGTCAGCCAGGCGCTCGACGACGGCTGGCGGACGGCGGACCTTGCCGATCCCGCGAACCCGGACGACGGCCTCGTCGTGGTCGGCGCGACCGGGATGGCGACGGCCGTGATCAAAGCCCTGGAAGCGGCGGTGCCGGTATGACCCCGACCGACCGACCGGTCACCCTCTACGACACGACCCTGCGCGATGGCACGCAGGGCGAGAACATCACGCTGTCGCTCGCCGACAAGCTGCGCATCGCCCGCATGCTCGACGAATACGGCATGCCCTACATCGAGGGCGGCTGGCCCGGCTCGAACCCCAAGGACATCGAGTTCTTCGCCGCGGCCCGAACGATGCGCTGGGAGACCGCCAAGCTCGCCGCCTTCGGCTCGACGCGCCACAAGGCCAACGCGCCCGGCGACGACCCGAACCTGCGCGAGCTCGTTGCTGCCGAGACGCCGGTCGTGACGATTTTCGGCAAGTCGTGGCTCCTGCATGTGATCGACGTGCTGGGCGCGACCCCCCAGGAGAACCTCGACATGATCGCCGACTCGATCGGCTTCATTGTCGATCGCGGTCGCGAGGCGGTCTACGATGCCGAGCACTTCTTCGATGGGTATCGGGCGGATCGCGACTACGCCCTCGCCACGCTGCGTGCCGCGCACCAATCGGGAGCCCGGACGCTCGTGCTCTGCGACACCAACGGCGGAACGCTGACCGATGAGCTGATCCGGATCGTGGCCGACGTTCGGGGCGCCTTCGAAGGCGACCGAGATGCCCCGCCGGTCACCTGGGGGATCCACACCCACAACGATGCCGAGCTTGCCGTCGCGAACTCGATGGCGGCCGTCGCGTCGGGCATCCGCCATGTGCAGGGCACGATCAACGGCTATGGCGAACGTGCCGGCAACGCCAACATGGTATCGATCCTGGCCAATCTCGCGCTCAAGACGGAGCTCGAACTCGTCCCTGCCGGGGGCGGCCGGCTCGAGGGGTTGACGGAGCTGTCGAGGAGCGTCGCCGAGATCGCCAACGTCGCCCCGAACGACTACCAGCCCTACGTCGGGCGCTCGGCCTTCGCCCACAAGGGTGGCGTCCACGGCGCCGCCGTCGCCAAGGTCGAGCGGTCCTACCAGCACGTCGAACCGGAGTCGGTGGGCAATGCCGGGCGGCTGGTCGTGTCGGAGCTCGGCGGTCGCGCCAACACCTCGATCCGCGCTCGCCAGCTCGGCCACGACCTCGAGGGCGTGATCGACCCACGCGAGCTATCGCTGCTGATCAAGCAGCTCGAGTCCGAAGGGCTCGCGTTTGAGGGAGCCGAGGCATCGTTCGAGCTGTTGATCCGTCGCCACGCGGCCGACTACGCGGCCCCGTTCCGGATCGTCGATTACACGTGCCTCGTGGAGCAACGCGGCGGGCGAGAGCTCCTCGCCGAGGCAACGGTCAAGGTCGAGGTCGTCGGCGAGACGCTGCACACCGCCGCGGACGGCAACGGGCCGGTCAACGCCCTCGACGCCGCGCTGCGCAAGGCCTTGCGGGCGTTCTATCCGGCGATCGACGACGTGCACCTTGTCGACTACAAGGTCCGGATCCTCGACGGGGAGGCGGCGACCGCGGCGCGGACGCGGGTCATCATCGACTCCCAGGACGGCGCTCGCACTTGGTCCACGATGGGCAGCGACACCAACATCATCGCGGCGTCGGCGGCCGCGCTCGCCGACTCGCTCGAGTACGCCATCTGGAAGTCCGGCGCGGAACTGCGTCGGCGCGACGAACGCCACTTCACGACCATGCCCGCCAATGAACCCGACCCAGCGACGCCACGGAGGTGACCCCCATGACCGACCACGACCACGTCGCCGAGCCCCTCCGCCTGGCTCGCTGGACCGTCTCGTCCGGCTCGAACGCGCGCAGCCGGGGGGCGGTCATCATCGACTCAGGCGACCACCACTGGCAGGCGTCCGCCGAGGGGAACGGGGCGATCGATGCGTTGTATCGGGCCGTCGACAACGCGATCGCCGAGGTGCTCGACGGGCATCCGCGATTGCTCGCCTTCGACATCCACGCCCTGGGGGAGGGGACCGACACGATCGGCGTCGTCAACGTACGGATCGCACCTCCGCTGGCCGCCGGCGAACGCGGTGAGGGCGAGTACGACGGCGAGGCACGGGGCCCGAACGTGATCGCGGCCTCGATCGAGGCGTATCTCGTCGCCCTCAACCAGATGCTCGCGGAGGAGCAGTGGACGGGCGCGCCGGCGGCAGCGGCCGCGAGCGGGACCACGGCGCGGCGCAAGTCGGCGGTCACGGCCGGCACCGCCCGCGAGCGTCGGGCCGAGCTCGACGAGGGCTCCGGCGAGATCGATACCGTCGACTGGTTCAACCAGTAAGTTCTTGGCCTCGCCCTGTCGGTGGCCGGGAGGTCGGCCACCCAAAGGGAGCACCTTGACCATGACCTTCGTATGGGAGTGGGGGTAGGTCGAGTCTGGTACAGATGGGTCACGCCATACGGAACACCAGGCAAGGAGACCCGTTTGTCGTCGCGCCCTTCGAAGGTCGAGGAGGCTGAGCGCCGTTCGAGTCGCTCGGTCGCCCGCGACACCAACGTCGGCTTCGCGCTCGCCTTCGTGGTCGTTGCGATCTCGCTGACCCTCCAGGCGGTGAGCATCGCGTTGCCGCCGGGCTCGCTGCCACCGACGCCTGCGCCCGTCGCGATCGGTGCCGCGGTGACCGTGGCGACGATTCTTGGGATCGTCCTGATCGTCCTCGCGCGTCGCGTTCGGCGGGGCGTTTCGGGCGCCGAGGAGGCGTACACCGAGCTACGCGAGGCGTATGACCGCGCTCGACTCGATTCGCTGCTCGATGCGTTGACCGGCCTGGGCAATCACCGGGCATTCCAGGAGGAACTCGACGCGCGGATCGCGCAGGCCCGTGACGACGGCTCCAACCTCGCGCTCCTCATGGTCGACGTGGACGACCTCAAGAAGATCAACGACCAGCGCGGCCACGCCGCC
Source organism: Candidatus Limnocylindrales bacterium (assembly GCA_044868045.1). GTDB lineage: Bacteria > Chloroflexota > Limnocylindria > Limnocylindrales > CSP1-4 > SPCO01. Next base: position 4,195 of record JBIOWA010000095.1, read on the forward strand.
GGGGACGATCTGCTGCGGTCGGTCGCGCAGATGATGCGGGCCAACCTCCGGCGAGGCGAGACGGCCTACCGCACCGGCGGCGACGAGTTCGCGCTGCTGATCCCGAATTGCGACGTCGACAGCGCCGAGATCATCGCCAATCACCTGCTCGCCGCCGCGCTGAGCGGCAACCACGGCCGCAGCGGTGCGTTCTCGGTGACGATCGGCATCTCCTCGTTCCCGGCACCGAGTTCGGACCGCCACCAGATCATCCATCACGCCGACGCCGCGCTGTATGCCGGCAAGCGCCACGGGCGGACCAACGTGCAGCGGTTCGATCCCTCGCGCCACGGCGTGGCGGACGACTCGCGAACGCTGGCGCAGCTCGAGGCGGCCGTCTCCCGCGTGGCGTCGCAGGACCTGCTGCAGGCCGTCTATCAACCGATCTACTCGCTGACGACCGGTCAGATCATCGGGTTCGAAGGCCTGGTCCGCCCGTCGGCCGACTCCGGATTTGCGACGCCAACGAGCCTGTTCGTCGCGGCAGAGGCGACCCGCCGAACCGTCGAGCTCGACATCGTGTGTGCGCGGGCGGTCTTGGCCGGAGCGGAGGGCCTCGGCGACGATCGCTACCTGTCGATCAACCTGTCGCCAAGGACGCTCGAGTCGGATGCGTTCAGCCCGCTCGAGATCGTTGCCCTAGCCCGGCGGCACGGCGTTGCGCCGAATCAGTTGGTGGTCGAGCTGACCGAGCGCGAGGCGGTCGATGATCTCACTCGCCTCCAGCAGGCGATCGCGACGTTGCGCCGGCACGACGTGCGGGTCGCCATCGACGACGTTGGTGCCGGCAACGCCGGCCTCCGGCTGCTCAGCGAAGTCGACTTCGACATCCTCAAGATCGATCTTTCGCTCGTGCGCGCCAGCGCCACGCACGAGGCGAGCGAGGCGGTGTTGCGGGCGCTCGGGCAGCTCGCGCGCAACCGCGGCCATCGGATCGTCGCGGAAGGTATCGAGACCGCCGATCATCTCGAGTCGGTGCTCGAACTGCGCTACGACGCCGGGCAGGGCTATCTGTTCGGACGGGCCGAACCGACGCTGGTCCGACCGACGATCGACCTGTTCGCGCTCCTCTCGGCATCCGACGGGGTCGAGTCGGCCGCCTGAGTCGGCGGCGCCGCGCGGGTGGTGCCCACTACACTCCCGGCCATGCCCGACACGTCCCATCCGATCGCATACGCCGGCGAGCCCGGCGCGTTCGCGGAGGACGCGGTCCTGGCCGCCTTCGGGGACGTCTCGCGGATCGCGCTGGAGAGCTTCCGGGCGGTCTTCGATGCAGTGTCGGCCGGTGACGCCGCCGCGGGTGTCGTCCCGATCGAGAATGTCATCCACGGCACGGTCCGCGAGAACTACGACCTGTTGATCGAGTACGAGCTCTGGATCGTCGGGGAGATCGTCGTCCCGGTCCGACTATGCCTCGCCGCGCTCCCCGGTCAGCGGCTCGATGAGATCGAGCGCGTGTACTCGCACATCCAGGCGCTCGGCCAGGCCGAGGCGTTCCTACGCTCGCGACCATGGCAACTGCTCTCGACGTACAACACCGCGGGCGCTGGGAAATCGATCGCCGATGCGGAGGAACGCCACGCCGCTGCGGTGTTGTCGCCGAGGGCGGCCGAGCTGTTCGGGCTCGAGGTCCTGGCCGACGACATCGGCGACCTACCCGACAACCGGACCCGGTTCCTCGTGCTGGCGCGGGCGGGCGCCGAGGTGCCGGCCATGGTCGATCCACCTGCATTGCGTCGGACGACGCTGGTGGTCGCTGTCCGCAACGAGCCGGGAACGCTCCTGGCGGTGCTGCGGGTCATCGCCGCGCATAGCCTCAACATGCGGAAGCTCGAATCGCGACCGAGCCGAGAACGAGCCTGGGAGTATGTCTTCTGGATCGATCTGGACGGGGACGTGGCGGATCCCGAGATGGCCGCCGCGCTCGATGAGGTCCGTGGCGTGACGACGATGACGCGCGTACTGGGGAGCTACCCGAGCCCGGACGCCTGAGCCGCACCCGGCTCTCTTTTTTGCGGGAACTTGCCCAGACATCGCTGCTGACCGCCTGGAGATCGTGCGCCGACCGGCGAGACTCGCACCCGGGGACCGTTGTGACCGGTGAGTCGTCGGCGGTGGCTCCATCAGGCCTGTTTTCGTCACCTTATTCGTCCGCCGGTGCAAGTTCTGCCGCCGGGCACGAAATGAACGTCCATTACGGTCTGTCCATGCACGTTCTGCCACGATGGCGGTCGAGCCGGGAGCGGGCCTGAATGTTGATCGTTCGTGTAACGGCGGCGCTGGAGGAGGATCGCGATGGCGGGAATTGGTGATGGCGCGGAGATCCTGGGTCCCGGCGAGGGACGCCTGATCGACGTCGGCGAGTTCGCCGTGACCGTATTCGCCGATAGCGAGACGACGAGCGGCGCCTTCTCGTTGATCGAGACGAGCGAGACGAAGGTCGGCGGCGGGCCGCCGTTGCACATCCACCGCGATTGCTCGGAGTCGTTCTACGTCCTTGCCGGTGCGTACCAGATGATCCTCGACGACCGTGCGTACGAATGCCGGCAGGGGTCGTTCATCTACATCCCGCGCGGGATGCGCCACACGTTCACGACCCTCGCCGCCGGCAGTCGCAAGCTCAACCTGTACACGCCGTCGGCCATGGTGGGGTACTTCGACGAACTGGCGGAAGGCTTGGCAGCCGGGATCGACGAGGCGGACCTCGACGCCATCGCCGGCCGGTACGCGATGGACGTGGTCGGGCCCGTTCCTGACAACTACCTGTCGGATCCGACTGCGAGGTCCTGACCGGGCCCGGCCGCGCAGGCCGGAAGCCGGCGTTCAGATCTCGCTCGTGCAGGCCTTGCACCGGGTGGCGTCCGCCGCGTTCGCCTCCTTGCAGAACGGGCAGACCTTCATCTCCGGCGTCGGCTCCTCCTTGATCAACATCCTCGAGATCTGCCAGACGACGAGTGCGATCACCAGGAACGCGATGATCGAGTTGATGAACGCCCCGTAGCGGATCGCAACCTCGGTTGCCGGGTCGCCGCCGACCGCGCCCTTCAACACGAACTTCTGGGCAGAGAAATCGATGCCGCCGAGGACGAGCCCGATCGGCGGCATGATGATGTCGTTGACCAGCGAGTTGACGACGGTCCCGAGCGCGCCGCCGATGATCACGCCGATCGCCAGCGCGAGGGCGTTGGTCTTGAGCAGGAATGCGCGGAATTCACCCAGCATCGTGACCGGACGGCCGATGCCCGCCGCCATGTTTCGTCCTCCGCTGAAGCGCGCAGCCTGATGGCCGATCGGGGGCCCGATGATACGCTTGCGGTCCCCCGCGCAGCACGCCGCAGCCGCCATCGGAGGACCCATGGATCAGGCATTCCGCGACGCGATCACCGCCGGGTACACGTTCAACGAACCCACCTTGATCGTCGGCAGCGCGATGCACGACGGGGAGTTGTTCAACGACGTGCGGGTGCAGATCCCGATGTCGATCCTCAATCGACACGGCCTCGTCGCGGGCGCCACGGGGACCGGCAAGACCAAGACCCTGCAGCTGCTGGCAGGCCAACTTTCGAAGGCCGGCGTGCCGGTCTTCGCCGCCGACATCAAGGGTGACCTGACCGGCCTGGCGGCCCCCGGCGACGCCACGAACCCGAAGATCGTCGAGCGCGTGGAGTCGCTGGGCTGGACCTTCGAGGCGGCCGGTCACCCAGCCGAGTACGTCTCGCTCAGCGGCAAGCTCGGAGCGCAGGTCCGCGCGACCGTTCACTCGTTCGGCCCGCTGCTCCTCGGCAAGGTCCTCGATCTGAACGAGACCCAGACGAGCATCCTCGCCCTCGTCTTCAAGTACTGCGACGACAACGAGCTGCCGTTGCTCGACCTCAAGGACCTGGCCACGACCCTCAAGTTCCTCTCGTCGGACGAGGGCAGGCCGATCCTTGACGACTACGGCGGCATGTCGTCGGCCTCCGTCGGCGTGCTGTTGCGCAGCATCGTGGTGATCGAGCAGGAGGGGGCGGACACCTTCTTCGGAGAGCCGGAGTTCGATGTCCACGACCTGCTCCGCACCAGCGCGGACGGGCAGGGGATCGTCTCGATCATGGAGCTGTCGGACGTGATGGACCAGCCGCGGCTGTTCTCGACGTTCATGCTCTGGATGCTGGCGCAGCTGTACGAGGGTCTCCCCGAGGTCGGCGATCTGCCGAAACCAAAGCTGTGCTTCTTCTTCGATGAGGCGCACCTGCTCTTCGACGACGCCTCGGAAGCGCTGATGGACCAGATCGAACGGACCGCCCGGCTGATCCGCTCAAAGGGGATCGGCGTGTACTTCGTGACCCAGGTGCCGGGCGACGTGCCGGCGGCGGTGCTGGCACAGCTCGGCAACCGCGTCCAGCACGCCCTCCGGGCCTTCACGCCGATCGACGCCGACAACCTGCGCAAGGCGGCCCGCACGTTCCCGACGACCGAGTTCTACGACATCGAGAAGACCCTGACCTCTCTGGGCATCGGTGAGGCGCTGGTCACGGTCCTCTCGGCGAGGGGCGTCCCGACGCCGCTCGCGGCCACGCGGCTCCTGCCGCCCGACTCGTTGATGGCGCCGGTCGATGCCGCCACGTTCCAGAACCTCGTCGCGGCGAGCCAGCTCCAGGCGAAGTACGGCAGGACCATCGACCGCGAGAGCGCCCACGAGCGGATCACGGCTCGATTGGCCGCCGCGCGCCAGGCAGCTGCGACGGCGGCCGCGGAGGCCGCGACCCGGGCCGGTCTCGACCCGACGACCGCCACCGGCCTCAACGACATGACGCCCGCCCAGCAAGAGCGCGAGATCGCCCGCCAGCAGCGTGAGATCGAGGCCGCCCAGAAACGGGCGGAACGAGAAGCGGAGGGACAGCGTCGTGCCGAGGAGAAGGCCGCAGCAGCCGCCGCTCGAGCGCGGCAGCGGAGCATCGATTCCGCGGTACGGACCGGTGGCCGCGTCATCAGCTCGCGACTCGGCCAGGACATCATCCGCGGCATCTTCGGGACACTGTTCGGAGGCGGCAGGAAGCGCTGACCAGCCGTATGGGGGAATTGCGTGGTTCGGCCCGGTTCGCGTCGACGATCGTCGCCGCGTTGATGCTCGTTGTGGGTTGCAATCCGGCCGGCGCTCGGTCTACCGGGTCGCCACCGGCGTTCGCTACTGCCTCGCCGGAGACGACGCCGACGCCCCTGGTCACCGCCCCTCCGTCGACGTCGCCCTCGGCGACCTCGGGCATTCCCGCCTTCTCGAATGTCTGGATCATCGTGCTCGAGAACCGCGACTACTCGCGCGTGGTCGGCGCCGACGACCTCCCGTACCTCACCGGATTGATCGATAGGTATGGGCTGGCCGAGTCGTACCACGGCGTCGCCCGGCCGTCGCAGCCCAACTACCTCGCGATGTTCAGCGGATCGACCCATGGGGTCACTGACAACGGCACCCATGACATCGATGCGCCGAACGTGGCCGACCAGATCGAGGCCGCCGGCCGAACCTGGCGCCAGTACGCGGAGAACGTGCCGTCCGGCTGCTTCAAGGGCAGCAAGGCGGAGGGTGGCCCCGATGGACCGGGAGAATATGTGCGCAAGCACGCACCAGCCATCAGCTTCACGAGTATCTCGACGAACCCGACGCGGTGTGCGTTCATCGAGGACTTCAGTGCGTTCCGGCCCGGTGATGCCGACTACGCCTTGATCATCCCGAACGAATGCCATAACGCGCACGATTGCGCGTTGCGTGAGGCCGACGCCTGGCTAGCCGACCACGTCCCGTCCATCATCGAGAGCGACGCGTTCCGAGCGGGCGGGGTGCTGTTCATCACGTTCGATGAGGACGCGGGCGACGATCCGTCCGGCGGCCATGTCGCGACGATCGTTGTCTCGCCGCTGGTCGCCGCGGGCACCCGCTCCTCCGTCCCCTACGACCACTATTCGCTGCTCCGCACGATCGAGGACGCCTGGGGGCTGGACTGCCTCGCCAAGGCGTGCGAGGCGAAACCGATGGCCGACTTCTTCGCCACCCGATGACGGCCCAGACTTCCATGGTGTGGACGGAACCCTCGTGACGAGATGGACGGGCATGGCGACACGCCGGCCGGCTGGCTCATGGACCTCGTCGAACGCCTGGACCGTCGCGCCGTCTCGTAGTCGCTGACGTCAGGCCGCGGCCGCTTCCGCTGAGGCCGGCTGCGCCCGTCCGAACCGGAGGTAGAGCGACGGCACGACGAACAGGTTGAGCAGGGTCGAGGTCACCAGGCCGCCGAGGATCACGATGGCCATCGGGTGCTCGATCTCATGCCCCGGCAGGTCGCCGGCGATCGCGAGGGGGACCAGGGCGAGACCCGTGGCCAGCGCGGTCATGAGGATGGGCGCCAGCCGCTCGCGAGCGCCCCTGATGACGAGGTTCACCCCGAACTCCTCGCCCTCGTAGCGCTCCAGGTGCTGGAAGTGGTTGATCATCATGATCCCGTTCCGGGCGGCGATGCCCAGCACGGTGAAGAACCCGACGAGCGCCCCGAGCGAGATGACTCCCGATCCGAGCCACGCGGCGAGGATCCCGCCCACCAGCGCGGACGGCAGGGTCAGGAAGGACAGGATCGCCAGCCTGGTGTTGCCGAACGAGGCCTGGAGCAACAGGAAGACGCCGATCATGGCTGCGATCGCGAAGAGCAACAGACGATCCTGCGCCTTCTGGCGCTCCTGGAACTCACCGAGCAACTCGGGGTGGTATTCCTGGGGGAATTCCGTGCTGGCGAGGGCGGCCTTGACGTCCTCGATCACCGCGCCGAGATCGCGTCCGCGGACATTGGCATCGACATGGATCCGCCGAGCGGTCTGCTCATGGCTGACGTGGCCGGCGGTCGGCGCCACCGAGACATCGGCGACCGTCTTGAGGGCGACCTTGCCACCCGTCGCAGTATCGACGAGGAGGTTCTCGACATCGGTCAGGCTGCCTCGGGACTCGGGCACGCTCCACACGACGACGTCGTACGCCTTGCCCGTGTTGAAGATGTCGCCGACTTCCTCGCCGGCCATGAACGTCGACGCGATGCGCCGGACGTCGCCAGGCTTCACGCCATATTGCTGAGCCTTGGCGAGGTCGACCTTGACCTGGATCTGCGGGATGTTGACGAGCTGTTCGGTGTGGAGGTCGATGATGCCCGGGATGACGTCGAGCTTCTCCTCGACCTCCCCGGCCAGCTCCTTGAGCTTGCCGAGGTCCGGCCCATAGATCCGGACGACGATCGCGTCGCTCGAGCCGGTCAGCACTTCCCGAATACGCTCCTTGAGGTAGGTCTGCACGTCGCGTCGAAGCCCTGGATAGCCGTTCACGACCTCCAGGACGGCTGCATGTGTCTTGTCGTAGTCGACGGCCGGGTCGATGCTGATCCAGTTCTCGCCGAACTCGACGCCATACGGCTCGTCGGCGACGAACGCCTGGCCGATGTGCGAACCGCAGTTGCGGACACCAGGGATCGAGCGCAGCTCGTCGCAGGCCTTGATCGTGACGCGGGTCTCTTCCCCGACGGACGTGCCCGGCGCCGTCACCCAGTGCATCAGGAAGTCACGCTCCTTGAAGTCGGGGAGCAAGGACTGCCCGAGCTGGGGCCAGATCCCGAGCCCGGCCACGCTGATGAGGCCGACCGTCACGAAGGCCGGTCGAGTCGTGCGCAGGATGCGCGCGATCAATCGAGAGTAGGCGTCCTGCAAACGACGGGTGATCGGCGACCGCTGTCGCTCGATCGGCGCCTTCCTGAGCAGGATGTAGGCAAGCGCCGGCGTCACCGTCAGCGCCACCAGCAGCGACGCGAGGACTGCCAGCCCGTAGGACACGACCAGCGGCTGGAAGAACGACCCCGACAATCCACTGATGAAGAACACCGGGGAGACCGCGACGACATCGATGAGCGTCGCGTAGACGATCGCGCTGCGGACCTCGAGCGACGACTCCAGGACGATCGACGCAGTCGATTGCTTGCTCCCCTCGAGACGAGCCTGGCGTAGCCGCCGGGTGATGTTCTCGACGTCGATGATCGCGTCGTCGACGACGACCCCGACCGAGATCACGAACCCGGCGAGGATCATCGTGTTGATCGTGACGTCGCGGACGTAGAGGACCATCGCCGCCGCCATCAGCGACAACGGGATCGCGACGAGGCTGATCAGCGCGGTCCGCCACTCGAACAGGAACAGGATCAGGATCACGAAGACCAGCACGCTGCCGATGATCAGCGCGTTCGACAGGTTGTGGAGGGCCAACTCGATGAAGCTGGCCGGCCGGAAGATCGTGTGGTCGACGGCGATGCCTGGCAGGCCGGGCCGCAACTCGTCGAGCGCCTCCTCGACGCCACGCGTGACATCGAGCGTGTTCGCCCACGGGAACTTCTCGACGATGAGCATCACGCCCGGACCGTCGTTGATTACGGCCTCGCCGATGAGCGGTTGATGCTCTCGAACGAGCTTGACCACCTCGGTCAGCGCGACGGGTTTCCCATCCCGGCCGGGGACGGTTACGTGCGCCAGGTCCTTCGCGCTCACGACCGGCGGGACGTGACGGATGACGAGGCGCTGGTTCGGCGTGTCGATGAATCCACCGGTCCCGGTGAAGTTCCCGGCGTTGAATTGGAGCAGGCCGTCATCGAGCGTCTCGGAGACGACGTTCATCACGTCCGTCAACGCGACGCCATGCTCGACGAGCTTGTTCGGGATGGCCTCCACGGCGAGCATGTCGATCTGCTCGCCCCAGATCGCGATGTTGGCCACGCCCGGCACGCTCAGCAGCCGGGGCCGGATCGTCCAGTACGAGATCATGGACATGTCGATCTGGTCGACGGTGTCGGAGCTCAGGCCGATCTTCATCACGCGGCTCGTCGCCGACAGCGGCTGGAGCATGACCGGTGGTGCGGCCCACGTCGGGAGGGACGGAGTGATCTGAGCCAGCCGTTCCGCGACCAGCTGGCGCGCCTTGAGTTCGTTGGTTCCGGGCTTGAAGAGCAGGACGACCTGTGAGAGCTGGATGACCGACTTCGAGCGGATCGTCTCCAGGCCCTCGACGCCGGCGAGGGATTGCTCGATCGGCACCGTGACGAGCTGCTCGACCTCTTCGGCGGACAGGCCGATGCAGATCGTCTGGATCTCGACCTTCGGCGGCGCGAACTCCGGGAAGACGTCGACGGGCATGGCCCG
>JBIOWA010000096.1:0-3424 GCA_044868045.1 Candidatus Limnocylindrales bacterium
CAGGCTGGTACAGCGGTCGAGCTGTCCACATCCACTTCAAGATCAGGACGGACCCGGATGCCTCGGCAGGCTTCGAGTTCACGTCCCAGCTGTTCTTCGACGACGAGTTCAGCAAGGGGGTGTACGCATCCGGCGTGTATGCGCAAAAGGGCCCCCAGGATGTACCGAACGCGTCCGACCAGATCTTCAACCAGAGTGGTGGCGCGACGCTCCTGTCGGTGACCCAGGAGGGCGACGACTACAAGGCGACCTTCCCGATCGCCGTGCAGCTGAGCTGACGCTCAGCCGACCAACGCCGGGCGTGCTCCGGGACCCGCCACGTCGCTCCGGTCCGCGCGTGACTCACAGTCCCGTCTTCGAGCCGACGCGAGCACTCGCCCCGTCCTCGCCCATTCCGCGCGACTGACAGTCCCGTGAATCGCGCGAGCGACCTGATCGCACGACCTTCGGGCCAAGAACGGGACTTACAGTCGCGTAGCAGCAACGACAGTCCAGGGACCCGCGACTCAGCTCCGGGGACGGCGACCCAGCGCCCGCCAGATCCGCGAGCCCGCGATCACCGCCCCGATCAAGGCGCCGATCGTCAGGCCGCGCAGGAACTTCGCGAGCTCCCGCTCGTCGAGCGTCACGGCTGACGCTCCGGAGTCGGGCCGAGCGTCGCCACCACGCTTACGATCCCGATGCCGAGCCAGGCGACGATCGAGGCCCCGATGAGGTTGTAATCCCCGAGCGTTGCGATCCCGATGCCGAGCCTGCCGAACAGCGCGTCACCGGCCCACGCACCGAGGATCGCCGCGGCGACCAGGATCGGCAGCCGGCCGCCCGCCGACCCGCGGATCAGCACCGACAGCGCAGCGTGGAAGATCCCGACGAGCACCGAGAGGACCAGCGACGGCTCCACGCTCAGGCGCGGGCGAGCGCCGGTTCGCCGGCCGCGCGCGGCGTGCGCGGCGCTGCGGCCGCCGAGGTTCGTGCCGACACCTCGATCCGGCCCCCGCCGAGCAGTTCGTCGCCGTCGTAGAACACGGCCGCCTGACCAGGAGCCGCGGCCCATACCGCCTCGTCCGTTGCGACCGACCAGCGGCGGTCGCCCAGCGGGCAGATCGTCGCCTCGATCGGCGCCGCACGGTGCCGGATCCGGACCGAGGCACGGAACGTGTCGTCGGGCGGCGGCGACGCGATGAAGGACGACCGCTCGACCGTGAACTCGCGGACTTCGAGATCCTCGCGCCGACCGAGCTGGATGGTGTTTGAGATGGGGTCGATGCGCGAGACATAGCGCGGTGCGCCCAGCGCGACGCCCAGCCCCTGCCGCTGCCCCACGGTGTAGGCCGGCGTCCCCTGGTGCTCGCCGACCGTCGTGCCATCCGCGTCCAGCAGCGGCCCGGTGACCGGCTGCCAGCCGGCCCGTGTGCGAAGTGCGTCGCGATAGTCCCCGCCGGGCACGAAGCAAATTTCCTGGCTCTCGGGCTTGTCGGCGGTAGCGAGACCCAGCGACCGCGCAACCGCACGCACCTCGGGCTTCGTCATCTCGCCGAGCGGGAACCGGGCATGCTCGACCTGGTCGGCCCGGAGCCCGTAGAGGAAGTAGGTCTGGTCCTTGTCCGCGTCACGGGCCCGGAACAACCGCGCCCGACCGTCGACCCCGACCACGCGCCGGGCGTAGTGACCGGTCGCGACGGCATCGCATTCGTACAGGTGCCGGGCCCGACCGAGCAACGCGCCGAACTTCACGTAGGTATTGCAGTCGACGCAGGGGCTCGGCGTCCGTCCGTCGAGGTACGCGTCGAGGAACGGCTGGAGCACGCCGGCGTCGAACTCGCGCTCGAGGTTCATGACGTAGAACGGGATGCCCAGCTGGGCCGCCACCCGCCGGGCGTCATCGGCCGCGTCCAGCGAGCAGCAGCTCTTCTTGAACTCCGAGTAGGTGTCGGCGACGTCGTGCAGGCGCATCCAGACCCCGACCACCTCGTGCCCCTGCTCGTGGAGCAGCGCGGCGGCCACGGACGAATCGACACCGCCCGACATCGCGACGAGGATCCGAGTCAAACGCCGATCCCCTGGCCGAGCGGATCACGGGCCACGCTCGCGGTTCCGACCTGCATCGACGCGATGACCCGCGGGATGATATCGGCCGCGGTCGCGATCTCCTCGTCGGTATTCGTGCGGCCCAGCGATACGCGCAGCGCGCCACGCGCCTCGTCGTCCGGGTAGCCCATCGCCGACAGGACGTGGCTGACCTCGGTCGAGCCTGTCGTACAGGCCGAACCGACCGACACCGCGATCCCCTCCAGATCGAGCGAGAGCGCAACGGAGCTGCCGTCGGTGCCGCGGGCGATGATCGAGAGCAGGCCCGGCAGTCGGGCCGACGGGTGCCCCGTCAGCTCGGTCCCGGGGACGGCGAGGACGGCCTTGCCGATCCGCTCGCGCCCGGAGCGCAACCGCTTGACGGTCGCGGGTCGCTCTGCGACGGACAGCTCATACGCGGTCGCAAGACCGACCGCACCGGCGACGTTCTCGGTGCCGGCGCGTCGATGGCGCTCCTGCTCGCCGCCATGCTGCTGGGCGAGGATGTGCGTGCCATGGCGCACGTACAGCGCGCCGATCCCCTTCGGACCCTCGAACTTGTGCCCGCTGATCGACACCAGATCGGCGCCCAGCTCGCCGAGCTTGAGATCGACGTACGGCGCGGCCTGCACGGCATCGACGTGGAACAGGATCCCCTTCCGCCCGCGGACTCGCTTCGCGATCTCGGTGACCGGCTGGAACGTGCCGACCTCGTTGTTGGCGAGCATGATCGAGACGAGGATCGTCCGGTCGGTGAGCGCGGCCTCGAGCTCGTCGGGATCGACCCGACCGTAGCGATCGACCGGCAATTCCACGACCTCGAAGCCGAACTTCTCGAGGTAGCGGAGGGCGTGACCGACCGCGTGGTGCTCGATCGACGAGGTCACGATCCGGTGGCCGTGCGCCTTGCCGGCCCAGGCTGCGCCCTTCAGCGCGAGGTTGTTGGCCTCGGTGCCGCCGGACGTGAAGACCACCTCGCGAGGCTCGACGCCAAGGCTCGCCGCGAGCCGATCGTGGGCATCATCGAGCGCGGCCCGTGCGGCTCGCCCGAACGTGTGCGCCGACGACGGGTTCCCGAAGGACTCCGTGAGGAACGGCAGCATCGCATCGACGACCTCGCGGCGGACCGGCGTGGTCGCCGCGTGATCCAGGTAGATCGGCATGGCCGGTAGTGTACGTCGGCCTCGCCGGCCACCCGGTTCAGGCGTCCGCGCCAGCGGGTGGTCAGCCGATGGCCACTTCGTCCCGGTCAGCGGCCCGACGAAGGTCCTCGGCCTTGCCCGCTTCCCGTCGTCGGTCGTGCTGGGAGAGCAGGCGCTTGCGCAGCCGGATCGATTGCGGCGTGACCTCGACCAGC
>JBIOWA010000097.1:0-2273 GCA_044868045.1 Candidatus Limnocylindrales bacterium
CGAGGGATTGCTCGATCGGCACCGTGACGAGCTGCTCGACCTCTTCGGCGGACAGGCCGATGCAGATCGTCTGGATCTCGACCTTCGGCGGCGCGAACTCCGGGAAGACGTCGACGGGCATGGCCCGCACTTGGGCCGCCCCGAAGACCATCATGCCGGCCGCGATCGCGACGACGATGAAGCGGAACCGCAGGCTGGTGGCGATGATCCGGCGCATCATGGCTGAGCTCTCCCCCCAGGTATGTGGGTTAGGTCGCGCTCAGTGGCCGCCGCCGACGCCGATCTCGGCGCCGTACAGCTCGGCCGCGCCGGTCGTGACGACTCGCGTGCCGGTCGGCGGGCCAGCCGAGATGTGCGCCACGTCACCGTCGATCTCCTCGACCGTGACCTGCGCTCGCGAATAGACGAGTGGCTGCGAGGCAACGTAGGTCCACGTCGCGCCCTCGGCGTCGTAGACGACCGCCGCGTACGGGATCGTCAGGATGGACCCGCTGCCGGCGACCTCAGCCGTCTCGACCCCGAGGCGCTCGGCGGCTTTCTCGGACAGGGTCAGGATCTTCTGCCCCGAGTCTTGTTCCTCGATCGTGATCGCTTCGACCTTCGGTGCGGTGCTCGTGCCACTGTTGCACGCCCCGAGCGCCAGCGCGGCGATCACGAGCCCAGCGAAGAACCAATGATGTCGTGTCATCTCGATGCTCCTATGCCGCGCTCGGCTCGAAGGCCGGTGGTTCGGTCAGCAGGCTCTCGGTCTCGGATTCCGGACTCGGGCCCGACAGCAGATAGATGCTCGGTACGACGAAGAGGATCAGGAGGGTCGAGCTGACCAGGCCGCCGAGGACGAAGATCGCCATCGGCCGCATGATCTCGAGCCCCGCCACGTCGCCGAGGACGATGAACGGGAGGGCAAAGACCGCGGTCCCGAGCAGGGTCGTCACGATCGGCACGAGTCGCTCCTGGACGCCGGCGATCGCCACCTCGACACCCGACGATCCGCCGGCCTCCTGGAGGTGTCGGAAGCGGTCGATCAGCGCCACCGCATGTCGGATCGTGATCGCGACGACGAGGACGAAGCCCGCCAGCGCGCCAATGGTGAGCAGCTCACCGGTCGCCAGCGCCGCGAGCACGCCGCCCGATGCCGCCGCCGGCATGGCCAGCAGCACGAGCAGAGCGAGCCGCCAGGCGCCGAATGCGGCCTGCAGGAGCAGCAGCATGAGGATCGCCGCGCCGGCCCCCACGGTCAGCAGGCGGTTCTGCTCGTCCTGGCGGACAAGTGCCGCGCTCCGGACCTCGGCGTGGTACTCGATGTCGTATGGGATGCTCGCGACACGCGACCGGACATCGGCAAGGACCGCGCCGAGATCCCGACCACTGACATCCGCCGTGACATCCAGGTAGCGCATCACGCCCTCGCGCTCGATCACGCTCGGTGACGCCGCGACGTGGACGTTGGCGACGTCGCCGAGACGGACGAGGCCCGACTTCGGCGAGTCGATCAACAGATCCTGGACGCTGCTGAGGCTTTCGCGGTGCTCAGGCGTGCCCCAGACCACGACCTCGAAGACCTTCTGTTCCTCGAACAGGTTGCCGACCAGGATGCCCGACAGCAGCGATGTGGCCGCGCGCCGGATGTCGCCGGCCTTGAGGCCGGCCGCGGCCGCCGCGTCGAGGTCGACCTCGATCTCGACGGTCGGCTCACGGACCGGTGTGGTGACCGAGGGCGCCTGGATGCCACCGACATCCGAGATCGCCGATCGGACGGCCTCGGCCTTGGTCTCGAGGACGGAGAGGTCCTGGCCATAGATGCGGACCGCGACATCGCGTTCGCCCCCGCCGAAGACCTCGGCGATGCGGTCGGCCGGGTAGGTCGTGACCGATCGCCCGAGGCCCGGGTAGCCGTCCACCGTCGACTGGATCGCGGCGAGCGTCTGGTCGTAGTCGGCCGAGCGGTCCATGCTGACCCAGATCTCGCCCGTGTTCACGCTGGTGCGCTCGTCGGACATGATCGCTCGCCCGACGTGGGCGCCGACGTCGCGGACGCCGGGGATCCCGCGCAGCTCAGTGGCCGCGCGCGACACGATGCGGGTCATCTCCGGATGCGAGACGCCGGGAGCGCCATCCCAATGGATGAGCAGATCGCGCTGACGGAAGTTCGGCAAGATGCCGTTACCGTTGGCAGGCGCGATCGCCAGGCCTGCGACGACGGCGGCCGCGACGATCACAACTCCGGCGGTCACCCAGATGGGTCGCATCCGCGCCACGAACCAGCCCATCGC
>JBIOWA010000098.1:0-30122 GCA_044868045.1 Candidatus Limnocylindrales bacterium
CCGGTGTTCGATGTACGTCTTGCCTGGGCCCTCGCGCTGCATCTGGGTGATGGCGATCCGGTGGAGGGCGACGTTGAGCTGACGGTTGCCGGTCCGACTCAGCCGATGCCGTTCGCTGTTGCCCGACCAGACCGGCAGCGGAGCCGAGCCGTTGTGGCGGGCGAACGCTGCCTTCGAGTGGAACCGACCGACGCCGGCCGCCTCGCCCACGAGCTTGGCGGCGGTGAGTCGGCCGCAGCCCACCATCTCCAGCAGCGTCGGGCTCAGCTCCGCGACCAGGCGACCGATCTCGCGCTCCAGCTCGTTGATCGTGGCGGTCAGCTCGCGGACGCGCACGACCAGCTCACGGGCGATCCGCCCGACCGTCCCGGGCGCGGCCGCGAGGTCACGCTCGAGGGCGGCCAGGACGATCCCGCGATCGAGGCTGCGGGCGGCCGGCTCGCTGCCTGGGTCGAGCTCGTGGAGATGCCAACGCAGGCGGTTCTGGGCACGGGTGCGCTCGGCCACCAGGTCGTCGCGATGGTCGACCAGCAGGCGGACGTCGCGCTCGGGCCCGTCGAGCGTCGCCGCCGGCAGGTCCTCGCGCAGGGCGGCCCGGGCGACGGCCAGGGCATCGATCGGGTCGCTCTTGCCGGGCTCCCGCGACGAGCGCCGAGCACCGGCCATCAGCTTGGGCGGCACGCGGATCACCCGCTCGCCGGCGACCAGCAGATCCCTCGACAGCCGGCGGCTGAGGTGTCGGCAGTCCTCCAGGGCGAACGTCCGATCGGCGAACCGGGCCGCCCAGCGGACGAGCTCGAGATGGCCGGCGCTCCTGGCCGGGACGGTCTTATCCGCGAGCTTGCGACCGGTCCCGTCGGTCGCGACGACGGTATGGCTGCGCTTGTGCGAATCGACGCCGATGACGACCATGTCCTCCGTTGCCTCCTGATCAGAGGTGACGCTCCGGACCGGCCGGTGGACACGCCTGAGTGGGGGCGGTAACCACGCTCCTATGAAGTCACACCGGTCGGTCCGATCCATGTCCGGCGACCGGCAGATCGCATGGATGCCACGCCGTGGGGGCGGGCAGCGAGTGTATGAGCCAAGCCGCCGGACCCCAACAGGGTGACACTCAGGTCGAGCGTGGCGGATGCGGTCTCCTCGAACCCGCTCGCGGCTAACGCTTCGCCCGCTTGCGCCTCGCCGACTTCTTGGGTCCCGCCTTGGCCTTTCCGGGCGCGCTGAAGCCGCGGAGCACGTTGTCCACGATGCGGTTCGCGAAGTCGAGCGTGAGCTCTCCGCCAAACATCAGGCGGAAATAGACCGGCCCGACCAGCAGCTCCGTCGCGATCTCAGGGTCGGCATCGGGCCGCAGGTCGCCGCGTGCGATACCTCTCGCGACGACACGTCCGATCTCGTCACGACGAGATCGGACCACGGTTGCGCGGAAGGGATCGCCGAGCCTGGGGTTCGACGCGATCTGCGAGAGCAGCGCCCGGATCACGGGGCCAAAAGGCGTCTCCGTCACCGCGCGTATGGGGTTGACGACGGCGGCGAGGAGCTCCTGTCTCGTGTCATCGGTCTCGGCGACGGCGATGTGCGGGGCCGCCAGTTCGGCGAGCAATTCCTGGGCGAGTGCCTCCTTCGAGGCCCAATGCCGATAGATCGTGGCCTTGCCGACGCCCGCCCGAGCGGCGACGTGCTCAAGGCGAAGGTCGGCGAAGCCACCCTCGGTCAGGAGCTCGCGCGTGGCGTCCAGGATCCTTCGGTGCGCCTCTTGGCTCCTTGGCCGGCCGACCTGTGAGGGCTCCGCGGGGGCGGCTTCCGTCTTCGTCGGCGACGGCTCCGGTTCGGTCTTGGCAGCAGGTCGGGGCACACCAAAATGATACGAAACGGACCGTATCACCGCAACCTGGGACTCTGCTATGATACGGAACGTCCCGTATCACCCTGGAGCACTCACGATGTTCAACAACCGCCAGATCGTCGACATGATCGAGCGCGCAAACGACGAGCGGCCCTTCTGCCCATGCGGCATGCACACCACGCCGGTGTGGCGTGAGGGCGTCGTTTGGCTCGAATGCGCGACGCTCAGCCAGCCGCGCAAGGGTCGCCTCGAGCGTCTCATCGCCGAGGTCACCGGCCCTGCCCACGTGCACACCCGCATCGTCGAGGTTCCGCCGGCAGACCTGAAGCTCGCCTCCTAGGGCGGGTCAGCCGGTCGCCGTTCGGCCGGCCCGGAGGAAGGCCGCCACCTCGGCTGCTGTCGGGGGCTCGGCTCCGGCTCGCGTCGTCGTGAGCGCGGCCACGGCGATCGCAAATCGCGTAGCGGCGAGGAGGGCGTCGCGCTTGCGGGCGTCCGTTCGCCCCAGGCCGGCTGCCATCCACGTCAAAAGGAACCCGCCGCCAAACGCATCGCCGGCTCCGACGGTGTCCACGACGCCCACCGCCGGGATCGGCAACTCGTCGATGGCACCCACCGACACGATGCGGACCGGGCGGCCGCCGTCTGTCAGGAGCACGGTCGTCGGGCCTCGGTCCAGGACTTGACGAGCCGCGCGCAGCGGTGAGATGCCGGGCCATAGGTAGGCGAGATCGTCCACGCTCGCCTTGACGACGTGCGTCCGGCCAAGGACCCGCTGGATCCGGGCACGGTAGTCGCGCGGATCTCTGATCGCGCTCGGCCGGCAGTTCAGGTCGACCATGACGAGGACGTCCCGGCCGGCCGACCCCACGAGCGCCTCGATGGTTGTCGCCATCGGCTCGACCACGAGGCCGAGCGTGCCAGCGTGAAAGGCCGCGACCTCCTTCGGCAGGCCGTCCGGGAGATCGCCGAGCACGAGGCCCGCGGCCGCGCTGCCGTCCAACGAGAACGCATACGTTGCGGCGCTGTGGCCATCCAATCGCGCGGTGGCGATCGGTGTCGGATCGTCGGTGGCGACCGCGAGGCCTAGCTCGACACGGTCGGACTCGAGATGCGCCCGCAGGCGCGCACCCTGCTCATCGTTCGACAGTCGACCCAGGAAGGCGACTCGACCGCCCAGCCTCGCGATCGTCCGTGCCACGTTGTACGGACCGCCGCCGGGGACTTCGACCACCCGGCCATCGGGCGATTCGATCCGATCGATCAGGGCTTCACCCGCGACGACGATCAGCCGACCTACGCTGGCGGTGGGCGCACCACCGGGTCCATCGGCCCGGTCATGATCGTGACCGCTTTCGCCCACGCATCTCAGGGTACGCGTTCGGGCCGAAGCTTCAAGGATGACGACCGCGGTCTCCCGCGACGGAAGAACTTCCTCGCCCTCGTGCATCGGTCCATGCATCGTCTCGGCGTGCTTGCAGCCGCCGTGCGCCTGCGGGATCGACTTGGAGCCGCCTGAGTCTTCGCCTCCCGACCCTCGGGCGAACGGGCGGCCCCTCGTCGTCGTCCCAGACGACGATCAGTCGATCAGGTCGCTCTTCGCAGCCGCTCTGGAGCGCGAGGGGTTCGCCGTCCTCGTCGCGTCGAACGGTCGCAAGGCGATGGACCTGGCCCGCAACCGCCCGGTCGCTGCGATGCTCCTCGACCTCCACATGCCCGACCTCGACGGGCTCGATACCCTGTGCGAGCTGCGGGCAGATCCCGGGCTCCGGACGATCCCGTCATCGTCGTGACCGGATCCACCACCGTGGCGGATCGGGTCGCCGGGCTCGACCGGGGCGCTGACGACGTCGTCGTCAAACCGGTGTCGGTCGCCGAGCTCGTCGCACGAGTGCGGCGCAGATCCGCGGGCGAGAAGTCCTCGCCCGCGACCACGAAGCCGGACGGGAGAACCGCCGTCGATTGGCGGCGATGCTCTCGGCGCTGCCGAGGGAGCACCGCTGCTCACGCTGGCGGCCGGTCTCAGCCTGCAGCCAAGCTTCGTGAAGCTCGACATGGCCTGGGTCCGCGGGATCCATCACGACCCAGTCAGGCGGTCGCTCGTGTCAGGGCTGGCCTACTTCGCCGGGGCGACCGGCTGCCAGCTCATCGCCGAGGGCATCGAATCCGAGGACGAGCGCCGCGCGCTGCTCAAGCTCGGCGTCCGCCTGGGGCAGGGATTCCTGCTCGGCCGTCCGGCGCCGATCGTTTGGTCTCCGGCCCAGGCCTGACAGCGGGGGGACTTGCGCCGCCCGTCCCGCAGGGATCAGCCGATGACCGCCCGCTCCACCACGGGGCGACCCGCGGCGATCCGGTCGAACGCGAAGACCGAGAGATCGAGGGTCTGATACCGGTCGTGAACGAGCAGCTCGGCGATCGCCCGTCCCGCGGCTGGCGCGTGCTGGATCCCATGACCGCTGAACCCGTTCGCGAAGAGCAGGTTCGAGATCTCGGGATGCGGGCCGATGATCGCGTTGTGGTCGAACGTGTTGACCTCGTAGTAGCCGGCCCAGGCGTTCGTGACACGCACCGCATCGAAGGCAGGCACTCGGTTGGCGAGCGCGGGCCAGAGTCGTCCCTCGAACTCTCGCTGGTCGACGTCCAGCGGAAGGTCGGCGGCGTCCTTGTCGCGCGGCGGCGCGATGCCGGCGATGAACGCGCCACCCTCCGGTCGGAACCAGGCCCCGGAGGTATCGATGACGAGCGGACAATCGACCATCGGCGTCCGCGGCTCGAACACGAACACCGACCTGCGCCGGGCCTCGACGGGTAACGAGACGCCGGCCATGGCCGCGATGGCGCCTGCCCAGGGCCCCGCCGCGTCCACCAGGCTGCCGCACGCGATGGTCGCGCCGTCGCCCAGGACGACCGAGACGACTCGACCGCCATCCACGTCGATCCCGACTACCTCCCCGGTGACCAGCCGCGCGCCGAGGTCGCGGGCCCGGGTCCGGAGTCGCTGGAGGAGCTCGTAGCCGTCGAACCAGCCCTCGCCCGACAAACCCAGGGACGCGAGCGCGACCCCCTCGACCGACAGCCACGGGAAGCGTGCGGCCAGCTCACCCGGCGTGAGGATGACGGCATCGACGCCTTCCGTCTGTTGGGTCGCGTGATTGGCCTCGAGTGCCGCGACCCAGGTCGGCGGCGCCAGATAGAGGTAGCCGGATTCGTGGAGCCCGACGTCGACGGTGTCGCGCAACCAGCCGAAGGAGAAGCGCGACATCCGTATGTTCTCCGGGGTCGAGAACTGCTGGCGGATCGATGCCGCCGACAGCGCCGACGATGCACGGCGGAACGTCGGGTCCCGCTCGATGATCGCGACGGTGCCGTCGAAGGCCGGGTCCTCGAGCAGGAACGTGGCGACCGCTTCGCCGATCGCCCCGCCCCCGACGATGACGACGTCGACCGCCTCGGTCATCGAATCTCGAGCGGTGTCGCGGTGTAGGGCTCAAGTCGGGCTCGAAGCAGGTCGGTGCCGCCGTCGCCCGTGATCCGGCACGACCAACCGGGTTCGTCGGGCCACACCTCCGCGACGACCGTGGCGCCGGATCCAGCGGCACGGGCGTACTCCAGGCGCAGCACGCGCGGGACGGCCCGGACCGCCGCGACACCGCCCGCGGCGATGACCCGTTCGTCGAGCCAGTCGGCGTAGACCGCGTTGTTCACATGGTCCATCGGATCGAGCTCCTGCGGGCGCACCTTGAACGTCGCCTGGCTCGCCTCGCCCCACGGCTCGCCGAGCGGGACGCGGCCCAGGGGGAACGTCGCCTCCGGCGCCCAGAAGTGGCAGTCGAACTCCTTTGGGACTCGTGTCGGTGCGCCGCGAGCATCGAGCAGCACCCAGTCGACGTGCGTCCAGGCGACGGTCGCGCCGGTCGCATCCGTGAAGTCGGTCCGGCGGCGGGCCCACACACGCCGCCAGCCGACGACCTGCGTCGTGCCGACCAGTTCGTCGCCGACGCGCACCTCAGCGAGGACCGTGACCTCGGCCGCGCGAGCCAACCAGGTCAGGCCACGCTCGCGATACCACTCGCGAGTGAAGCCGCGCGAGGAGGAATGGAGCCAAGCCACGTCCTGCGCCATCCGCAGGAGGACCGAGCTCCGGATCAGGCCGTCCGGCCCGGCCTCGTCGAAGCGGACGCGATACGGCGACGAACAGGTGTCGGGCGCGCGCGAATCGATCACCTCGGTCACGTCGTGGCGCCGCCTAGTCGATCGAGCGATTCGAGCGACACGATCTCGGTGCCGGTACGCGGCGCGTTGAGGCGCGCGAGCCGGACCTGGCATGACCGGTCGGCATCGAAGACGACGAGGCCGGCGCGCAATTCGATGTCCTCGTCTGCGGCGTGTGCGCTTGCGTCGTCGAGCTGGTGCAGGACGTCGTCACCGATCCCGCGAGCGCCCCATTTGCAGTCCCAGGCCTCCGGCGCCCCGTCGCGCTCGACTGTCACGTCGTATGGGTGGATCTCCAAGCGTACGCCGTCGAACAGGATCCTCCGCTCTCGCCTGACGGCGGGTCCGCCGACGCGTCCCCCGAGGAGGCGGGCGGTCAATGCCTCGACGATGGCACCGCGGAACTGGCTGCGGACCTGCTCACCGCGCTCGGCGACCTCGAGCGCGACCGAGAGGACGGCCTCCGCCCGCCGCCTATCCTCCTCGGGGACTCCCGGGCCGAACAGGGTCGGGAACATCACCATCCATGTCGGGGGGTCGGTCGATTCGCCGTTCATGACGGCTCGCGCCATGACGCGTTCTGGGTGTGTGGCCGCCATGAGCGCGTCCGCCGCGCGTGCCACGATGGGGTCCGCCTGGATCCCGGCGTACACCACCGCCCGGCCGTCGCGAGCTGCGTCCTGGAACCTCACGGCCGCTCCCCGAGCGCGAGCAAAACGACCTGGGGATAAGTCGACAACCAGTCGATCGCGCGGTGTGGATCGGTGATCCGGCCGATCTCGTCGATGGCGACATCGACGGCGATTGCGGCGGCCGGACTGATCGCCTCGCCGTGCCCCTCCGTCGCGATCGCCTCCAGCCGGTCGCGCCAGGCGGTCGCCAGATCGTTGACATAGGTCCATTCGTCATCGATCTCCTCGCCGAGCTCGGCGAGGACCGCATAGGCGTCGAGGGCGCGCCCGACCACGGCATCCGCCGTGGCGCCGGAGTCCTGGGTCACGAGGCGAAGCGTACGCTCCGGGATCGAACCCGGGGGTCCGGGGTGCGGTCGTCGGCTGGGTCAGCGCTCCGGCGTGGCGATCGGTCGCTGCTGACGGCCGAGCCGTCGGGACGTTCGGCCGAGACGGCGCTCCTCGGCGGTCGGACGGGCGGCGTGGCGAAGCAGCGACTCGAGTCGCCGACGAGCCCGCTCGTCCCAGGCCCGGGAGTAGGCAGCCGTCGCGTCGCTCCGGAGCTGGGCGGCCTCGACTCGCTCCCCCATCGCCTCCAGATCGGCGACGCGATCGAGGATCGCCCGGTACAGCGCGGGAAGCTCTTCGGAAGGAGAGTTCGACTCCATCGCGAACCACGATGGGCGTCGATGGTCCGGGTGGGAATAGCCCACCGGTCCCCCCGAGCGGCCGACGAAGGGGTCAGCTCCCGATGAAGCCGTCGAGCCGGCTCAGTCGCCCGAGTGACCCGCGCTGCGAATCTCGAACGACGAGAAGCCGCCCGTCGCCGCTCCCCAGGAAGCATCGACCCGGTCGATGCGCGCGCTCGGCGGGCCGGCCTCGACCAGGTGCAGCAGCGCCTCGAGCTGCGGTCGCGGACCCTCGGCGACACAGCGAAGCGAGCCGTCCGGGCCGTTGGCGACCCAGCCCGTCACTGCGAGGTCCATGGCCTCGCGCAGGACGAAGTACCGGAAGCCCACGCCCTGGACGCGGCCGCGGACCGTCATCTCCAGTCGCTCCGGCGACGTCATGCGGCTCGGCGGCGCGGGCGAGGCCACGCCAGGGCGAGATCATCGAGCACGATCTCCGGGGAGACGTTCGTCGCGAGCAGGACCGTCGCGCGTCCCAACCGGTCGAGGAACGCGGCGACAGCATCGGGGTCCAGGTCCGCCGCGAGCGCCTGCGTATCGTCGAGCCTGGCGACATCGCGCACGGACCGTTCGAGGCCGCGCTGACAGAGGGCGAGATCCCGGGTCACGTCGGTCCACAGCAACAGCACGGCCTCGGCCGCCCGTCGTCGTTCCGTGGCGGGCACCCGGACCGCCGTCGCCGGTTCATCCACCGACCCCGAGTCGTCGGCGACGCCTTCGTCGATCGCGGTCTCGGCCGCGGCGGGTCGCGGAACGGCCGCCTTGCCCCGGCGGGCTCGCGGCGTCCCGCCGTTCTCGGCGGCAGCCTGGGCGCCCGATACGTCCTCGGTCACCGAGTTGAGAGATATCGCCTGGGCGGCGATCGCGCGGATCCCTTGGAGTCGGTCGGCCGGCTTCGCCGACGCGAGATCGAGCAATGCACGCCCCAGCGCGTCGCGCTCCCGCAGTGCATCGGGCTGGCGGGCCCAGGCGAGCGCGAGTCCCGGGCGGCCGTCGGCGATCCGCGCCAACCGTGCGCCCAGCGGCGCGTCCGCGGCCCCGACCTCGGTCAGGATCGACTCGATGTCACGGACGGTGACCGGCCCCAACCGGATCCGGGCACAGCGTGAGCGGATGGTCGGCAGGAGCGGTTCCTCGGCGTCCGCGCAGAGGATGATCGTGGTCCGAGCCGGTGGCTCCTCGAGGGTCTTGAGGAGGGCGGCTTGCGCGTCCTCGTTCATGCGGTGGGCCGCCTCGATGATGGCCACCCTGGCGCCACCCTCGACCGGGAGCAGCGCGAGCTCGGCGATCAGGTCGCGGATCCCGCGCGGTTTACCCGGGCCGCCGATCACGACCTGCCGCCCGGGCCCTTCCGGGCCGATGCGATGAACGTCGGGATGGCTACCGTGCGCGACGAGGCGGCACGCCCGGCACGCCCCGTCCGGCCGCGCCGCAGGGTCAGCGGCATCGCACAGGAGCCCCGCGGCCAGATCGAGTGCGAGCGTCGTCTTGCCGATCCCAGCCGGGCCGACCAGCAGCACGGCCCCGGGTGCCGCTCCCCGGATCATGGCCCCGACCGCGGCGAGCGCGGCGGGGTGACCCCGGGTTCGGGCGCCGTTCATCGGCCGACGGTCAGTCGGTCTCGGTCGTCGCGGCCGCCTTCCGTGTCGACCGACGCTTGGGCGCAGGCGCCTCTGCGACGGCCGCGTCGCCGGTCGCGTCGGCTGCCTTCGCGACCGTCGTCTTCCGGGTGGTGCGCCGCTTGGGCGCGGCTTCGGCGGTCGACGCGGCCGAAGCTTCGGCGGGGGACGCGGTCACATCGCCCGCGTCCGACGGGGCCTCGGCCACCTCGGCGGTCGTCGTCTTGCGCGTCGTCCGTCGCTTCGGCGCCGCAGCGGCAGCCTTGGTCGTCGCGGTTCGAGTCGTTCGTCGCTTCGGGGTCGGTGGTTCGGCGGGGGCCTCGCCCCCAGATCGGACCACCGCCGCGTCCACGACCGCGGCCTCGGCCTCGGCATCAAGCGCGTCGACGGCTCCGCCCGCCGCGACGTCGGTCGGACGTGTCGACGGTCGCTGCCCAACCTGGGCACGAAGCACAGCCTCGAGCTCGGGCGGGACCTCGCTCCACGGTTCGGCCGACGACGATCGAGGCGTGGCCCCGCGCGGGCGCTCATCCGGGCGTCCGTACGGGCGCTCCTCGCGGGGACCGCGCGGCTGGGCGGGGCGACCGCTGACGTCGGGGTAGCGATTGATGCCACCACCGCCACCACGGCCGTACCGCTCGCGCGCGATCGCCGTTTGATATGCCGACCGCCCGCCACGCGGACCACCCCGGGCGGGACCCCGTCCGCCACGTCCACGAGCGCCCTGCCGCTGTTCGGCGATCAGGTACTCGGGGATCTCGGGCTCGTCGAAGTCCTCCTCGTCGTCAGCAAGCGGACCGAGCCGCGCAGTCGGCGCCGCCGGCGTCCCAAGCTGGGAGTCCCAGACAGAGCCGAACGGCGTCGAGCGCGGCCGCGGAGCAACGATCGGCTCCTCGGTCTCCTCGTCCTCGGTGTCGAGGGTCTCGTCGAACGACGCAGCTCGTTCGGGGCTGGGGGCGGCGGATTCATCGCGTCCCCTGCCACGCCCGCGGCCTCGACCGCCCCGCCGCCGGCGCCGGCGTCCGCCCTCTTCGCGGAGTCCGGGCGCGACGCGCTCCTCGCCGTCCGTGCCCTCGCCTCCGACGCCCTCGTCCATGTCATCGAGCGTGAATACCTCGGCCGCGGCCAGATCGGCTTCGTCGAGGCTGCCGGTCGCCTTCGACAATCGCTCGCCGGGCAACGCGACGAGGCCCTCGGTGTCGGCGGTCGCGCCGGCCCCGTTCGTTGACGCGCGGCCGCGGCCTCGGCCGCGAGTGGGCGCGGCCGCCACGACGGGCTCGGCTTCGCCGGATCGGCCTCGGCCACGGCTCCGGGTGCGGCCGCCACGGCCGGCCCCGGTCCCCTCGGTCTGCTTGTCCGGGACCTCGGTCATCGACAGGTCGGCGTCATCGCCGGCCACCCGCCTGCCCGAACGCGTGCCCTTCTCGACACGGGCGAGCTGCGTGATGTCGGTGAACTGGTCGGCGACTTCGATCAGGTCCGAGCTGGTGTTGCCGCGGAAGCTGATGACCTCTACGCGGACGCCCATCTCCTGGACCGCGCGGATCGCCGGAGCGAAGTCGCCATCGCCGGACACCACGATCGCGATGTCGAGGTTCCGGGCCGTCTTCATCATGTCAACCACGAGCTCGATGTCGAGGTTGGCCTTGACCTTGCCGTCGCCGTACTTGCGGATGTCCTTGCTGACCACCTTGTAGCCGTGGCGGCGCAGGAAGTCATGGAAGTTCCGCTGGTTCTCGTTCTCCGGGTCGAGGCCGGTGTATGCATAGGCGCGGACGAGATCGCGACCGGCTCCTGCCGACCGCAGGAGGGTGACGTAGTCGATGTCCACGCCGGCGGCCTTGGCCGCATAAAAGATGTTCGCGACGTCTACGAAGACGGCGACGTTCTTACTCAACTGTGACTCCTTGGTCCATTGTGTTGTTGTCGTTCCCGGGCCGGCGCGATTTCGCTGCTCGGCGGGGGTCGATGATCAGATGCGGCGCGCGGTGGTACCCACCGCCGCCACGGGTCGTTGGATGCGCGGACCGGCCGGGATGAACCCCAGCTCAGCCCAGCGGCCGAGGGCCGCCGGGTCGTCCGGTCGGGTCGCCTCGACCTGGGTGCAACCCTTGTTCCTGGCCGATCGGATGACCTCCTCGAGGAGGGCGCCGGTCACGCGCTCGGCATCGTGGTCGGGATCGACGACCAGCAGATCGATGGTCCCGACGAAGCCACCCGCGCGGACCGACGGGCGCAGGGCCAGTACGGCTCCCCCGACGACGGTCCGCTGGGCCTCGGCGACGAAGATGCTGGCCTGCGGCAGGTAGACGAGCTGACGGAGCAGATCCGCGGCATCGAGTGGGCTCGTGTCATGGTCGTCACGAAGATCGCCGCCACCGAGGGCGACGAGGCGATCGATGTCCGTGACACGCGCGGCTCGGATCAGGTATTCCACGCCGAAGGTTCGCACCTCGCAGGACGGCGACCGTCGCCCCTCGACCGGGGTCGGAACCGACCCTGGGCCGGCACCGGTCACCAGCGATCCAGTCGTGCGTGAGGACGCGACGAGGGGATGCGACCGACCGGTATTGCATTCGGGTCGCCAGCGCCTATGATACGGCATCGTTTCGGCGGTCACCTGCGCACCGCCCGAGATCGGCTTTGCATCGCCTTCGTCACGCACCACCGCTCGCCCCGCCGACGCCCTGGGAGGGACCGTCGATCGGGACCACGAGTGCGAGGGTGGACGGAGGTTCTCGCATCTCCGACTCGGGATGGGGCCGGTGCCCCTGATCGACGGTCGCCGCGGAGATCCGGGCGATCCACCATGAGGAGGAGTGTTCATGAAGCTGACACAGGTTGGGGCGCTCGCCGCGACCGCGATTCTCGCGCTCGCCGCGTGCCAGCCCAGTGGTGGCGGGACGTCCGCCGCTCCGGGCGGCAGCGCCGGCGCTGGAACGCAGCCCGAGGTATGCAAGAACAAGAAGGGCAGCAGCTCCAGCGAGATCCACGTCTACTCATCGTTGCCCCGCCAGGGCACGAATACGGAGCAGACCGATACGCTCGTCGAGGAGATCAAGGAGATCCTCGACGGTCAGAAGATCGGCAACTTCACGATCAAGTACACCGACCTCGATGACTCGTCGGCCGCCCAGGGTGGCGACTGGGACGGGGCTGTCGAGCAGGCGAACGCGAACCGCGTCGTCGCCGATCCGGATGCGATGGTCTACATCGGGACGTACAACTCCGGTGCTGCCAAGCTGTCGATCCCGATCCTCAATGCGGCCTGCCTCGTCATGATCAGCCCGGCCAATACGTACCCGGGCCTGACCAAGGCGGTCGAGGGCGTCACCCAGCCGGGCGAGCCCGATACCTACTATCCGAACGGCTACCGGAACTATTCCCGTCCGATCGCGACAGACGACATCCAGGGTGCCGCAGGCGCCGAGTGGGCCAAGTCGATGGGCAAGACCAAGGCTTACGTCCTCGACGATACGCAGACCTACGGCCACGGCCTCGCCGCCGCCTGGGCGCTGCATGCCAACAAGATCGGCCTGACAGTCGTCAGCCCCAACAAGACGACCGAAGGTTTCGACGCGAAGTCGACCGACTACGCGGCCGTAGCCCAGAAGATCAAGGCCAGTGGAGCGGACGTCATCTATATCGGCTCCATCACGGGCCAGAACACCGGCAAGCTCTGGAAGGACCTCCGCGCCGCACTGCCGGACATGACGATCATGACCGGTGACGGCGTGTTCGAGAAGTCGTGGTACGACGGCGCCGGAGATTCCGGCAACGGCACGTTCCTGACCTTCGGTGGCGTCGGCCCGGATCAGCTGACCGGTGAAGGCAAGACCTGGTTCGAGCAGTACAAGACCGACCACGGAGGCACTCAGCCTGCGACCTACACCGCCTACGGCAACGCGGCGGCGACGATCGCGCTGAACGCCCTCAAGACAGCGGCAACACCGAACGACCGCTGGGAGATCCTCAAGACCGTCATGGCGACCAAGGATCTCGAGACGGTCGTCGGCAAGGTCACCCTCGATCCCAACGGCGACGCCCTCGGTGGATCGATCACCGGGTACAAGGTCGAGACGTCCTGGCCGCCGACGTTCCAGTCGATCCTGAGCGTCGCCGAGTAGGCGGCACTAGCCTTCGATCAACCACAAGGTGGGGCGCGGCCGACGGCCCGCCCCACCTTGCTAATCCCGTCAGCGTCCAGCTTCTAGAGCAGGTCCATAGGAGGAGGCCGCGGGGAGCATGGAACAGATCCTCCAGACGATCATCATCGGCCTTGCCAACGGCCTGATCTTCGCCCTCGTGGCACTCGGCTACACGCTGGTCTACGGCATCATCGAGCTGATCAACTTCGCCCACGGCGACGTGTTCATGCTGGGATCGTTCATCGCCCTCGTGCTCATCAGCACGGTCTTCGCGCTCACCGCGAGCACGCCGTTGGTCCTGATGGCGGCCCAGATCCTGATCGTCCTCGGGATCACGATGCTCGCGACGGCGGCCATCAATGTCTCGATCGAGCGCGTCGCCTATCGGCCCCTGCGCAACGCGCCCAAGCTCGCCCCGCTCATCTCGGCGATCGGCATGAGCTTCGTCCTCCAGAACATCGCCCTGCTGATCTTTGGACCTGCCAACGACAGCGTCAACTCGATCCTGCCCAACATCAACGTCCTGTCGGCCGTGGGCGTCACCACGGTCACGATCAGTGTCGAGCAAGTGTTCGTCGCCCTGGTCACGATCCCGCTCCTCGTCGCCCTCACCTGGTTCGTCAGCAAGACCCGGCAGGGCAAGGCGATGCGCGCCACCGCCCAGGACCCGGACACGGCCGGCCTGATGGGCGTGGATGTCAACCGAACGATCGCCATCACGTTCCTGATCGGTGGCGCCCTGGCCGGCGCGGCAGGAGTCGTTCAGATCCTCTACAACAACACGACGGTCTGGACGCTGGGCTTCCGGTTCGGCCTCAATGCATTCACATCGGCGGTCCTGGGCGGCATCGGCAACCTGCAGGGCGCCGTGCTCGGAGCGATGATCCTGGGCCTGATCAACGCCTTCAGCGACCGCTACCTGGCGGCCAACTGGACGAACGCGGTCGTCTTCGCGGTCCTCATCGGCATTCTCGTCTTCAAGCCCACCGGCCTGCTCGGCCAACAGTTGGCGGACCGCGCATGAGCGCCCAGGCGCAGCCGATCAAGCCCGGCTTCGTCGGCTGGCTCGGCTACCTGGTCGACTCGGCGCTGGCGGTCCCTGGCGCCTATCGGGACGCGCTGGCGCAACGTCCGGTGCGCACGATCCTCCTGACGGCCCTCGTCGTCTTCGGCCTGCTCTATCCGGTCCTCAACAAGGAGGTCTTCCAGCCCTGGAACCGGCAGAGTTCGTTCCCGTTGCCCTTCCCCGAGGACGCGGTCGTCACCTTCATGATGATCTTCGCGATCATGGCCATCGGCCTGAACATCGTTGCCGGGTTCGCCGGCCTGCTCGACCTTGGGTATGTCGCGTTCTACGCACTCGGGGCCTACACCGCGGCCTTCTTCGCCTCGCCGCACTTCGGCAGTGTCACGTTCATCGTGTTCTCGCAGGCCCCTCCCGGATTCCCGGGCATCCACCTTCCATTCTGGATCCTCATACCGCTCGGGTTCATCGTGGCAGCCACGTTCGGCGTGCTGCTCGGGGCGCCCACCCTCCGCCTGCGCGGCGACTACCTCGCGATCGTCACCCTCGGTTTCGGCGAGATCGTCCCCGTCGTGTTCAAGAACCTGAGCGCGGTCAACTTCGAGCTCGGTCCCATCAAGCTCGTCAACGCCAATCTCACCGGCGGCAACCTTGGGATCAATCCGATCGACCCGCCGCGCTTTTTCGGGATCAGCTTCGGATCGACCTCGGGGATAGCGGCGGTCTACCTCGGTCTGATCCTGCTTGTCGGCGCGATCGTGATCGCCCGCAACCTCGAGCGATCGCGCATGGGTCGCGCCTGGATGGCGATCCGGGAGGACGAGATCGCCGCGGAGATGATGGGTGTCAACCCGGTCCGTACCAAGCTCCTCGCGTTCGGGCTGGGCGCGAGCTTCGCCGGCATGGCCGGGGTGATGCAGTCGTCGTACCAGGGCATCACGACGTCGGACTTCTTCATGTTCTCGACGTCGATCCTGGTCCTGATCATGATCATCCTGGGCGGCATCGGAAACATCTGGGGCGTCATCGCTGGGGCGATCGGGCTCGTCTTCCTGGACAAGACGTTCCTGCCCTATCTCGGCCTGCGCTTCACGGCGATCAACCCCGACCTGCCGAACCCGTCGCAGTTCAACTTCCTCATCTTCGGGATCCTGCTCGTCGTCATGATGCGGTTCCGGCCAGAGGGCTTCATCCCCAACCGCCAGCGGGCGGCCGAGCTCCGCCATGCCCCGCCAGGGCAGGCCATCGGCTCAGCCGCGGTGCTCGGCGAGGCGGCCCTGGCCGACGAGGCGCTCGCCGACAAGATCGCCGCGGAGGCGGAGGCCGAGCTCGAGGCCGAGACGGAGGCCGCTGAGACCGCGGCAGCCGAGTCAGCGGCGACAGCCGACCCAGCCGCGGACGTGGACGAATCCCGATGACGACTGCGCGGCTCCCGACGGGTGATCTCCGAACCGGCACGCTCCGCGAGGAGGATCTCCTGGTTCACGCTCGGGGAGTGACCAAGCGGTTCGGCGGGCTCGTCGCCGTCAACGATGTCGACTTCGACATCCCGCGCGGGGCGATCGTCTCGCTCATCGGGCCGAACGGAGCAGGCAAGACGACGTTCTTCAACATGATCACCGGCGCCTACACGCCCACTGCGGGGGAGATCACGTTCGATGGACACTCCATCGTGCGGATGTCCGGGTCCAAGGTCCGCTCCCTGAAACCGTTCCAGGTGACCGCACTCGGCATCGGCAGGACATTCCAGAACATCCGGCTGTTCGGGACGATGTCCGCCCTCGATAATGTCCGAGTCGGCCTGCACGTCCACCTCAAGAGCCACTGGTGGGACGCGGTGCTTCGGACCCCCAGCATGCGAGCCGAGGAGCAGGCGTCGATCGAGCGAGGACTGGAGCTGCTCGACACCGTCGGCCTGACCGGGCGCGCCGATGTCTGGGCGCGGAACCTGCCGTACGGCGACCAGCGCCGATTGGAGATCGGCCGCGCGCTGGCGACGAATCCGAAGTTGCTCCTGCTCGACGAGCCGACGGCAGGGATGAACAGCAGCGAGACGGCCGAGATGACGGATTTCATCCGCCGGCTGCGTCGAGACCTCGGGTTGACGGTCCTCCTCATCGAACACGACATGCGGGTCGTCATGGGCATCAGCGACCGGGTCACCGTCCTCGACTACGGCGAGGTCATCGCCGAGGGCACGCCGGTCGAAGTACGCGCGAACCCGCGGGTCGTCGAGGCGTACCTGGGCCGCGGCGCGGCAGAGGCCTGACGATGGCGCTGCTGGAGCTCAAGGACATCCACACGTATTACGGATCCATCCATGCCCTGCGCGGCGTGACCATGCACGTCGACGAGGGCGAGATCGTCACCCTGATCGGTTCGAACGGTGCCGGAAAGTCGACGACGCTTCGGACGATCTCGGGCTTGCTCAGGCCGCGGGAGGGCGAGATCCAGTTCCGGGGCAAGCGGATCGATGGGGTCCCGCCACACCAGATCGTCGAGCGTGGCGTCTGTCAGAGCCCCGAGGGTCGACGTGTCTTCGCTCGGATGACCGTCCACGAGAACCTGGAGATGGGCGCGTTCTCGCGTCGTGAGAAGGTCCCGACCGCCGATTACGACCGGGTGTACGAGCTGTTCCCTCGCTTGCGGGAGCGGACCAGTCAGCGCGCCGGGACCTTGTCTGGCGGCGAGCAGCAGATGCTGGCGATCGGGCGGGCCTTGATGTCGTCGCCTCGCCTCCTGCTGCTCGACGAGCCGTCGATGGGCCTGGCCCCGATCCTCGTGGAACAGATCTTCGAGATCGTCAAGACCATCAACCAGGCGGGAACGACCGTGCTGCTCGTCGAGCAGAATGCCTTGATGGCGCTCGGGATCGCGCATCGCGGCTACATCCTCCAGACGGGCGAGATCGTCCTGACCGACCAGGCTGCCGCCCTCGTGAACAACGAAGGCGTCCGGCGGGCCTACTTGGGAGGCGACTGACCGGGCGCACCCCATGGCTCAACTCCAGCCAGTCCCCCGAGCTCCATCGCCCTTCGCAGGGCGTGAGGGGGCACTCGTGGCTGGGGTCGCCATCGCGCTCCTCATCGCGATCATCAAGCCATGGGGGCCAGGCACGGGCGAGCCGATGCCGAGTCCATACGCTTCGCCGACCATCAGCCCATCCGCGGCCCAGGCGTCCGAAGGCCGGCCCTTCGAATTGCGCGCGGAGCTGTTCGGCCCGTTCGAACCAACGCCGGAGTGGAGCATCTGGCCGGCCGGCTACTTCGTCTCCGTGACGTACGTCGCTCGTGCGCCGCGCAGCGACGCCGAGGCATCGTCGGCGCCGCCGAGCGGCGGTTCGAATGCGAGTCCGTCCTCGGCCCTTCCAGTACCGTCCCCGTCTTCGCCACCTGGCGCTGACTGGCCGGCGACGATCGAGATCGGCCCGGACGATCATCTGCTCTGGCTTGGCATCAACACCCCACGGGGCTGGTCGCTCGACCAGGCGGTGCTCCGTCGCACAGGCGCCGACGGGAGTAGCACCGTCGTGGCAACCAGGCGCGTCGCCACCCCTTGGCCTGACCATTTCAGCGCGATTGCCCTGGCGGCACCGGGTGAGAAGGGTCATCTCGCCGTGTGGCTCGCGGGCCTCTATCGCCTGGAATTGTCGGTGTCGCCAGGCGAGGTCCAACGGACGCTCGAGATCCGCATCAAGACCAAGCCGGCTGCGGGACCTACCGACCACGTCACAGCCAGCCCGTCCTAGCGGTAGGCGGGCTCGCGCGACATCCGGTACACGGCGCGCGACAGGACCGCCAGGCCGATGCCGGCAAGCCACAGCCCCGGACCGTTGGTGAACACCTGAACCGGTTCGTCGAAGCGGAAGGCGTCGAGGCTGAGCAACTGGAACACACGCCAGCCGAGACCGAGCCAGCCGACGATGGCAAGCAGCCCGTAGGCCTCCCACCGATCGACGGCCGTCGGCCGGTCGCCGACCGCGTACGGCAACGCAACCAGGAGCAGCGTGGCCACGCCAACGAGCAGGACGATGATGCCGCTGCCCTCGAGGGCGTTTCCCTGGAGCGGCGGCAGCCCGCCCAGCTGGGCGATGCGCCACCACGGCAGGAAGCACCCTACGAGGACGAGGATCCCGCCGACCGTGGCGAGCGTCCGGCCCAGGCCGAGGGGCCGGCGATGCATGGTCACCCCTCGACGGCCTCCGGATGCGCCCCGTACACCTCCGGCTTGAGGACGCCCACGAAGCGGAGGTTGCGATAGACCTCGCCGTAGTCGAGGCCATAGCCGACCACGAACTGGTCCGGGATCTCGAACCCGATGTAGTCGACCGGGATCTCCACGAGCCGACGCGCCGGCTTGTTGAGCAGCGTGCAGATGCGCAGGGACTTGGGGTTCTTGCCGCGCAGGTAGCGGATGAGGTAATTGAGCGTCAGGCCGGTGTCGATGATGTCCTCGACGATCAGGACGTCCTCGCCCTCGATACTCGCCGAAAGGTCCTTGAGGATCCGTACCAGACCGGACGACTCGGTGGTGTTGCCGCCGTACGAGCTCACCTCCATCAGGTCGATCCGCAGGGGCAGGTCGATGGCGCGCATCAGGTCGGCCATGAACGGCAACGAGCCCTTGAGCACCGAGACCAGGGTCAGCTTCTGCCCGGCAAAGTCCGCGGTGATCCGTGCGCCGAGCTCGGCGACCTTCTCCTCGATCTGCGCTTCGGATACCAGGATCTCACCGACGTCGGCGCCCAGATCGACGGTCCGCAGCGTCATCGACGGTCGCCCTCAGCCTCTGGCCGGGCCGGGCTCCCGTCGCGGCGCAGGTTCTGACGACGGCCGGTCCCGATGCCGGCGGCCGCTACCGCACGAGTGGTGCGCGCCCGGGCAGCGGCCGGGACGGGCGCCGGCGCCAGGTCGTCCGCCACCGCCGCGCCGTGCGGCAGGGCGACCTGCCCGGACGTTCCGGACAACCCTTCGACCAGGGCGAGCTTGCCGTACTTGAGCATCAGTGCACGGAAGTCACGCGCGTAGAAGAGCTTGATGTTGACGGACGGGTAAAGCTCGCGAAGTCGGCGGAGCTTGCGATTCTTCTTGCGGACCAGCTTCTGGCGGAGCGTGGTCATCTCGAGGTAGAGGTCGAGATCGGGAAGGTAGAAGTCCGGCGAGAAGCTCTCGACGACGTCGCCATCGAGATTCCAGAGTATGGGGAAGGTATGCGGTTCGTACTGCCAGCGAACCGCGTAGAAGTCGAGGATGCGAGCCATCTCCGCCTCACTGGCATGGGCGAACGGCGTCGGTGACTCCATCGGACGCCAGTCTACCCGAGGCGCCGCCGACCCGACGCCGCCGCGCACCGGCATTGCCGGCAGATACCCCCTGGGGGTATGATCGGGGCATGGCAACGACCACGAGCCGTCGCGCCGTCCCGCCCGACCCCAGCCATTTCCGGCACAGCTACGCCAAGGATTCCGCGCAACTGATGCGCCGGCTGTCCAGGATGGAAGGCCAGGTCCGCGGTATCGCCCGGATGATCGAGCGGGAGGAATACTGCGTCGACATCCTCCAGCAGACCGCCGCGTTGCGGGCAGCGGTCGACGCCCTCTCGATCCTGGTGCTCGAGGACCACGTGCAGGGTTGCGTGCGAACCGCAGCCGAACGCGGCGAAGCCGATCAGTACGTCGACGAAGTCATCGATGTCGTCCGGCGGACACTCGGGCGACCGGTGCGCAATCCCGCCCGCTCCGCCTAGCTTCCTTCGCCCGGGGGTACCTTCGGCGCACGACCCCGTTCGGTCGGGGGATGTCGGGTGCTGCGGGCGGTGCGCGACCATCGAACCGGCCATGACCGACCCGCTCCCCTCGCGACCGCCCTCGCCCGCACCGTCCATCGATGCGCCGCGTCCGTTCGTCGAGCGGCGCCTCAGGTCGCGTCGTGCGGAGGATCGGATCGCCCGGGAAGAGACCCGGCTGCTGGCTCGATCGCTCGACATCCTGGCCGCCGACATCCCCGCCGACGCCCGACTCGCGGGCCTCCTCGATCTCCTTGCCCGCACCGTCGGTGCGACCCGGGCGGCCGTCGTCTCGGACGGGCCGCAACGCCGCGTGGCGGTCGCCGCGTCCGGGCCTGCCGACGAACCCGCGGCGGTCGCACTCGCCACGTGGCTCGATGCCGCCGCACCACGATCCCGCGCCGAGCGTGCGGCCGCCGTGCCGGCGACGGTCGTCGTGGCCCGGCGGGCCGAACGGGCGTCCGGCCGGCGCGAACGAGCGGCGGAGCGGGCTCCGGCCGCCAATCGGTATGCCGCCCTGCCCATCCCGACGGCCCGTGGCGTGACGCTCGGGTTCACGTTCGCGCACGCGATCGATCCCGGGACCCTGGCCGAACGGATGCCGCCGAACCTCGCTCGACACG
This sequence comes from Candidatus Limnocylindrales bacterium, assembly GCA_044868045.1. Classification (GTDB taxonomy): domain Bacteria; phylum Chloroflexota; class Limnocylindria; order Limnocylindrales; family CSP1-4; genus SPCO01. The sequence goes on from JBIOWA010000098.1 coordinate 20,617, forward strand.
CCGCCGTCGCCCTGGCCCTGGTCACCGACTCGATGAGCACCGAGCGCGAGGTGGCCGAGCTGCGCGCGGTCGAAGCCGAACGCGCCCAGTTCGTCTCGACGGTCGCGCACGAGTTGCGAACGCCGCTGACCGGCCTGAAGGGCTACCTCGACCTCATCCTCGACGGTCATGTCGAGGACCCGGCCATCGAGCGAGAGTTCCTCGAGCGCGGGCGGAACATCGTGGATTCGATGGCGGCGCTGGTCGGCGATCTCCTGGAGCTGTCGCGCCTCGAATCGGGATCGCTTGACCTCGAAGCGGAGCCGTTCTCGGTGGCTGATGCGCTGAGCTCCGTCGCGGAGAGCCTGTTGCCCATCGCCCTCGAGCGTGGGGTGCACCTCGAGACGATCCTGCCGCCGCGCATGCGGACCGCCATCGGCGACCGGCGGCGCGTCGACCAGATCGTCACCAACCTAGCGGCGAACGCCCTGAAGTACGGTGCCGACGGCGGACTAGTCGAGCTCGTCGGCCGGTTCGGCGGGCCCGACGCGATCATCGCCGTCCGTGACGAGGGGCCGGGAATCGACGTCGAGGACCGACCCCGGATCTTCGAACAGTTCTACCGGATGGCGGACCACGAGCGAGTGACCGGAACGGGGCTCGGCCTGGCGATCGCACGGGACCTCGCCCGCGCCATGGGCGGCGACCTAGATGTCGCGAGCCTGGCCGGGACCGGATCGTCGTTCGTGCTCGTGCTGCCCGGCCCGACCGGAGCCCACGATCCGGATGCCCTCGCGGCGGTCCTCGCGGAGGCCGTCACGTTCGAGTCGGATCGGCTCGAGGCGCTCGCCGCCGTGCGCGCGGCCGAGCGCGAGCAGGCCTCGCCGAACCGGCGGCGCGCCGTCGGCCGACTGGGATCGATCTCGACGCTGTCCGTAGGACGTCGCCGCTGACCGACCCTCGTCGCGGGCCGACTTATCCACGAATCCCGGCGCTCGCGGGGAGTTCGTGGATAAGGGGGTTGACCGTCGCCGCGACCGGCCCGTACCTTCGCCATCCCGCACCAGGGTGACCTACGGGTAACGCGGTCCACGAGGGGCTCGGGGAAACCCAGCCACGAACCGGATGGATCGGGGAAGACCAGAACGACGCTCTGCGTGCGAGACGATTCGACGCCGGGAGCGGTGCCGCGCCGCGGTGGTACGCCAGCCATAGGAGGCGTACCAGTGGACCGAAAGCGCGAGCCGCTCCCGACGCATGTCTGGGACACACCGACCCTCCCACCGGCGTACGAGGACGCTCTCCGCCGCGGTCTCGAGGCGCTCGATCTCGACCTGGACGACGCCGGGCGGACGGTGATCGACGGGCATGTTCGACTGCTGCTGGCCTGGACGGACGCCATCAACCTGACCGCCATTCGCGAACCCGCGCACGTGGCGCTCGGCCATGTGATCGACAGCCTGAGCGCGGTGTCCTGGCTGCGCGAACAACGCGTCGATCGGCTGCTCGACCTGGGCTCCGGCGGCGGCTTTCCGGGCGTCCCGATCGCGGCCGCCATCCCGTCCATCCGCGTCGTGCTGCTCGAGCCGATCGCGAAGAAGGCGCGGTTCCTCGCGACCTCGGCCGACGCGACCGGCCTGGCGCCGCGGGTGCAGGTCGTTACCGCTCGCGCCGAGACCGTGGCGCGGGACCGTCACCAGCGTGGTCGATGGCCGGCGGTGTCGGCGCGTGCGGTCGGCTCGCTGGCCGACCTCGTCGAGCTCGCGTTCTCCTTGCTCGCCGTCAACGGGGCACTCGTCGCCTGGAAGCGTGGCGACATCGACCTGGAGCTCGAGGCAGCGCGTCGGGCGATCGATGGGCTCGGCGGCGGGAGCCTGGACGTACACGAGGTACCGATCGACGGCCTGGTCGGCCATCGGCTGGTCGTGGCGACGCGCACCGGCCGCGTCCCCGACGCCTTCCCCCGCGAACCAGCGGTCCGTCGGCGCCGCCCGTGGTGAATGGGGCATCCGAGGCCCGCTGATCGACTGCTACGCTGACCGCCGATGCGCATCGCGGTCCTTTCGGACATCCACAGTAACCTCGTGGCGCTCGATGCGGTCCTCCTGCATGCCGGCTCGGTCGACGCGATCTGGCACCTCGGCGATGTGGTCGGGTACGGCCCGGACCCGGATGCCGTCGTGGCACGATTAGCGGAGCGGAACGCGGTCGGGGTGCGCGGGAACCACGACGCCGCCGCCATCGGAGGACCGGAGATCGACTGGTTCAACGCCGACGCGCGAGCAGCCGCCGAATGGACCCGCGAGACGATCGCCGACGGGACGCGGAAGTGGCTCGCCGATCTGCCCGAGCGGTTGGCGGTGGAGGACCTGACGCTGGTGCACGGCAGCCCGCGCGATCCCTTGCGTGAATACGTCACGGACCGGATGACCGCGGCGGAGAACATCGACCTGCTGGAGACGCGCCACGGGCTGCACGGTCACACCCACGTCCCGGTCGCGTGGGTCGCCGCACCCGACCGCGTCGTCCTCGTCCACGGCCGGAATGAGCTCCGCCTCGAGCTCGACCCGCATCGCACGCTCCTCAATCCGGGCAGCGTCGGCCAGCCTCGCGACGGCGACCCGCGAGCGGCCTACCTCACGCTCGACCTCGCGGCGCGACTGATCACGTGGCACCGTGTCGCCTACGACGTGGCGGCGGTCCAGTCGGCGATCTGGGCCGCGGGGCTGCCGGGTCGCCTGGCAGATCGGCTGGCCGTCGGCGCATGACGCGACCGTCGTGATCGGCGGCCGACGGCCCCTGCAGGGCCGCAAGCCCGGTGACAAGCGACTGCGCGTCGAGCGGCCGCACGCGCCGTTCTTCCGGTATACCGGCAAGGGCCAGCTGACCGCCAAGGAGGCGGCGAGCGTGCCGACCACGCCCGGAGCCCGGCTGCTTGCCAGGATCCGCGCGATCCTCCTCGGTCGACCACTCCACCAGGACGAGGAGCTGGGGGAGCGGCTGTCCAAGCGCAAGGCGCTCGCGATCTTCAGCTCCGACGCGATCAGCTCATCCGCGTACGCCACCGAAGAGATCATCCTCGCGTTCACGCTCGCAGGGGCAGGCGCCCTCGCGGTCGGCCTCGCCCTCGAGGTCGCGGTCGCGATCGCCGTCCTGCTGGCGGTCGTCGCGTTCAGCTACCGACAGGTCTGCATCGCCTATCCGACCGGCGGCGGCTCCTACTCCGTGTCGAAGGCCAACTTCGGCAAGATCGCGTCCCTCGTCGCGGCTTCGGCGCTCCTGATCGACTACAACCTGACGGCGGCCGTCTCCACCTCGTCCGCGGTCGAGCAGCTCGCGTCCGCGATCCCCGGCCTGGATCCGTTCCGGGTCGAGATCGGGGTGCTCGCGCTGGGGCTGATCACGCTCGCCAATCTGCGCGGCGTGCGGGAGGCCGGCAACATCTTCGCGGTCCCCACGTACCTCTTCCTGTTCAGCGCCCTGGCGATGATCGCGATCGGGGCGTACCGGATCCTCGTCCTGAACGAGGGCCACCAGCCGCCGCCCCCGGAGATCGTCGCTTCGACGACGGTCACGGCCCAGGCCGTCGGCATCGTCCTGTTGCTACGGGCGTTCGCCTCCGGGGCCGTCGCGTTGACCGGCACCGAGGCCATCGCCACCGGCGTGCCCGCGTTCAAGCCGCCCGAGTCGCGCAATGCGGCCACCACGCTGCTGGTCATGGCGGCCATCCTCGCCACGCTGTTCATCGGCATCACGTTCCTCGCCACGAACTTCGCGGTCTACCCGATCGATCATCCGAAACAGACGGTGATCGCACAGGTGGCCCGCATCGTGTACGGCGACAACATCGCCTTCTTCGCGTTCCAGGCCTTCACCGCCCTGCTGCTGTTCCTCGCGGCGAACACGTCGTTCGCGGCCTTCCCGCGCCTTGCCGCGGTGCTCGGCGAGGACGGGTTCTTCCCGCGCCAGTTCAGCTTCCGCGGCGACCGGCTGGCCTTCTCGACCGGGATCATCCTGCTCGGGCTCATCGCAGCGTCGCTCGTCGTGGTCGCGGGCGGGCGGACGCACGCCCTGATCCCTCTCTACGCCGTGGGCGTGTTCATCGACTTCACGATCAGTCAGGCCGGCATGATCCGGCACTGGTTGCGCACGAGAAGCCGGGGCTGGGAGCGGCGGCTGGTCATCAACGCCGTGGGCTGCGTCGCGACGGCGATCGTCGCCATCGTCGTCACGAGCGTGAAGTTCGTCGACGGCGCCTGGTTCGTCGTCGTGCTGATCCCGATCCTCGTGTCGATGATGCTGTTCATCCGCCGCGAATACGACGACCAGGAACGGGAGCTGCACGTCCGCGATGACCTGATCATCGAGGGGCCGCATCGCGAGCAACGGGTCGTCATCCCGGTCAATGGCATCAACCGGGCGGTGGTCCAGGCGGTGAACTTCGGGCGAACGATGAGCCGCGACGTGCGCGCGGTCTACGTGACCGAGGACCCGGAGGACGGCGAGCGGCTGCGCCAAGGCTGGGAGCGCCAGGTCCCGGGCGTCCCGCTGGTGATCGTCGAATCGCCGTATCGGGCGGTGATCTCGCCGGTCCTCGCGTACCTCGACGTACTCGATCAGGCATGGCCGCCCGACAAGGACGCGCCGATCACGATCGTCGTGCTGCCGGAGTACGTCGCCCGGCACTGGTGGGAGCGGCTGCTGTATAACCAGACCGCGAAGCGCCTCAAGGCGGCGATCCTGGGACGGGAGCACACGGTCATCGCGGACGTGCCCTACCGGCGCGAGCACTGACGCCGCCGTCGCGACCGCTGACCGCCGGTGACTGGAGGCGCCAGCGGCGGCACTCGCGAACATGCGCGGAAGGGCGCCGGTGGTATCGTGGCCCGGCATGCCCGACATCGAAACATCACTCTTCCGCCGTGCGGTGGTGGCCCTCAACGGCGGGCCCAGCGACGAACGCATCGTCAAACTGGTGGCTGCGCAGGCAACGAAGACGAAGGCAGAGCTGATCGCGGTCCACGTCGTCGAGATCGACTGGACGCTGCCGCTCGATGCGGACATCGCGGGACGATCGGAGGATGTCCAGCAGGTCCTCGATTCGGCCGAGGCGATCGCCGAGGCGTACAAGGTGACGATGGAACCGGTGCTGCTCCAGGCCAGGGACGTCGCCGCGGCGATCGTCGATGAGGCCACCGAGAAGGACGCCGACCTGCTGGTCGTCGGCCTGCCGTATCGCAAGCGGTTCGGGGGCGAGTTCGCGATCGGCCGGAATGTCCCCTACATCCTGCAGAACGCACCATGTGCCGTATGGGTCGTGCGCGAGCCGATGAGCGAGGAGACGTCGTGAAGATCGTCATCGTGGGTTGCGGTCGCGTGGGCGCCTCGAGCGCCGAGGTGTGGGACAAAGCTGGGCACGAGGTCGTGATCCTGGATATGTCGACACGGGCGTTCGAGCGGCTGCCCTCCACGTTCGGCGGGACCGCCGTACGCGGCGACGGCACCGACGAGGACGTGCTGCGCAAGGCGGGCGCGGAGGGCGCCGATATCTTCGTCGCCCTGACCGAGGGCGACAACCGTAACGTCATGTCGGCACAGCTCGCGGTCGAGGCATTCGAGATCCCGCGCGTCATCGCCAAGATCAACGACCCGGTCCGATCTGCGGCCTACGCGGAGCTCGGGATCGCGACGATCTGCCGGACCGGGCTCATGGTCGATGCGATGAATGCGCACCTGGGGTTCCCGCCGTCCGGATTGACCGGCATGCTGGCCCCCACCGGGACCCACCCCGGCGGTGAACATCACACGAGCCGCGGAGATGCCGCGGCTTCAACAGCGATCGAAATGCCGGCGCCGAGGGCGCCGATGGAGGCCTGACCGTGTTCGTACTGGTCGTGGGCGGTGGCAAGGTCGGGTACTACCTGGCCAAGGAACTGCTCGATTCGGGTCACGAGGTGGCCCTCATGGAGAAGGACCCGACACGGGCGCGACAGATCGCCGACGAGATCGGCTCGATCGTGATCGCGCACGACGGCTGCGAGGGCAAATACCTCGCCGAAGCCGGGTCCAACCGCGCCGACGTCGTGGCGGCCGTCACCGGCGACGACGAGGACAACCTCGTCATCTGCCAGATGGCCAAGCACCATTTCGATGTCCCGCGGACGATCGCGCGCGTCAACAACCCCAAGAATGAGACGCTCTTCCGGCACCTCGGCGTCGACGAGCTGATCAGCCCGACGCGGATGATCCTGGGCTCGATCGAGCAGGACATTCCGGTCCACGAGCTGCTGCACCTGGCGGCGCTCGGTGAGGGTGAGCTCGAGCTGATCGAGGCGCACCTCCAGCCCGGGTCGCCGGCGATCGGGCGGGCGCCGCGCGATCTCGAGATCCCGGATGGCTGCTCGCTGTTCGCCGTCATCCGCGACGGGATCGCGTCGCCGCTACGGCCGGACAGCGTGCTTCGCGAGGGCGACAAGGTGATCGCGATCGGCAAGCAGGAATGCGAGGACATGTTGCACGGCCAGCTGATCGGGCCCGAGCCGGCCGCGGCGGGTTGACCGAGTAGCGACGGTTACGGAACCTTATTACTATTCAGCACGGCAAAGTCTTGACAACGGCATTGTCAGGGTTCTAGCATCTCCCTGTGTCCGGTCAGCCGGACCGCCACATCACTCGATATGGATGCGCCCCGCGGGGCGCGTCGACTGATGGCAGCACAGGAGGTGCACGATGACTCTTGTTCGTCATACCTCGCCGCTGGGCGAGCTCGTCTCGCTCCGACAGGCGATGGATCGGCTCTTCGAAGACAGCTTCGTTCGCCCGCGCGCGTGGGGTTTCCCCACCGACTCGGGCCCTGGCCTGCCGCTCGACATCACGAACTCGACCGACGAGCTCGTCGTCGAGGCGGTACTCCCCGGTGTCAAGCCGGAGGACGTCGACGTGACCGTCGAGGACGGCACGCTGACGATCAGCGCCCAGTCGCGCGAGGAGCGCCAGGAGTCGAAGGGCGACACGCTCGTAAGTGAGATCAGGCGCGGTTCCGTGAGCCGCACCGTGGCCCTTCCGTCGGGTCTCGAGCCCGACAAGGCGACTGCCACGTTCGAGCGCGGCGTCCTGCGCCTGAGCATCCCCCGGGCGGAGGCCGTGAAGCCGCGGCAGATCCGCATCACCCCGACCATCGATGGCCAGTCCACGAACGGCGCGCAGGTCGAGGCCGGCGCTTCCAAGAAGTCCTGACCAGATGGCGTCCCCCGGGCTGGAGCGGGACCCGACTCGCCCCGTCTATGTGATCAGCGTCGCGGCGAGTATCGTCAGCGCACATCCGCGGACACTGCGGATCTACGAGGACGAGGGCCTGCTCTGCCCGGCCCGGACCCCGACCAACATCCGTCTGTACAGTGAGAACGACATCCGGCGGCTCCTCTGGATTCGCCACCTGACCCGCGAACGCGGCGTGAACCTCGCGGGCATCCGCATCCTGTTCGAGCTCGAGGAGCGGCTCGGTGCCCGCATCCTCGAGGCCCTCTACGCCGAGGGGACGGGGACCGCCTCCGATTCGCGCGGCGATCGCCGCACCGCCCCGCCCGCACCCGATACCAAGCCACTCGATAGCAAGCCACTCGACCGATCGGCGGCCGACCGATGACCGACCGACCGTCGATCCACCCCACATCTCAGGAGAACCCAACGATGGCCAAGCGACCGTCCGACCCGGTCGAGGAACCCCAGGCAGACACCGTCAACGGTGTCCGGGACCTGCCCCTCGTCGCACTCCGGGAGACGGTCATCTTCCCGGAGATGATCGTCCCGCTCCAGGTTGGCCGCGAGAAGAGCGTCAATGCGCTCAATGCCGCGGTCGCCGAAGGCGGACCCATCGCACTCGTCACCCAGCGTCAGGCCGAGCAGGAGGACATCGACGACCCCTCCGAGCTCTACAAGGTCGGGACGCTCGCCAAGATCGCCCAGGTCGTCCAACTCCAGGACGGCACCGTTCGCGCCATCGTCCAGGGTCAATCCCGACTCCACCTGCGCGGCTTCAGCCAGACCGAGCCGTATCTCCGTGCCTCGATCGAGGAAGTGGCCGATGCCACCCCCGACGGACTCGAGATCCAGGCGCTGATGAAGACCGTCCAGGCCCAGATCGAGCAGTACGTCGCCAACGGTGCGCCCGTGCCGCCGGAGGCCGCCGTGGCGGCTCGCAACATCAGCGAGCCGGGGCTGTTGGCGGACATGGTGGCGTACAGCCCGGACATGACCACCGAGCAGCGCCAGGAGCTCCTCGAGACCATCGACGTCGTCGAGCGCCTGAAGCTCGTGTCCAACTTCCTCGCCCACCAGGTCGAGGTGCTCGAGCTCAAGGGTCGGATCCAGTCCGAGGTCAAGTCGGAGATGGACAAGACCCAGCGCGAGTACATCCTCCGCGAGCAGCTCAAGGCGATCCAGCGCGAGCTCGGTGAGGACGACCCGCAGCAGGCCGAGATCAACGAGCTCCGCGAAAAGGTCGAGGCCGCCGGCATGCCGGACGAGATCAAGACCCGAGCGATCAAGGAAGTCGACCGCATGAGCCGGATCCCGTCCGCCTCACCCGAGGTCGGCGTCATCCGTACCTACGTGGACTGGCTGATCGGCCTGCCTTGGAACGTCTCGACCGACGACCAGCTCGACATCAAGGAGGCCGCCCGCATCCTCGAGGAGGATCACTACGGCCTCGAGAAGATCAAGGAGCGGATCCTCGAATACCTCGCGGTCCGCACCCTGGCGGACGAGATCCGCAGCCCGATCCTGGCCTTCGTGGGACCCCCCGGCGTCGGCAAGACGAGCCTGGGCAGGAGCATCGCCCGGGCGATGGGCCGCAAGTTCGTCCGCATGAGCCTCGGCGGCATCCACGACGAGGCTGAGATCCGCGGCCACCGGCGCACCTATATCGGCGCGCTGCCCGGCCGGATCATCCAGAGCATCAAGACCGCGGGGTCGAACAACCCGGTGTTCATGCTCGACGAGGTCGACAAGATCGGCATGGACTTTCGGGGTGACCCGTCGTCCGCGCTGCTCGAGGTCCTCGATCCGGAGCAGAACTTCAGCTTCCAGGACAACTACCTGGAGGTGCCGTTCGACCTGTCGAAGACCCTGTTCATCGCGACGGCCAACCTGCTCGACCCGATCCCGTCGCCGTTGCGCGACCGGATGGAGATCGTGCAGCTGCCCGGCTACACCGAGACCGAGAAGATCGAGATCGGCAAGCGGTTCCTGATCCCCAAGCAGAAGACCAACCACGGCCTCAGCGACAAGCACATCGAGATCACCGACGAGGCGATGACCGAGCTCGTTCGCTCGTATACGCACGAGGCCGGCGTCCGGAACCTCGAGCGCGAGATCGCCAACGTCATGCGCAAGACCGCCCGGCAGGTCGCCGAGGGTCGCAAGCGCAAGACGGTCATCGACGCGAAGAAGCTGGCCGAGCTGCTCGGACCGCAGCGGTTCGAGTACGGCGAGCTCGAGGCAGAGGACCAGATCGGTTCGGCCACGGG
>JBIOWA010000099.1:0-27836 GCA_044868045.1 Candidatus Limnocylindrales bacterium
TGCGCGGCTCGTCGGCGATCAACTACGAGGCCGACATCATCCTGATCCTCAACGAGAAGTACCACATCGTCGCGAAGGTCAACATCGAGTTCAACCCGTACCAGGCGCAGCGCTTCCGCGACTGGGTCGTGGTCTCGGTCGAAAAGAACCGCGGCGGTCAGGACAACGTCGACCTCGAGTTCGAGAAGCACTTCGAGTTTTCCTGCTTCGACCCGAACGGTCGCAGCGTGCAGGAGAAACTGATCGAGGAGCGGCTCTACAACGACTGACCCCTCCGAGGGCGGAGGCGACGCTCCCGCGAGCCATCCGCCCGAGGATTCCGAGCGCGCTCTGGGGAGCGCATCGGCGCGAGGATTCGACGCTCCCGCGAGCCATCCGCCCGAGGATTCGGCTGTACAACGGCTAACCTCGAGCCATGGCGTGCCACGGTCACACGAGGCCTCACCCGCGTGATCGCGTCGGCGTTCCCGCGGGACGGCAACTAGAGGACGCAAGTCGCCGGATCCTTGGTCATCCTGCCGTCGCACGACAATCTAGGCTCGGTATTTCCGCACTGCGGCAGGAGTAGTAAAGATCGGCGCCTCGCCGGCGCCCTGTTGCCGTACCACGGAATACGCGCAAGTTCCCGTGCTTGACTGGCACCGAGTTGCCGTACCACGGGACGCCGGCATCTTCCCCGCCTTTTTGGAGCCGCGTTGCCGTACCACGGGACACGGGCGTGCCCCGCCCCGCCATCGCTCGAGGACTCGGCTATCGTTGGCCGGTGCCCAGCCCCGGTGACTTCCCCGATGTCGTCGAGATCGTCGTCGAAATCCCGCGCGGCTCGCGCAACAAGTACGAGTACGACGAAAGAGCCGGCGTCTACCGGCTCGACCGCGTGCTCTCAAGTGCGGTCTACTACAACTTCGACTACGGCTTCATCGAAGGCACGCGCGCCGGCGACGGCGACCATACGGACGCGCTCCTGATCATCGACGAGCCGACCTTCACGGGTTGCCACGTCTGGGCCCGGCCGATCGGCGGGCTCGAGATGCGTGACGAGAAGGGCTTCGATTTCAAGGTCCTCTGCGTCGCGCTCGGCGATGCCCACCAGCAGCACATCGAGCGGCTTGAGCAGGTCCGCCCACACCGCCTCGTGGAGATCGAGCACTTCTTCCAGACGTACAAGGCGCTCGAGGACAAGGCGGTCGATGTCGTCGGCTGGCGCGACCACGACGCGGCGCTGCAGGTCCTGCGCGACGACCGTGCCCTCTGGGACCGCGAGCGCGAGGATCCGGCCGAAGCCGGTTGAGCCAGCGCCGGGGAGATCCGCATGCCGGCGTCCCTGGTCGGCGCCTGTTCGTGGGGTTGCCGCTCCCCGATGCGGCCGCGAAGGCCGTTGCGGCGATCGTCGACGAGGTTCGGGCCGCGGGTCTGCCCGACGGTGCCCGCGACGTACGCTGGGTCCGCCTCGACGGCCTCCACCTGACGCTTCGCTTCCTCGGCCCGACGCCGGAAGGGCTGGTCGGACCGACTGCTGAAGCGGTCACCGCTGTCGCCCGAGCCGCCGACGGCCCAGTCGAGCTCGAGCTCACCGGCGCCGGGACGTTCCCACGCGCGGCCCGGCCGCGGACGTTGTGGATCGGTGTCGCCGGTGCGACCGACGCGCTCGATCGACTCGCCAAGCTCACCGAACGCCACCTGGTCGCGGCCGGCTGGGCGCCCGAGCCTCGACCCTATCGTCCCCATCTCACGCTCGCGCGGTCCGACGGGGTTTCGGTCGGGCCGCTGGTCGCCGGCAGGCTCGTGGCCGCGATGACCGGACGGTCGATCCCGTGCACGATCGAGCACATCGGCCTGTTCGAGAGCGTGACCGGTGGCGGCCCGGCCAGATATGTCCCCGTCGCGCTCGAGGGTCTCGGTTCGTCGTCGTCTGCGCACCCTCCCGTGTACCATCAGACCACCCCGGACCCGACCTGACCGGGTCGACAGGAGTGCCCGAATCGCTGTGACGACCAGTCAGCGCGCCCGACTCATCGTGAGCCTCGGTGTCCTGAACCTCGTCCTTGCAACGATCGCACTCGGTATCGGGGGGGTCGAACTGCAACAGCGAGCGGGCGCGAGCAGCGGTCCGATCGCGATCGTCCCCACGCCGACGACCGCCGGTACGCCACCGACGTCCGGGACCTCCCCGCAGCCGCCGGCAAGCGAAACACCGCCGACGACCCCATCCGGATCGCCGGCGCCCTCGCCATCGCCCACCGCGACGGGGACGCTGGTCGGCCCGAGCCCCACCATCGCGGTCGCCTCGGCGTCGCCGGCCGTGCCCGGCAATCCGACGACCGCGCCCGGGACACCGACAACCCCCCGCCCGAGCCAGCCCGCCGCGACGGGTGAGCCGACGCCGGCGCCCACCGCCCGGGCAACCCCGGCGCCAACCGCTCGTGCGACCCCGGCCCCCACCGCCAGGCCGACCCCCAAGCCCACGCCGAAGCCGACGGCCAACCCGACCCCGAAGCCGACCTCCGCCTCGAACGGCAAGTCCAAGGCCCGCCCGCCATGTCCGACCAGGGGCGGCACGCCGCCCGGCCATGCCAAGACCGACGACCCGCACAAGGCCTGCCGGAACGGCAACGGCAAGGGTGGCGGCGGCAAGAACGGCGGGATCATCCTGATCCTGCCGCTGCTCGCGTCCTCGGTCGCCTGGTCGGTCCGACCCGAGCGGTTGCGCCCCCAGCGCCGCGCACGATAGGCTGCCGTCCCGACCGCACGACCTCGGCGCGGCGGGGTGCTCGGAGGGTCGCCGATGTCAGCACTGGCTGTGGAACCCCGCCAGACCAAGTTCACGCTCGATGAGAGCCGCATCCCCCGTGCCTGGTACAACATCGCCGCGGACCTCCCGGTAGCGCCGTCGCCCTACCTCCATCCGGCGACGCTCGAACCGATCGGTCCCGACGATCTGGCTCCGCTGTTCCCGATGGCGCTCATCGGCCAGGAGGTGTCCGCCGAGCGCGAGATCGAGATCCCCGAGCCGGTCCGGGACGCCTACCGCCTCTACCGTCCGAGCCCGCTGTACCGCGCTCATCGACTCGAGCGCGCGCTCGATACGCCGGCCCACATCTACTACAAGTACGAGGGCGTCAGCCCATCGGGCAGCCACAAGCCGAATACGGCCCTGGCCCAGGCCTTCTACAACAAGGAACAGGGCGTCACGCGGATCGCCACCGAGACCGGCGCCGGGCAGTGGGGGAGTGCCATGGCGTTCGCCGGTGCCTACTTCGGGCTCGAGGTCAAGGTGTACATGGTCCGAGCGAGCTACGACCAGAAGCCGTACCGGCGGATCCTCATGGAGACCTACGGGGCGTCGGTCGTGGCCAGTCCCAGTTCGACCACGAACTACGGCAAGACCGTCCTCGCCGAGCATCCGGACAGTCCCGGCTCACTCGGCATCGCGATCAGCGAAGCCGTCGAGGACGCGGCGACCCGCGAAGACACCAAGTACTCACTCGGGTCGGTACTCAACCACGTCCTGCTCCATCAGACGGTGATCGGCCAGGAGGCGATCGAGCAGATGGCCATGGCGGACGAGTCGCCCGATGTCGTCATCGGCTGCGCCGGCGGCGGATCGAACTTCGCGGGCCTCACGTTCCCGTTCCTGGGTCGCAATCTCCGCGAGGGCACGTCCCATCGGATCGTCGCCGTCGAGCCCGAGGCCGCCCCGAGCCTCACGCGCGGCGTGTACGCGTACGACTTCGGCGACACCGCCAAGATGGCCCCGGTCGCCAAGATGTACACGCTCGGCCACGACTTCATCCCGGAGCCGATCCACGCCGGCGGCCTTCGCTACCACGGCATGTCGCCGCTCGTCAGTCTACTGAAGGAGAACGGCTACATCGAGGCTCGGAGCGTGCACCAGCGCGCGAGCTTCGAGGCTGGCGTGACGTTCGCGCGTGCTGAAGGGATCCTCCCTGCGCCCGAACCGACGCACGCCATCCGCATCGCCATCGACGAAGCGCTGGCCGCCAAGGACGCGGGCGAGGCGCGCGTCATCCTGTTCAACCTGTGCGGGCACGGCCATTTCGACCTGACCGCCTACGAGCGGTACCTTGACGGATCGCTGGAGGACTACGAGTACCCGACCGAGAAGGTCGAGGCCGCCCTGGCCAGCCTGCCTGCGGTCGGCTGAGCCGGCGCGACGGTTCGGCGGTAGGCTCACCACAGCGCGCATATCGGAAAGGGGGTCGGAGCGATGCCACGACTCGCCTGCTGGTCATGCGGGCGGCAGATCTATACGGTCGCGCCCCTGGAGTCCCTTTTCGCCGAAGAACGCCGCTGTCCGCGCTGCGGGGCGTATATGGACATGGAGCGTCGCGAGAGCGAGCGCCGCGAACGGCTCCGACGCCAGAACCCGCCCGATGATCCGGGTCCGCCGCCGGAAGAAGGTGAACGGCGGGTCGCCGATCGCCGGGTCAATCGTCGCCGCGGCTGACCCGATCGACTGAAGAGAGGCGGTCCCGGAGCCAGACGACGGCCGCGCCGAGCGGCTGCGATACTCGGGCCCATGCGGCTGGCACTCCTCGGGCTCGGGCTGATCGGCGGCTCCGTGGCCCGGGCGCTTCGGGCGGATGGGCGTGCCGCGGGGCTCGGGCTCGACGAGATCATCGCCTGGTCGCCGAGCGGCGTCGGGCCGGCAGCGGCGCTGCGCGACGGGCTGATCGACGAAGCCGCGGCGACACCCGAGGCCGCGATCTCCGGCGCCGCGCTGGTCGTGCTGGCGGGTCCCGCCCCCGATATCCTCACCCAGCTCGACGACCTGGCCGAGCGTTGGCGCGGATCGCTCGCCGCGGACACCGTGATCACGGACGTGGCAAGCACGAAGGCGGCCATCGTCGAGCGCGCCGCCGCCCTCGAGCTTCGGTTCGTGGGCGGCCACCCGATGGCCGGTCGCGAGGCGAGCGGCTACGAGGCATCGACCCCGGACCTGTTCGTCGATCGCCCCTGGATCGTCATCCCGACCGCCGATGATGCCGCCGTCCAGCGAGTCGAGGCGCTGGCAGCGGCGACCGGAGCGAGTCCGCAGCGGATGACGGCGGCCGACCACGACGACGCGGTCGCGGCGATCAGCCACCTCCCGCTAATCGTCGCCGCGGCGCTCGTCGAGGCCGTCGCCGGCGGCGGGCCCCATCCCAGGGAGGATTGGCGGGTCCTCGCGGCACTCGCCGCGACTGGCTGGCGCGACATGACCCGGCTCGCCCGTGGTGACGTGACGATGGGTGCCGGGATCGCGGCCACGAACGGACCGCGGATCGCACGCCGCGTCCGCGATCTGATCTCGGTCCTCGATTCGTGGGCCGCGGAGCTCGAGCGTGCCGGCGGCCCGGATGGGAACGCCGTTGCAGGTCGGCTGCGGCTGGCGCGCGATCGACTCGAGGGGCCGCCGTGAGCCCGTCGACCGGCGAGCAGGTCCTCGTCGTCGCCCGCGACCTCGTTCCCGACCGCGGCGCCTGGCACGGTCTCCGCTTCGATGGCCTGGCGGCGTTTCTCGAGACCGTCGCGGTCGGCGGTCGATACGAACCTCGGGACGAGATGGAGCGTGACCCGGAGAACAAGCAGATCATCCCGTACCTCGTGCTCCGGGACGGCGATCGGTACTTCCTGATGCGGCGAACCCGAGCCGGCGGCGACGTCCGCCTGTTCGATCGCTGGTCGATCGGAGTCGGCGGCCACCTCAATCCGGGCGATGATGGGCTGTTCGACGGCATGCGCCGGGAGTGGCGAGAGGAGCTGGACGCCGACTTCGAGCCGGATTTCACGCCGATCGCGCTGCTCAATGACGACACCACCGACGTCGGCGCCGTCCATCTCGGGGTCGTGTTCGTCGCGGACGCGCGCGGCCGTGCGGTGAGCGTCCGCGAGACCGACAAGTTGTCCGGCGTCTTCGTTCCACCCGATGAGGTCGCCGCCGGGATCGACCACCTCGAGACATGGAGCCGGATCGTGTTCGAGGCGCTCGAATCCAGCGCCGTCGCCGGCGGACCGTCGCCGACATGATCCGCCGGCTCCTGGGCGCAGCCGGTGCGACGCTCGTCTCGGTCGTGACGCTGCGGACAGTCGGCCGGCGCGCCGCAGACCGGTTGCTCGCGGGCCCACGGGCCGGGGTTGATGAGGCCGCGCTCGGTCCGGCCCTGGACGCCCTCGGCGGGGAGGTGGTCCGCCTGCGATCGCGCGACGGATTGCGCCTCTCCGGACGCTGGCTGCCGCTGGAGCGGGAGGAAGCGTGGGTCGCGGATCCCCACGACGCGATCCTCCTTCTGCACGGCTACTCAGGCTCCATCGCCCCGGATCTCGTCGAGTACGGGCCGTGCCTGCGCAGAACCGCGGGCGTGCTCGGGCTCGATTTCCGCGGCCACGGCGAGTCGGATCCGGGGCCCACGACCTTCGGCATGCTCGAGGTCGAGGACGTGGCCGGGGCCCTTGCCTGGCTCGGGGAGCGTGGGATCACCCGTGTTGCCCTCGTTGGAACCTCGATGGGCGGCATCGCCGCGATCGAATCCGTGGCGATCCTGGGCGACGGCAGGCTGGCCGGGCCCGACGCCGACACGGCGGCGACCCGGGCCCCGATCGATGCCCCTCGGCCGCAGATCGTGGCCGTCGTCGCCGAATCGGTCCCGGCCGGCGTCGAGGTCCCGGTCGCGAACCGCATCCGATCGCCATTGCGGCGGTTCATCGCCGGGCGCCTGTTCGATGCCGCCGCGCGCAGGCTCGGCGCCGATCCGCGCGACACGGAGCCGGGCAAAGTGATCGGCCTGATCGAGCCGGTCCCACTGCTGCTGATCCATGGCGCAGCCGACGGCACGGTCCCGCTCGGCGAGGGCCAGCGACTCATGGCGCTCGCGGGGCCGTCTGCCGAGCACTGGATCGTGGAGGGCGCCGACCCCAGCCGGGCCCACGCGGTCGCGGGACAGGACTATGAGCGCCGTGTCACGGACTTCCTGCGGGTGGCATTCGAGCGTGCACGCGACGACGATCTCGGCGCAAGAGAGGGCAGCCTATAATCGCCCCGCCGGGGAGCCTGTCGACGGCCCCAGGCGATCGGCGCGATGCTCCTGGAGGACCGATGGCGGCCAAGATCCTCGTCGTCGATGACGACCCGAACGTCCAGCGGCTCCTGCAGTACACGCTCAAGCAGGAGGGCTACGACGTCGTCATCGCCGGGGACGGGGCCGAAGGGTTCCGGCTCTGGGGGGCCGAGATCCCGGATCTCATCCTGCTCGACGTCATGCTGCCCAAGCTCGACGGGTACCAGGTCGCGACCAAGATCCGTGGCGAGGAGGGCGGCTCGGGCCACGTTCCGATCATCATGCTCACCGCCGAACGCGAGGTCGAACAGAAGGTCCGCGGGCTGCGCGCAGGCGCCGACGACTACCTCATCAAGCCGTTCCACCCGGCCGAGCTGCTGGCCCGGATCAAGAGCCTCCTCGCCCGGTTCGCGCCACGCGACGCGCTGCTCGCTCGACCGCCGATGGGCCGGGTGCTCGCCTTCTACGGCGCCAAGGGCGGGGTCGGGACGACGACGATCGCGATCAACGCGGCGATCGCCTTCCACCGTGAGCTCGGTCGCAAGGTCTGCCTGGTCGACGGCAACCTGCAGTTCGGCGACCACCGGGTGTTCCTCGATCTCGGGCTCGATCGCAAGAGCATCGTCGACATCGTGACCGCGCCCTCCATCGACGCCGACCTCATCCGGAACGTCATCGTCAAGCACGACTCGGGCGTCGACCTGCTGCTCGCGCCGCCGTCACCCGAGACCGCCGAACTCGTCCGTCCCGAGCACCTGCCGTTCATCACCGAGCAGCTGACGTCGCTCTACGACTACATCCTCGTCGACGTCGACAAGCGGCTCGACGACGTGAACCTCGGAGTCTTCGAGGCAGCCGAGGCCGTATATGTCGTGATGACGGCCGACCTGTCCTGCCTCAAGAACGTGCGGCTCATCCTCGAGACGATGAACCATCTCGGCTACCCGCCGGCCAAGGTCCAGCTCGTGCTCAACCGCTCCAACGCGTTCACCGGGATCAATGTCAAGAACGCCGAGGGTGCACTGCGACGGACGATCGACCACCAGATCGTGAACGAATACCGCGGGGCGATCAGCGCGCTCAACTCCGGGGCGCCGTTCATGTTCACGAAGGCCGATTCACCGCTCGGTGCGTCGCTCCTGCAATTCGCCCGCGGCGTCGACAAGGTGGCGAGCGCCGAGAAGCTGCAGCCCGTTCCAGCCCGCTGACCGACAAACCGTCCGGTGCGCCGGTGGTTGACGCGAGGTGAGCGGTCGATAAGTCCCGGGTGAGCGGCTCCCGATAGGGTGACGGCCGTGTTGGCCGTCGTCCCATCCGCAACGCTGCACGGCCTGGACGGCCGGTCGATCCGCGTCGAGGTCGACGTCGCGCCCGGCTTGCCGGGGTTCACGGTCGTCGGCCTCGGCGACACCGCGGTCCAGGAGGCACGCGAACGGGTCCGCGGCGCCATCCGCAATGCCGGGTTCGCCTTTCCTCCGCGGCGGATAACGGTGAACCTCGCTCCGGCGGAGCTGCGCAAGACCGGCGCCTCGCTTGATCTGGCGATCGCGCTCGGGATCCTGCTTGGATCCGAACAGGTCCGTGCCGGCGGTGGCGCGGTCGGTCTCATCGGCGAGCTTGGCCTCGACGGCGACGTCCGGTCCGTACCCGGCATCCTCCCCATGGTCGCGGCCATCGCCAGACGCCGGATCCAGCGGGTCGTGGTGGCCGCAGGCGCCGTGGATGAGGCCCGATTGGTGGACGGCGTCGAGGTGGTCGGGGTCGCGAGCCTGGCCGAGGCGGCCCAGGTGGTCCGCGGCAGCCGGCGCCAGCGGGCCGTCGTCGCCATGCCGAGGGTCACGATCACCGGACCGGTCGGGATCGCCCGCCAGGAAGCCGATCGACCCTCCATCACACCCTTGAATGTGATCCCGGACCTCGCCGAGGTACGCGGCCAATCCGAGGCACGTCGCGCACTCGAGATCGCGGTTGCCGGCGGACACGGCCTGATGCTGAGTGGGCCGCCGGGAGTCGGCAAGACGCTGCTCGCGCGGACGATCCCGGGTTTGATGCCGGCCCTCGACGACGCGGCCGCCCTCGCCGTCTCGATCGTCGCATCGGCGGCCGGCGAGGGGCCGATCACCGAGCTCCGGCGCCGTCCCCCGTTCCGGGCTCCGCACCACACGCTTTCGTATGCGGCCATGGTCGGCGGCGGAGCGGCGCTCGCACCCGGCGAAGTCACTCGGGCGCATCACGGGATCCTGTTCCTCGACGAGCTGGCCGAGTTCGATAGGGACGTGCTGGAGGCGCTCCGCCAGCCGCTCGAGGAGGGCCGGGTCATGATCGCGCGGGCCGGCCGCGTCATGACGTTTCCCGCCCGTTTCCAGCTCGTCGCCGCGATGAACCCGTGCCCGTGCGGGTTCGCGGGCACATTCCCGGAGGGCCGCTGCCGGTGCACGCCCGGCGAAGTCGAGCGCTACGGCCGTCGGGTGTCCGGCCCGTTGCGCGATCGGATCGACCTGTGGGTCTCGATGCCGCGGGTGCCGGCCGCGTCGCTCGTCGCAATGGTGGATCCCGAAGACTCCGCCACTGTCGCGGCGAGGATCGTGGTAGCCCGCCGGCGGGTCGGGCTGGATGGCGATCGCGTCAACGGCCGACTGCGCGGGCGCCAGCTGCGCCGCGCGTGCCTGTTGTCCGGTCGCGCATCGCGACGGGTGACCGAGCTCGCCGACGCCGAGCTGGCCAGCGGCCGTGGCACCGAACGGCTCCTCCGCGTCGCGCGGACGATCGCCGACCTGGCCGGGTCCACAGTCGTGGAGATCCCGCACATCGAGGAGGCCGCCCACTACCGCCCACAGGTGGCCCGCCATGAATCGGCGCTGGCGTCCTGACGGTGATCGGCGTCGGGATGCGCGGAGCGGTTGACACGGGGCGAAGCCTGTCGCAGGGGGCCGGACCGGCCGTCGACCCGTACGCGCCCGAACGCGAGGCATGGGCCGTGCTCGCCGCCGTGCGCGGCCTAGGACCGATCGGCTTCGCCGCCCTGCTGTCGCAGTTCGGCACGGCGCGAGCCGTGGTCGCGGCGGCCGCCGAGCCCGGCGGCGTGGTGCGGATCGCGGCCACGCCGCGCACCGATGCCGAACATCGCGACCAACCCGTGCTCGACGGGGTCGCGGCCGCGATCGCCGAGACCGTCCAGCAGAGCAATCGGATCGTGGCCCGTCTGCGAGCGCTCGATGTGCGCGTCGTGACGGTCGAGGAACCGGCGTACCCCGCCCGCCTGGCCGGCGTGGCGATGCCGCCGCATGTGCTATACGCCCGCGGCCACGTCGACGCGCTGTCGCGTGCACGGGCCGTCGCGGTGGTCGGCACGCGCCGCGCGACGGGCCCGGGACGAACGTCAGCAGGGCGCATCGCGACGGCCCTCGTGGCCGCCGATGCGACGGTCGTTTCGGGCCTCGCGTTCGGCATCGACGGCGCCGCCCACGAAGCCACGGTCCGAGCGGGCGGCACGACAGTCGCGGTCATCGGTGGCGGGCATGCCACCCTCGGGCCGAGCGCCCACATCCGGCTCGCCGACGCCATCCTCGCCGCGGGTGGCGCCATCGTCTCCGAGCTCGCCCCGGACACGGAGCCGTCGAAGGGCACATTCCCGCGGCGGAACCGGATCATCAGCGGCTTGAGTGACGCCACGGTCGTGGTGGAGGCACCGGCGAGATCCGGCGCGCTCATCACCGCCTCCTGGGCACTTGAACAGGGCAGGGGCTGTTTCCTGGTCCCCGGGCCGATCGACAGCCACGCTTCGGCCGGATGCCTCGCGTTCCTGCGGGAGTGGGCGCAGGTGGCCCACCTCGTCGCGGGCGTCCCGCAGCTCATCGCCGATCTCGGGTTCACCGACCCGGTCGACGACACGGACCTGCGCCTGTCGAGCGCGACGACGCAGGACCTCGGGGAGGCGGAGGCGTCCATCGCCGCGGCGCTTGTGGGAGGCCTGGCGACGGTCGACGAGCTGGTTGCCGGCACCGATCTGCCCGTCGCCGCGGTGCTCGCAGCCCTGACGATGCTCGAGCGGCGAGGGCTGGTAACCGGCGCCTACGGGCGCTATCGACCGTCCGGACCGCTGCTCGGCGAGCTGCGCACGTTCCGGGAGGACTCGCTGCGCAAAACCAGGGGGCGGGTTGCCCGCGCTGGACGGCCGATGCTACCCTGACGGGCGCGTCACGCCCCAGCGGACGTGGGCGACCCCCCGGGAACCCCCATCCCGTCGCCCCCAGGGTGCTGCAGCCGAGTTCTGTATTGCGGAAATACCTCGTCGCGCTCCTGGCCGTCCCCGTATTGGTCTCCGTCTATTCGGCGGCGGCGTTGGGCAGGTCAAGGGTGGTTCGGGCGGGGGTCGCGATCAGCCTTGGCGCCGTGATGGCCCTTGGCGCGATCACGCTTGCCCGGCCGGCGGTGACGACGGCGTCGGCGGTTCGCGACATCGTGCCGCTGACCCAGGCAGCCTTCAGCACGACGGTCGGAACCAAGGTCCAGCTGAACGCGCCCGCCACGATCTCATTCACGACGCCCATGGAGCGCGCTTCCGTCGAGGCCGCGCTGACGATCGAGCCCCGCACCGACATCACGTTCCGTTGGAATGACGACGACACGAGCCTCGTGATCGCGCCGGCCACGCACTGGGCGACCGGCACGTTCTACACGATCTCGGTCGGGCCCGGTGCGCTCGCGTCGACCGGTCGACCGATGACGAGCCCGGTCCGGGCCGCGTTCCTCACCCGAGCGGCCACCACCGCGACCGTCGCCGCGACATCGCAGTCCGGATCGAGGGTCGCGATCGACTCCGCCTTCACGGTGACGTTCGACCAGCCGGTCGACCCGACCTCGATCGCGGCGGCGATCCGGCTCGAGCCCGCCACGTCCGGTTTGCTCACGAGTCAAGTCGGCCCGGGCGGCAGGACGGTCTACATGTTCACCCCGTCACGCCTGCTGAAGGCCGACGCCCGGTACCGCCTACTGATCGTCGGTGCCCGCGACGCCAGCGGATCCCAGATCGCCGCCACGTCGCTCGCGGTCCGCACGAGCGTCGCCCCGGCCGTCGTCCGATTCCGACCGCGACCGCTCACCCAGGACGTGCCGCGCGACACCGCGATCTCGGTGCGCTTCACGAGGCCGATGGACCACCGCACGACGAAGGCCGCGTTCAGGGTCACGGCCGGTGGCAAGGCCGTGAAGGGCACGATCTCCTTCGCCGAGAACGGCAGGGTGCTCGTGTTCGACCCGGCCTCGCCGCTCCCCTGGGATGCGCGCGTGGTCGCGATGGTCTCGAGGACGGCGCGCAGCACGGACGGCACGAGCCTCAGTAAGACCGCCAGCGTCGCCTTCCATACCGTCGCCCGGGTGATCCGCGTCAGCGCCGCGAGCACGAGCGCCGGGAGCGGTGGGGGCGGCGGCGGTGGAACGGTCGGCACCGCGACCTGGGGCGCCGTCGAGCGCTACTACCTCAAGCTCATGAACTGCACGCGCACCGGTGGCAACGTTACGTCGGGCGGCGATTGCAGCAGCCCGGGCGGTCGCAACGTCGCGCCGCTCAAGCTCGATGCAGGGATCAGCAGCAAGGTCGCTCGGCCGTACGCGAAGAAGCTCGCCGTCAACAACATGTGCACGCACTTCAGCGGCGGCAATCCAGGCGACCGTCTGCGGCGGGCCGGGTACACGAGCTACCGTTGGGCGGAGAACCTCGGCTGCCGCTCCGGCAATCCATACAGTGCGGTGCTGGGCAGCCACCTGTACTTCCAGAGCGAGCGCTCGTGGAGTCCGGACGGCGGCCATTATGTGAACCTGATGAACAGCGCCTATGACCGGGCCGGGATCGGCGTCTGGGTGTCCGGCGGTCGCGTTCGCCTCGTCGTCGACTTCTACCACCCCTAAGGGGGACCATCGGGTCCCTGCCGCGCGCTCCCCACGCGGAGCACGATGCGCCCCGTGATCCGCAACGCCGTCCTCCACATCATCAACGAGCAGCCACTGCTCTGCGACCTGTTCGAGATGCCCGCTCCGGGCGACGTCGCGTTGCGCTGCACGAACCTGCGCATGCTCGACGGGAAGCGTCCGATCTTCATCGACGACTCGGCATCGGTGTTCGTGTTCGCCTACCTCCACATCCGGTTCGTCGAGGTGCCGGCGGCGTCGGCGGCCGAGACCGGACTCCCGGTGCAAGTGCCCGTCGCTGCGGCCGTTGGCGCACCCCAGGCGGCAGCACCGGCCGACGAGGACGGCGAGCTCGAGATCGACGAGGACTTCCTGCGCCGCATCCGCGAGGTCTGAAACCTCGGGCCGATGGCGTCGGGGCTCCGCCTCGTGCCTCGGTGCGCGAGTTGCGAGTTCGTCGTCGAGGCGTGCCGAGTCGACGGGCTGACGTCCACCGGCAGGTAAGGGTCCGTGCAGGACCCGGTGCTACACTCCCGGCCGTGCCAAGGAACCTGGTGATCGTCGAATCCCCGGCGAAGGCGCGGACGATCGAGCGCTACCTGGGCGACGACTACCGCGTCCTCGCGTCCTACGGTCATGTCCGCGACCTCCCCGAGAACCCCGGCAAAGGCAAGTTCGGGGTGGATGTCGACCACGATTTCACCCCCGAATACGTCGTCAGCGACGACCGGCGCAAGCAGGTCACGGACATCGAGCGGGCGGCCAAGGGATCCGACCTCGTCTATCTCGCGACCGACCTCGATCGCGAGGGCGAGGCGATCGCCTGGCACGTCACGGAGGCCGCGCACGTCCCGTCCGAGAAGACTCGGCGCGTGACCTTCAGCGAGATCACCGAGCCGGCGATCCGGGCGGCGTTCGCCAATCCGCGCGGCATCGACCGCAACCTCGTCGACGCCCAGCAGACCCGCCGGATCGTCGATCGGCTCGTCGGCTACACGCTCAGCCCGCTCCTCTCGCGCAAGGTCCGCGGCGGCCTGTCGGCGGGCCGTGTCCAATCGGTCGCCGTCCGGCTCGTCGTCGAGCGCGAGCGCGACATCGAGGCGTTCACCGCGCGCGAGTACTGGACGATCGAGGCGATCCTCGCCACGGCGTCGGGCGATACGTTCGCGGCCGAGCTCGTGCGCATCGATGGCGACCCGCCCGACCTGCCGGACGAGGCGACCACCGAGCGGCACGTAACGGCATTGCGCGAGGCCCATCCGGTCGTGCGCAAGATCGGCGTCCGCACCCAGAAACGCTCGCCGGCGCCGCCATTCACGACATCGACCCTCCAGCAAGAGGCGAGCCGCAAGCTGTCGTTCAGCCCCAAGCGGACCATGTCGATCGCGCAGCGGCTGTACGAGGGCGTCGACACGCCCGACGGCCATGTCGGGCTGATCACCTACATGCGCACCGACTCGACTGCGATGGCCGGTGTCGCGATGGGCGAGGCGCGCGAGGTCATCGCCGGACGGTACGGCGATCCGTACACGATGCCGAAGGGCCGCGTCTACAAGACCACCTCGAAGGGTGCTCAGGAGGCGCACGAGTCGATCCGTCCGACGAGTTTCCGGCGCGACCCGGACTCGCTCGCGTCGACGCTGAAGCCGGAGGAGCTGCGCCTCTATCGGCTGATCTGGCAACGTGCCCTTGCGTCGCAGATGGCGCCCAAGGAGCTCGAGACCACGACCGTCGAGCTCCAGGACGGCCCTTTTGAGTTGCGGGCGACCTCCACGCGAACGTTGTTCGAGGGGTTCGCCGCCGTCTACACCGAGGGTCGGGACGACGACGGCGAGGAGACCGAGGACGCCGCGCGACGGCTTCCGACGCTGGCCGAAGGCGACCGCACCGACGTGCGCGACGTGACCCCGACCCAGCACTTCACCGAACCGCCGCCGCGCTACACCGAGGCGACGCTCATCAAGGCGCTCGAGGAGCATGGCATCGGCCGGCCGTCGACCTACGCCGCGACGATCTCGACGATCGTCGACCGCGGCTATGTGCGCGTCGAGGAGCGTCGCCTTCGGCCCGAGCCCGTCGCCGGGATCGTGACCGACCTGCTCGTCGAGCATTTCGGCGACTACGTCGACCTGGCCTTCACCGCCCGCATGGAGGAGGAGCTCGACGAGATCGCCCGCGGCGAGCGGGCCTGGGTCCCGCTGCTGCAGGCGTTCTATCCGCCCCTGCGCGACCGTGTCGACGAGGTCAGGAAGACCACGCGCCGCCGCGACTTCACGACGGAGGAGACCGACGAGGTTTGCTCCGAGGGTCACCCGATGGTCATCCGGCTCGGGCGCAACGGTCGGTTCCTGGCCTGTTCGATGTACCCCGAGCACAAGGAGACGAGGCCGCTCCCCGGCGAGGAGCCGCCGCCACAGCCGGGCACGGGCGAGGTCTGCCCGAAGTGCGGCGAGGGGACGCTCGTGGGCAAGCGCGGCCGGTTCGGGCTGTTCCTGGGATGCTCGCGGTATCCCGATTGCGACTACATCAAGAAGGACGGTCCACCACCCCCCGAGCCGCTCCCGTTCGAGGTCGTCTGCCCCAAGAACAACGACGGGCACCTGGTCCCGCGTCGAGCGCGACGCACGGGCAACGTCTTCTGGGGGTGTTCGAACTATCCGAAGTGCGATTTCACGACCAACTACGAGCCGCTCGGCGGCCTCCACGACACCGACGACGGGCCACTTGCGCGCAAGGGCGAGGTTGCGATCTGCCTGCGGTGCGGCTCGACCAGCGAGACGCCGCCCGACGGCATCGTGCCCGGCGAACGGTACGCGGGTGGTCCACCCGACCCGGCTGCGCTGGCGCGGCCGGCGCGCGGGCGCGGGGGTGGCGGACGGGGCGCGCGTGCCCGGACCGGCGCTCGCGGCACTGGCCGCGGATCCACCCGATCGAGGCGATCCACCGAGCCGGCGTCCGAGGCGTGAGCGCGGTCGCGGGGGATCCTGCGACCCATCCGGCCCTCGATCGGTTCCTCCGCTCCCTCGCGGCCCGCGATGCCTCCGAGCACACGATCCGCGCCTACCGCACGGCCGTCGGCACCTACCTCGGCTGGCTGAAGGAGCGCGGCATCGACTGGACAAGACCGGCGCGCCCCGACCTGCGGGCGTATCTCGCTCGGTTGGGGGATGGCGCGACGCGATCCACGGTCGCACAGCGGCTCGCGGCAATCCGCTCGTTCCATCGGTGGGCGGCCCGTGAGGGTCTCGCGCCCGGGGATCCGTGGGGCGCGATCGCGACGCCCCGTCTCCCGCGCCGGCTGCCGCGCGTGCTCGAGGTGGACCAGGTCGGTCGGCTCCTCGCCGTCGTCGAGGCCGAGCTGGCCGCGGCGGAGACCGCTCGCCCCGACCGGGTCGCACTCGCGACCGCGCTCGCCCTCCGCGACCGGGCGCTGGTCGAAACGGCGTACGCCGCGGGCCTGCGGATCAGCGAGCTGGCCGCCGCGGACCTCGCCAGCGTCGACCTGCGGCGGGGCGAGATCCGGGTGATCGGCAAGGGTCGGAAGGAACGGATCGGGCTGCTGGGACGGCCTGCGGTCGGCGCTCTGCAGGCGTACCTGGATCACGGCCGGCCCATCCTCACCGACCGCGCCGCCGACCAGGACACGGCCGGCGCGCCGACGCAGATCTTCCTGAACCACGCCGGGGCTCCCCTCGGCGTGCGCGGGCTGCGCTACCGACTCGACCGGCTGTGTCGTGCCGCCGGCCTGCCCGAGGGCGTCTCTCCGCACACCCTCCGCCACTCCTTCGCCACGCACCTCCTCGACGGCGGCGCCGACCTGCGGGTCGTCCAGGAGCTGCTCGGGCACGAGAACCTTGCGACCACCCAGGTCTATACCCACGTCTCGCCGGGCCGGCTCGCAGCCGTCTATCGGGAGGCGCATCCACGAGCGCGGCGGGCGAGCAGCGCGTGACGAGCGCGCGCACCCTGGCCCGCGCCGGGCTGATCGTCTCCGGGGCCTTCCTCGTCTCGCGCGTCCTGGGCTGGGTGCGGCTGGTGGTGATCGCCGATGCTGTCCCGGCGCCCGCCGAGCTCGACGCGTTCTTTGCCGCCTTCCGCATCCCGGACCTGTTGTTCCAGCTGGTGGCGGCGGGGGCGCTGTCGTCGGCGCTGATCCCGGTCATCGCGGGCCTCCTCGAGACCGATGGGGAGCAGCGCGCCTGGCGTGTCGTCTCGACTATCGCGAACCTCATGCTGGCGGCCCTGCTCGTCCTCGCGGTCCTCGTGCTGGTCTTCGCCGATCGGCTCGTTCCGATCTACACGGGCGGCTTCGGCCCGGCGACAATGGCCCAGACCATCGACCTGACGCGGATCATGGTCCTCAGCCCGATCCTCCTCGCGCTCGGCGCCCTGGCCACGAGCGTCCTCAACGCACGGGGTCGCTTCGCCGCGTCGGCGATCGCGCCGATCGTCTACAACCTCGCGATCATCGGTGCCGCGCTGCTGCTCGCACCGTCGTTCGGGGTCGTCGGTCTCGCGGTCGGTGTCGTTCTGGGTTCGCTCGGCCACCTCCTCGTCCAGATCCGCCCGCTGCAGGCGATCGGCTTCCGGTACGAGCGGCGCATCGACGCGGGTGATCCGGCCGCGCGGAAAGCCCTGACGCTGATGGCGCCACGCGCAGTGGGCCTGGGTGCCAGCCAGATCACGTTCGTGGTCGTTACGGCCCTGGCCACGACCGTGGGCGTCGGCGGCGTCACCGCGTTCACGATCGCCTTCACGCTGCTGCAGATCCCGATCGGCGTCATCGGTGTGCCGCTTGGCGTCGTCCTATTCCCGTCGATGTCGCGCGGCGCGGCGAGCGGGGACCGGGACGAGTTCATCGGCCTGCTCACGCGCTCGATACGGCTACTGGCGGTCGTGATGGTCCCGGTCGGCGTGCTCGCCGCGGTCGTCCGGCTCGAGGCGGTGGCGATCCTGTTCGGGCAGCTGGATCCGAAGACGATCCGGTCGGCCGTGGACACCTTCCTGGGCTTCCTGCCCGGCCTGCCCGCCCATGCCCTGATCGCGGTCCTGGCGCGCGCCTTCTACGCCCGGCAGGACACGCTGACGCCGGTCGTCGTCGCCGTGGGTGCGGTCCTCGTCAACACGACGCTCGCCGTCCTACTGGTCGGCCCGCTCGGGCTGCCCGGCGTCGCCATCGCGATCGCGATCGCGGCTTGGCTGGAGGCGACCACGCTGACGCTCCTGCTGCGCCGTCGGGAGGGGCCGCTCGGCCTCGCCGCCATCACCGATGTCGCCCTGCGCGTGCTCGTGGCGTCGGCGATCGCGGGGGCGATCGCGATCTTCGTCCACCTCCTGGTCGGTCCTGTGCTGGCGCCCGATCCAGCGACACTCGGACGCCCGGGCATACCAGGTCTTGCGGCCGTCATCCTCATCGTCACGGCAGCCTTTGCGTCGGCCTTCTGGGTGCTGGCGTTCGCCTTGCGGATCGACGATGCCCGCACTATCGTCGCGATCATGGTCGACGCGATCCGTCGCCCGCGCCGGACGTGACCGCGGCGATCGACACGAACGCCTGGGACACCCTCGTCGAGGCGAGCGATCCCGGTTCCTACCTCCAGCTGAGCGGCTGGGCGGCGGTCAAGGCCGTCAACGGCTGGGCCTCGCACCGGTTGCTCGCGGCTGAGCGCGTTGGGGCGCAGATCCTGGTCCGCCGTCCCCGCCCGCTGCCCTGGGCCTTCGCCTACGCTCCGCGCGGACCGCTCGGCGGCGGCTGGACGGGCGACGAGCTCGGAGCGTTCACCGAGGCCGTCCGGAAGGATTTGCCGCGGCTCGCCGGGCGCGTCTCCCACTTGCGGATCGACCCCGAGATCGAGGTCGATGGGCCACACGACCCGGACGGCGCGCTGCGTCGCGAGCTCGCCGCCGATGGCTGGCGGTCGGCGCCGCCGATCCAGCCATCCTCGACCCGCGTGATCGACCTGACCGCCGACGAGTCGGCGCTGTGGGGCGACCTCCGCAAGAAGTGGCGGCAATACGTCAACAAGGCGAGGAGCGCCGGCGTGGTCGTGGTCGATGCCGACGGCGATCGACTCGGCGCGTTCTACCGGATCTACCGCGAGACGGCCGAGCGGGCCGGCTTCCTGATCCGGACCGAGGCGGCGTACCGCGACGTCTGGGAGGCATTCGCGCCGGCGGGCCGGGCGAGGTTGCTGTTCGCGAAGTCGGCCGATGGCGACCCGCTCGCTGCGCTGTTCGTGGTCCGCTGCGGATCGCGCGTCGTCGAGCCGTACGGCGGCATGACCCAGGCCGGCGCCGACACGCGAGCCAACTACCTCCTGAAATGGGAGGCGATCCGCTCGTCCCGAGAGCGGGGTGCGACGAGCTACGACCTGTGGGGCCTGGCGACCGGCGGGATCGCCCACTTCAAGACCGGGTTCGGCGGGCGCGAGGTGCGCTACATCGGCGCCTGGGACCTCGTGCTCGATCCACTTGGGCGGACCGTCTACGAGACCGCCGGCCGGGCACGGGTGTGGTGGGCGCGGCGACGGCACGGGCTGGCGGGGAATGCTCGAGCCGCCGCGTTCGGTGGCGCGGAGGGCGCCGATTGACCGCGACCGGGCCCGCCGACACGGGCGACTTCCCGCGCGAAGCCTCGGCGGCCGAGCTCGTCGGCTGGGACCGGCTCGTGGTCGAGGGACCCGGTGGGCACGTCTACCAGTCCCGCGCCTGGGCCGAGGAACGCGCCAAGCTCGGCTGGCAAACACGTCACGTGATGGTCGATGGGGATCACGGCGCGCTCGTCCTGCTCCGACCATTCCCAGTGATCGGCGGAACCAGCGCCTACATCCCGCGCGGCCCGATCGTCGACACGACGAATCCGCTGGATGGTGGCGATGCCGCCGCCGGCCGTCTGGCGTTGCTGACCGAATGGCTCGGGAAGCGCGGTGTCGCCGTCATCGCTACCGATGCCGAGGTCCCGGCCGCGGACGCCGCGTACGGTCGCGCCCTCCGCTCGTCGGGCTGGGCGCAGATTCCCGAGATCCAGCCGTCGCGTCACCGAGTGAGTCTCGCCCTTGCCCGCGACACCGATGACGAGGCCGTGCGAGCGGGCGTAGCCAAGAGCACCCGGCAGCGGATCGCCGGCGCCGAGCGCGACGGGATCGTCGTCCAGCGCTACGACACGGGGGGCTGGCCGGACGTCGCCCCGCTGTTCGTGCGGTCGACACGGACCGTGGATGCGGCGCTGGCCGGCTTCGCGACCCTTCTCGAGGGGACTGGGGAGCGGCTGGGCTTCACCTTCGGCCCCCGACAGGTCTTCCTCGACTGGTGGGCGGCAGCCCATGCCGCGGGGCTGCTCGTGTACCTCGAGGCGAACGACCCGGGGGATCGCGACCGTGCGCTCGGCGGCCTCATCCTGTATCGCCACGGCGATCGACTCTCGACCGTGCATTCGGGCGATGCCCCGGGCGTGCGCGACACCCATCCCGGCGTGATGCACCTGTTGCGCTGGCGGGCGATCCAGCTGGCGATCCGCGAGGGCTGCACCGAGATGGACCTCGGTGGCGTCGATGTCACCCCCGACCATCGCGAACCCCAGGAAGGCGACCCGATGGCGGGCCTCTACGAGCACAAGCGATCGTTCGGGGCGACCTGGGTCGAGATGACCGGGGCCCACGAGCGGGTCCTCAGCTCTTGGCGCTATGCCGCAGGGCGGGTCTCGGCGCGCTTTGCCCGGCTCGCCCAGCGCGGGCGGCCGTGACCAGCCGGCCGTGACCAGTCAACCATGACCAGCCGCTCGTGACCCAGCCGGAGCGTCGCAGGCTCGATGGCCTGCTCGCTCGGTTCGCGGCCGAGGGGCGGCTTCGCGGCACTCGTCTGGGCGGCCGGCCGGTCGCGAGCGCCGATCTGGCCTCGACCGAGGTGACCGGGGTCACGCTGGATTCGCGGGAGGTCGAGCCAGGGTACTTGTTCGCGGCGATCCCCGGGCAGCACCTGGACGGTCATGACTTCGCGGCTGCCGCGATCGAGGCGGGCGCGGCGGGGCTGATCGTGGAGCGGCCGGTGCCCGCGGTCGCCGCGCCCCAGGTCCTGGTCGACGCCGCGCGAAAGGCCCTCGCCAGCGCGGCCGCCTGGTGGTACGGCGATCCCTCGCACGAGCTGACGGTCGTCGGCATCACCGGCACCGACGGGAAGACGACGACCGCGTACCTGGCGGTCGCCGCACTCGAGGCGGCGGGGTTGCCGAGCGGGATGATCGGCACGATCGCGACCCGTATCGGCGGCACGATGGATGCGCATGCTGCGCACGCCACAACGCCGGAGGCGCCCGAGTTGCAGCGGACGCTGCGCGCGATGGTCGATGCCGGCGATCGCGTGGCGATCGTCGAGACGACCTCACATGGCCTCGCCCTCGACCGCGTGGCCGCGGTTGCCTACGACGTCGCGATCCTGACGAACGTGACCCACGAGCACCTGGAGCTCCACGGCACATTCGAGGCGTATCGCGAGGCGAAGCTCTCGCTCTTCGATCGCCTGCGCGAGGCTCGTCACCTCACGAAGCCGCAGCCCGTGCCGGCGACCGCGATCGTCAATCTCGACGACCCATCGGCCGGGTTGTTCATCGGTACCGCTCGCGACGCCGGGGCCCGCGTCGTGACGTACGGCACGGAGGCTGCCGCCGACGTCCGGGCCGCCCGGATCACGGAGGACGCCCAGGGCCTCCATATCGAGGTCGCCAGCCCTCGCGGATCCACGACCCTCGACCTTCGACTCGCCGGTCGGTTCAATTCGCACAACGCGCTGGCAGTCGCCGCCCTCGGCGAGGTTCTCGACCTCGATCCCGCGCGGATTCGCGAGGGGATGGCCGCGCTCGAGGTCGTTCCGGGCCGGATGGAGCGTATCGAGCTCGGCCAGCCGTTCGGCGTCGTGGTCGACTTCGCGCACAGCCCCGCGTCGCTCACGACCGTGCTCGACCTCCTTGCGCCCGCGGCTGCGGCTCGCGGCGGCGGCCTGATCGCGGTCTTCGGCTCGGCCGGAGAGCGCGATACGGCGAAGCGCCCGCAGATGGGCCGGATCGCCGGGGAGCGGGCGCGGCTCGTCGTCGTGACCGACGAGGACCCGCGCGGCGAGGATCGCGAGGCGATCCTCGACGAGATCGCCCGCGGCGCGGAGGCGGCGGGGCGCCGGCGCGGCCACGATCTGCTACTCATCGCCGACCGTCGCGAAGCGATCGCCGCGGCCTTCGAGGCGGCGCGACCGGGCGACGTCGTCCTGCTCGCCGGCAAGGGTCACGAGCAGTCGATCATCGGACCCGACGGGGAGCAGCCCTGGGACGAGCGCGCGGTCGCCGAGGAGCTCCTCAGGATGATCGGCGCCGCCACGCCCGGGACGGCCATGCCCCCGACCACCCGGCCCTGATCGAACCGGACCCGCTGCTATCCTTGCGGGCCATGGCCACGACCACGCCACGCTCGAAGCGCGCCGCACCGGCGGCGGCGGCCCCGGCACCGCCGTCCGAGCGAGCGGTCGTGCCCGCGCGGTCGGCGTCGACCGCCCGACCCGCGGCAACGGCGCCCGCGCGCCCGAAGACGCCGAAGACACCCGCCCGGCGGGGCCCCAGACGCCCACAGTCCGTCAAGCCGGACACGAACGGCCAGTTCGACCTCGAGGCGCTGCGGACTGCGCTCAAGGCGTCGATCGCCGAGCACCACCCGACCGCCAACGTCGCCGACGTCGATCGAGCCTTCGACCTCGCCGTCGATGCACACCGGGGCCAGGTCAGGGCGACGGGCGAGCCGTACGTAACGCATCCGATCGCCTCCGCGCAGATCCTGGCCGAGCTTGGCATCGACCCGATCGCGGTCGAGGCCGCCCTCCTGCACGACGTCCCCGAGGACACCGAATACAGCCTCACCGACATCGAGGACCGCTTCAACGCGGAGGTTGCCCACCTCGTCGACGGCGTCACCAAGCTGTCCCGCTTCTCGACGCTCAGCCACGAGCAACAGCAGGCCGAGAACATCCGCAAGATGCTGCTGGCGATGGCGGAGGACATCCGGGTCGTCCTCATCAAGCTCGCCGACCGGCTCCACAACATGCGGACCCTGTACGGCCTGCCGTCGGAGAAGCAGCTCCGGATCGCCCGCCAAACGATGGAGATATACGCGCCGCTTGCCGAGCGGCTCGGCATCTGGCAGATGAAGTGGGAGCTCGAGGATCTCGCGTTCAAGGTCCTCGAGCCCGAACGGTTCCGCGAGCTGGCCCGCCTGCTCGACACGCGGCGCAAGGGCCGCGAGAGCTATATCGACCGCGCGATCGCCGAGCTCGAACCGAGGCTCAAGGCGTCCGGCATCGAAGCCGACCTCGAGGGTCGACCCAAGCACATCTACAGCATCTGGAAGAAGATGCAGCGCAAGGGCGCGGAGTTCGGCGAGATCTACGACGTCTACGCCATCCGCGTGCTCGTCGACGAGGTGCGCGACTGTTACGCCGCCCTCGGCATCGTCCACAGCCTGTGGCGTCCGATCCCCGGCCAGTTCGACGACTACATCGCGGTCCCCAAGAACAACTTGTACCAGTCGCTGCACACCGCGGTCATCGCGCTCGATGGCAAGCCGCTCGAGATCCAGATCCGGACGCATCAGATGCACCAGGTGTCGGAGGTCGGCATCGCCGCCCACTGGCGCTACAAGGAAGGCTCCAAGTCCGACCGGGAGTACGACGCCAAGCTGGCCTGGCTACGCCAGCTGCTCGACTGGCAGCGCGATGTCTCCGAATCCGACGCGACCGAGTTCGTCGAGGGCATCAAGCTCGACATCTTCCAGGATCAGGTCTTCGTGTTCACGCCGCGTGGCGACATCAAGGACCTGCCGGCCGGCGCGACGCCGCTCGACTTCGCGTACCGCATCCACACCGACGTCGGCCACCGGACGATCGGCGCCAAGGTCAACAACCGGCTCGTCCCGCTCGACTATCGACTCAAGAACGGCGACATCGTCGAGATCGTCACGACGAAGGGCGAACACGGGCCGTCGCGCGATTGGCTCAACGTCGTCCGCACCAGCCACGCCCGGGAAAAGATCCGGCAGTGGTTCAAGCGCAAGGATCGCGACGAGAACATCGTCCACGGTCGTGAGTCGCTCGAGCGCGAGCTGCGCCGCCTCGCTCGGACCACGATCGCCGCCGTCGGCAACGACAAGATCGCCGACGTCGCGCGCCAGTTCAACTACGAGTCGGTCGACGACTTCTACGCGGCTATCGGCTACGGGGCGATCGGCGCACAAGCCGTGGTCATGCGGCTCGGCGTGGTCGACGACGGGCAGAGCCAGCTGCCGACGGTCGCGCCGGCGGCACAGCTCGCCCGGACCGGCGGCGTCCGGGTCAAGGGCGTCGGCGACCTCCTCGTGCGCTTCGCCAAGTGTTGCCACCCGATCCCCGGCGACCCGATCGTCGGGTTCATCACCCGCGGCAAGGGCGTGACGGTCCACCTGCAGAGCTGTCCGACGGTGGTGAACGAGCGCGAGGTCAGCCGCCTGATCGAGGTCGAGTGGGAGGCGGAGCCCACCCAGACCTACCCGATCTCGATCCGCGTCGAGGCATTCGACCGGACCGGCCTGCTCAACGACATCACCCAGGTCGTTGCCGAGAACAAGGTGAACATCGTGGCGGCCCAGGTCGGCGTGACACCGGACCACACGGCCGTGGTGAGCGCCACGCTCCAGGTCCATTCCGTTTCGCAGCTGGCCCGGGTCATGGGCCGCATCGAGAACCTGAAGGACGTGATCAGCGTCCAGCGCGACCTGGGCTAGCCCGGGCGCACAGGGGAGGTCGGGAGGGTATGACCGACATCTCCGCGATCATCGAAACACCGTCGGACGAGGGGATCCCGGTGCGGCGCGTCCGGCGCCTGCAACGCCTGCGACCGCACTTGCGATCCTCGGCCTCGGGCTGGCGATCGCCATCGTCCGCCTCGGCACGGCGGGCGACGAACGGTTCCGGATCGGCTTCGACGTCGCCAGCCTCGCGCCGATCCTCACGACGGTGCTCTTCCCGATGGTCGGAGCCTTGATCGTCCAACGCCGCCCGGCGACGCGCGTCGCCTGGCTGATGATCGCCATGGGGATCGGTCTCGGGATCGGCTTCGCGACATACGGTTTCGGCGCGGTCGGAATGCCGCCGCCGCCAACGTGGCCCGGCGCCATCCCTGCCCTGGTGCTCTCGCAGTTCTTCCTTGTGCCCGTCCTGGCGACGTGCACGACGGTGTTCTTCCTGCTCTTCCCGACGGACCGGCTTTTGGAGCCGCGTTGGTCGTGGGTCGTCGTCCTGGCCTTCGTCGGATTGGTCGCCTTCCAAGTCGGGTCGGTCTTCCATCCGGGAGCCCTGCAAGATCCGACATTCGGCGACGTTCCGAACCCGCTCGGGCTGCCGGTCGGATTCACCGCCATCTCCGACGCGCTGATCGTGCTGGGCAACGTCTCGATGTTGAGCGCCGTCCTGCTGGCGGTCGGTTCGCTCGTCATCCGGTATCGGTGGGGCAATCCGACCGAACAGGCGCAGATCCGCTGGATCGCCCTGGTCGGAGCGTTCGTCGCCTGCTCGTTCGCGGTCGCAGCGCTCCAGATCTATCCGATCAGCGACCGCGCCTGGGAGCTCGGGTTCGCCTTCCTGTCCGCCATGCCGATCGCGATCGGTTTCGCGATCACCCGCTACCGGCTCTACGACATCGACCGGCTCATCAACCGCACACTCGTCTACGGGGCGCTGACCGCGATCTTGGCCGGCATCTTCACAGCCGGCATCGGGCTCGCCCAGCGGGTGTTCATCGCGACCACCGGGGAGACGTCCGATGCGGCGATCGTACTCACGACCCTGGTCGTGGCCACCGCGTACGCTCCATTGCGCCGTCGTCTCGAGTCGGTCGTCGATCGCTGGTTCAAGTACGAGCATCGACGCTTCGGGGCATACCGCGACGAGGTGCTGAAGATCCTCGCGGTCCTCGACCCGACGCGGGCGGCGGGGCGTCTCGTCGCCGAGGCCGTGCAGGAGCTCGAGGCGACGGGTGGTGCCGTGGTCGACGCCGCCGATAACCCGACCGCCACCGCCGGGGCCTGGCCGGTGCCGCCCGTCATCCGCCTCGCGATCCCAGGCGGCTCCGGAGCACTCCACGCCATCCTCATCGGCCCGCGTCTCGACGGCCGGCCGCACGATCCGCGCACGGTCGCGCATCTCGAGGAGACCGCCGGGATGGTCGCGACGGCTGTCGGCCTGACCCATCCCGCCCGCTAGACTTCGGCGCGATGCCGACCTTCCGGGCCGCGCGCGGTACCCGCGACCTCCTTCCTGACGAGACGCCGACCTGGACGCGCCTGGAACGCCTCGCGGCCGACCTCGCCACGCGCTACGGCTACGGGCGGATCGAGACGCCGATGTTCGAACAGGCCGCCGTGTTCGAGCGCGGCGTCGGCGAGGTAACCGACATCATCGAGAAGGAGCTGTTCCGGATCTCTCCCCGCACGGACGAGTCCGAAGCGTGGGCGCTTCGACCGGAGCCGACCGCGGGCATCGTCCGCGCCTATGTCCAGCACGGGATGCAGACGTGGCCGCAGCCGGTCAAGGTCTACGAGATCGGGCCGATGTTCCGGTACGACCGTCCGCAGGCCGGCCGCTACCGCCAGTTCTGGCAGTTCGACATCGAGGCCATCGGCGATGCGGGCCCGGCGATCGACGCCGAGATCGTCGAGCTGGGTCTGCGCTTCTACACCGATGTCGGGGTCGAGGGCGTCGAGGTCCTGCTCAACTCGATCGGCGACGATGTGTGCCGGCCCGCCTACATCGCCGAGCTGACGGCCTACTACCGCGAACGGGCCGGCAATCTGCCGGCGACGGAGCGTGATCGGCTCGAGCGCAACGTGCTGCGACTGCTCGATTCGAAGGACCCGGCGATGGCGGCGATCAACGCGAAGGCGCCGCGCATCACCGATCGACTGTGCGACGCCTGTGCTGACCATTTCGCGTCCGTCCGCAGCCACCTTGATGCCCTGGCCGTCCCGTACCGGCTCGAGCCGCGGCTCGTGCGCGGCCTCGACTACTACACGCGGACGGCGTTCGAGTTCTACGTGCGCGGTCGCGAGGGGCAGCAACAGGCGCTCGGGGGAGGGGGCCGCTACGACGGACTCGTCGAGTTGCTCGGCGGCCGGCCCACGCCCGGGATCGGGTTCGGGATCGGCATCGATCGATTGATCCTGGCTCTCGGCGAACAGGGTGCGCCCGGCGCAACGGTCAAGGCTGATGCACCGACCGCGGTCGTCGTCGGCGCCGATCCCGACGACACCGTCGATCGCCTCCGGATCGCAACCGATCTGCGTGCGGCCGGCATCGCAGCTCGGGCCGACCTGGCCCGACGGAAGCTCGGCAAGCAGCTGGAGGCAGCCGCCCGCGAGCACGCCCATTTCGCGGTCATCGTCGGCGACGAGCTGGCTGCCGGCGAGGTCCAGCTCAAGGACCTCCCGGCGGGCACGCAGAAGCCGGTCGCGCTGGCGGATCTCTCGCGGGAGATCGCGCGGGCCCACGGCGCGCACCGCCACGGGGGAGAGGGCTAAGCGCCGGTTGCCCACGTGTTCTCGTCAACGGCTCGTGAAGCCGGCACGGGACGAAGCTTCGTGCCTGAAATCTCAGCCGCGGCCGGCTCGCCACGCACGAAACGGCGCACGCGAGCACAGATCCGGCCTCAGAGCGTCGTCGATTCGTCGTCTCGGCGCCGCCCCACAGGCATTTGACTGGAATTTCTGACAAATGCTCCTGAGCAGGGCGTTGGTCATGAGCCAAAGCTGCTCACCCGACCACGGCCCGCACGGATCGGCTGATACAACGGCCACGTCCTTGACAGATGAC
>JBIOWA010000100.1:0-17230 GCA_044868045.1 Candidatus Limnocylindrales bacterium
AGGATGCGCTGCACGTTGGCCTCGTCGGTCGGCGAACCCTGGACCGTGGCGAGGACGATGATCGGCGAGGTCTCGCCCGCCCGGAAGTCGCGCGACAGGGCGACCGAGGCCTCACGGCTCTCGATGCCGGGAGGCAGGACCGAGGCGTCGGGGATGCCCTGGCTCAGGTGCAGGAACGGTGTACCCAGCACCAGCAGGAACGCGAGCGTCGGCACGAGCACCGCGAACGGCCGCGCCATGACCCGGTGGGCCATGCGCTCCCAGCGCGACTCCTGGGCGACGGTCGCCGCCGCACCGACGGGCCGACCGAGCAGCCGCCGCACCCCGTCGCGCAGCCCGGCGACGCTCAGCGCGTTCACGCGCGGGCCGAGCATGCCAAGCACGGCCGGGAGGAATGTGAGGGCGTAGAAGACGGAGGCCGCCACGACGAGCGCGCCGCCGATGCCGAACGATCGCAGGGCGGACGGCTGGAACAGGAGCAGGCCGGAAAGCCCGACGGCAACGGCGAGGCCGGAGAACGTCACGGCCTTGCCGCTGGTGGCGACCGTGATCTCGACGGCGGACGCGACGTCCCGGCCCCGACGGAGCTCCTCCCGGAAACGGCTGACCATGAAGAGGGAGTAGTCGATCGCGAGGGCGAGACCCAGCATCGTCGCGACGTTCTGGACGTAGATCGACAGTTCCGTGGCCTGGGCGGCGAGGTAGACGCCGCCGAGAGTCGTGGGGATCGCCAGGCCGGCCACGAGGAGGGGCAGGCCGGCAGCCACGAGGGATGCGAAGACCAGGATCAGGATCAGCGCGGCGAACGGGAACGAGACCGTCTCCGCCTGGATGAGCTCACGCTCGGACTGCTCGGCCTGGTCCTGCGTGGCGGGCCCGACGCCGGTCAGCTGGAGCGTCGGGTCGGTCGGCTGGTCGATCAGCGCACGAAGGGCCGGCATCTCGTCGACCGCGGCCTCGTCGGTGATCGCGAGCTGGATGACGACGTACGCGGATGTCCCGTCGGTGCTGATGAACCGATCGTCGCGGGTCTCGGCCCAACCGACGGTGCCGCTGACCCGCGGATCGGCGATCAGTCGATCCAGCGAGCCGCTGATCTCGTCCTGGTAGGTCGTCGAGCGAGCGTCATTGCCGGGACCGCCGCGGAACACCGCGATGATCGCCCCGCCACCTGCTCCGAATTCGTCCTTGAGTCGATCGGTGACGGCGGCCGACTCGGAATCGGGATCGGTCCAGCCACCGGCGCTGAGCGCCCCGGTCACCTGGGAGGCGAGGCCCATCGACGCCACGGCGAGGACGACTGCGAGGATGGCGACGGGTCGCCGGAAGCGGTAGATGAACCGGCCCCAGGTGCTGAACATCGGAGCGTTACCCCAGGCGCTGCTGCTTGTCGGGCGAACCATAGAGAATGAGTATTCTCCTTGTCAAGGACCGAATGGTTGCCGTCGCAAGCATGCATGGCTAGTGTTAAGGGAGCAACCGTTCGCTTAGGAGCTCATCCCGAACCCATGCCGCGCATCTCCGCCGAGCACGAACAGCAGGTCCGCGACCGGATCATCCAGGCGGCCGTGACGGTCTTCTCGGAGAAGGGCTATCACCGCGCCACGATCTCCGACGTCGTCCAGCGATCGGGGCTGTCCGTCGGGGCGATCTACACGCACTTCAAGAACAAGGAGGAACTGTTCCTCCACAGCTGCGACTTGATGTCCGGCCAGGGCCTCGACGAGCTGGCGATCCGCCTGGCGCCGCTAGCCTCGACCGCCGATCGACTGCGCGCTGCCATCGCGTACTACGTCGAGACCATCGACGAGTTCGGGGACGCGCCGGGCCAGGTCGGGCTGGTCCGCGCGTGGGCCGAAGCCGGCGAGGAGCCCGGCGTCCGCGAGATGCTCGTCCGTCGGCGGGAGCGGCTGGTCGGGGCAAGCCAGCTATTGATCCGCGAAGGCATCGCCCGCGCCGAGCTACCGTCATGGGTCGACGTCGACGCACTCGCCCGCGGCTTCATGGCCCTGCTCGACGGGTTGCTCCTCCAGCGGATCGAGGCGGGTGACGCGTACCGACCCGACGAACCGCTCCGCTACGCGAACGCCATCCTGGACGTGTTGCTCGCGGCGGCGACGACGGAGCCGGTGGAGGCGGCGACGGCGTAGCATCGGCGGTCATGGCCCACGTCCAGACCGTCCTCGGTTCGATCGCCCCGGCATCGCTGGGTGTGACGCTCCCGCACGAGCACACGCAGATCGCGCTCTGGCACGTGCCCGACCGCTGGGACTACTGGCAGCTGACTCGCGACGAACCGGTGATCCTCGAGGAGCTCGCGGCGTTCCGAGCGGTTGGCGGTTCGGGGCTCGTCGACTTGACCGTGGCGGGTGTGGGTCGGGACCCGGCATGGCTCGCCGACATCGCCCGCGGATCCGGCTTGCACATCGTCATGGGCTGCGGCTGGTACCGCGGTGCGTACTATCCGCCGGAGGCCAGGATCGATCGCCGCTCGGTGGACGACCTGGCCGATGAGCTCGTCCTCGAGGCGAGCGACGGCGTCGGCGCCACGGGGATCAGGCCCGGCATCATCGGCGAGATCGGCACCGACAAGCCATGGGTCTCGGCACTCGAGGAACGAGTCCACCGGGCCGCCGCCCGGGCGGCGAAGCGGACCGGCATGGCGATCACGACGCACGGCGTCATGTCGCCGGTCGGGCTCGACCAGCTGCGGATCTTCGAGGAGGAGGGTGTCGATCCGGGTCGCGTGGTCGTCGGACACGCCGACTCGTACCCGGTGCTCGAACACCATCTGGCGATCCTCGAGCGCGGCGCGAGCGTCGAATTCGACTTCCTGGGCATGTCGTTCAATGCCGTCGAACGGCACGGGGAGCCGCGGGTGGTCGAGCTGCTCTGCGAGCTCCTGGGCCGCGGCCACGCGGACCGGATCCTGCTGTCCCAGGACGTCTGCAACGATGCGCAGCTCCAGCGGTATGGCGGGAGCGGCTACACGTACGTGGCTACGACCTTCCAGCCCCGACTTCGCGCTGCCGGAGTCAGCGACGCCGAGATCGAGACCATCACCGTCGCGAACCCGCGCCGCCTGTTGACGATCGACTGAGGTTCAGCTCGCGAGCGTCGCGTCGACGCTTAGCGCCACATTGCCCTTGAGCGCCTGGCTGATCGGACAGCCGTCCTTCGCGGCCTCGGCTCCGGCCACGAAGTCCGCCTCGGAGATCCCGGGGACCACACCACGAACCGTCAGGTGGCTGGACACGACACGCCAACCGGCCTCCTCCTTGTCGAAGGTCACGTCCGCCGAGACCTCGAGGCGAT
Organism: Candidatus Limnocylindrales bacterium; assembly: GCA_044868045.1. Lineage (GTDB taxonomy): Bacteria > Chloroflexota > Limnocylindria > Limnocylindrales > CSP1-4 > SPCO01. Next base: position 3,316 of record JBIOWA010000100.1, read on the forward strand.
CCGGTGGGGTGCCGGCTCGGCCGAGCGCGCCCGAGAAGGCCATCGCGAAGCAGGATGCATGGGCGGCCGCGACCAGCTCCTCCGGGCTCGTCTTGCCGCCGGGCGCCTCGGTGCGCGCCGCCCAGCTGACGGGAAGATCGCTGAATGCATTGCTCGATACCGCGCTGACGGTCCCGGTGCCGGTGGTGAGCTCGCCGGACCAGTCGACCTCGGCGCGTCGGATTGCGGACATCGGGCCTCCTTCGTTATCGATCCACGATGGGACGGCCATCGTACCCATATCGCCCCGGACCGCCCGGATCCGATGGTGCAGAGCCGTTCAGTCCTGAGCGTTGGGGTCGCGTCCGGGTGGGTCGGAGCCATGACCATCCGCCCCCACCGTGGTGGGACGGCCGTGCGGTTCCCGAACGCGCCACCCGCGGTGACGATCCGGGCATGCGTTCCCACCTGCGCCGCCTCGGTCCCATCACGCTCGCGTTGGTCCTCATCGTCGGGCTCGCCCCAGCGGTCGGTGCCGCGGACAACGACGTCAGCGCAACCGCGAAGTCAACTGCGGAGCGATACGCGCTCGAGCTGACGAATCGCCGGCGGACCGATCGTGGCCTGATCCGGCTGCGGCTCGATACGCGCCTGACGCTGCTCGCCCGGGAGCGGGCGGAGTACATGGCGCGGACCGGCGAGTTCAGCCACACGCAGTCGGGCGGCACGACCGTGTTCGACATGATGACCGACGCGAGCATCCGCTGGTACGCGGCCGGCGAGATCATCGCCTGGAACACGGCTGGTCCGTTGAACTATTCCGCCGAGTTCGCGGTGAAGGGCTGGATGGGTTCACCCAGCCACCGGGCGATCCTCCTGTCCGACGACTACAACTACGTCGGGTTCGGGGTCGCCGTGGCCGCCAACGGCACTCGGTATTGGGCCGGGGTCTACCTGCGCGGCCCGGATCGTACGGCGTCCTGGGCGAAGGTCGGATCCTGGAGCAAGGTCAACCTCAGTAGCACGTATACCCGGGTCACGATCCGCTGGTCCGGCGGGGATGTGCGCCTCCAGGTGCTGACGTCCGGCCTCCGCTACTACCAGACGCAACGCCGCCGCGACGGCGGTGCCTGGTACGACTACGGCACGCAAACGTCGTCGTACCTGGTCCGGCGTTGGTTGCGCCGCCACACGTATGAGTTCCGCGTCCGCTCGCGCGACCGCGCCGGCAACTGGAGCGCCTGGTCGACGATGACCATCCGCCCCTGATCGGCACGCCCGCCACGAGGGCGGCGGAGGGTTGGCGGAGCACGAACGCGAGGTCATTGCAACCCCTACGACCGCCTGCGCACGCGAGGTCGGGATCACCCGGGCGTATCCTTGAGGTCCACCCCAAGAGGAGGCGGACGATGCCCGAGTTGAACCTGAAGGAGATCAGGAAGGACTTCCGGCTGCCCGAGCTGCGGCTGCCCGAGATGTCGCGCGACGACATCGCGAAGGCGCTCGGCGAGGCCCGTAAGGAGCTGAGCGAGGTCCGCCGTGACCTCAACGAGTTCCGACGTGAGTTCGAGATGCCGAGGGTCGACCTCGCCGCGGTCGAGCTGCCGAGGGTCGACATGACCAAGGTCGACATGGAGAAGATCGCCAAGGACGCCAGGAAGGTCAGCAAGGACGCCCGGAAGAGCGCCAAGCAGGCCGCCCAGAAGGCCGGGCTCGTGCGCCGGCCGTCGCGTATCCCCTACGTGCTGGTCGGGCTCGCGACGCTGGGTCTCGTTGCCTGGGCGTTCGCGACGCCGGGCGTCAAGGCGCGGCTCCGCGAGGCGGGCCGCCAGGCCCGCGAGCGGATGGCGGAACGGCGCAACGCCTGGGACAGCGACGACGACACCCGCGCGTTCGACGCCGCGACGCCGGCGGGCGCGGCGGCGTCGCCGTACCGCACGTCGATCGACCCCGACGAGAGCCCGTTCAGCGAACCGCCGACCGAGCTTCCGGAAGGACTCGGCGCGACGAGCGGGACGCACAAGATCGAGGTCGATCAGCCCGCCCGCGCCTGATCCCCAATTGACCGCCGAGCACCGACACCGCCCGACCAAGGGCGGTGTCGCTGTTTCTGCGACCAGCGGGCGGAGCGGGAAATCGCGGGTCGGGCGATGTGACGGCACTATCATCGAACCGATGAGCACATACCGGTTCACCGTCCCCGTAGCGGCGCCGCCGGATCGGGTCTTCGACCTGTGGACGAACCTCGATCGGATGAAGGAGTGGGTCGGGGCCGTGACCGGCGTCACGAGGGACTCATCTCGGCGGTGATGGCCAGGATCTTCGCTAGCGGCTCGTGGAGCGGCAGCTTCCAAGGCGAGCTCAACACGTTCGCCAAGCTCGCAGAACGTGAGGCGGGAACGACCGGGAGCTGACCGCTCCTGGGGTGTCGTTGACGCTCAGCGAGCTAATCCCGATAATCTGACTCGGAATTGCCGAATGCGGCACCGACGCTTGCGGCGTCCGATGTGACGCCCGCGCGATGCCCGCCGAGCACCCGTACACCAGAGGACCGAGGATCGCATGACCGCCACCCGCGAGATCGTCACCGACAAGCGCGAACAGTTCGCCTTTCACGACGACATCGCCTATCTGCGCGAAACGAAGCGTGGGCTCACGCGCGCCACGGTCGAGGAGATCAGCGGTTTCAAGGAGGAGCCGGAGTGGATGCTCCAGTTCCGCCTGCGTGCGTTCGACCACTTCCAAATGCGACCGATGCCCGCCTGGACCGACGGTCTCGACAAGATCGACTTCGACAAGATCGTCTACTACCGCAAGCCGTCCGAGCGCGAAGAGAAGTCGTGGGACGACGTCCCGGAGCAGATCAAGGCGACGTTCGAGCGGCTCGGCATCCCGGAGGCTGAGCGCAAGTTCCTCGCCGGCGTCGGCGCCCAGTACGACTCCGAGGTCGTCTATCACAGCGTCCGTGAGGAGCTGTCCAAGATCGGCGTCGTGTTCATGGGCACGGACCAGGCGCTCAAGGAATATCCCGAGATCTTCAAGAAGCACTTCGGCACGGTCGTGCCGCCCGAGGACAACAAGTTCGCGGCACTCAACAGCGCCGTCTGGTCGGGCGGCTCGTTCGTCTACGTGCCGAAGGGCGTCGAGGTCCCGCTTCCGCTCCAGGCCTATTTCCGCATCAACGGCGAGAACACCGGCCAGTTCGAACGGACGCTGATCGTCGTCGAAGAGGGCGCCAAGGTCCACTACATCGAGGGGTGCACGGCCCCGATCTACGCGACCGATAGCCTCCATGCGGCCGTCGTCGAGGTCGTCGCGCTGCCGGGCTCCAAGGTCCGCTATACGACCATCCAGAACTGGTCGAACGACGTCTACAACCTGGTGACCAAGCGCGCGCACGCGCACGAGAACAGCAGGGTCGAGTGGATCGACGCCAACACCGGTTCGCGCAAGACCGTCAAGTTCCCGGCGATCTATCTGCGCGGCGAGGGGGCGACAGCGGACATCATCAGCGTCGCCGTGGCAGGCAAGGGCCAGCACCAGGACACTGGAGCCAAGGCGATCCACCTGGCCCCCAACACCCGTTCGCGGATCGTCTCGAAGTCCGTGTCGAAGGACGGCGGGCGGGCGACGTACCGGGGCCAGCTCAAGGTCTCGCCGGGCGCGACCAACGTCGTGGCCAGCGTCCGCTGCGACGCGCTGATGCTCGACGACATCAGCCGCAGCGACACGTACCCGTACATCGATATCCAGGAAGACGACACGACGATGACCCACGAGGCGACCGTCGGGAAGATCAGCGCGGACCAGGTCTTCTACCTGATGAGTCGCGGCCTGACGGAGAACGAGGCCCAGAACCTCATCGTCCAGGGCTTCCTCGAGGTCTTCACCAAGGAACTCCCGATGGAATACGCCATCGAGTTCAACCGCCTCGTGAAGATGGAGATGGAAGGGTCCCTGGGTTGACGGCCCCGGCCGCACGGCCCCGGCCCGCGCGGCGGGCCCTTGATGACCTGTCCCTGACGGTCGACGAAGGTGCGCTCGAGGCGCTGGCGTCGTCGTCACCCGATTGGCTGGCCGCCGATCGCCGTGACGCGTATGCCCTCTGGGCTTCGTTGCCCGCGGAATCGAACCTCCTCTACACGCCGTACATCGACCTTCGTGGCGCCGCCCTGGAAGGCGCGCGGCTGGTCGGGCCCTCCGCCGGCGGCGAGTCGACCCCTCCGAGCCCGACACTGCCCGACGACGCCGACGCCCTGATCGAGGTCGTCGAGGGCGGACACGCCGGTGTCGCGCTGTCCGAAGCTGCGATCGAGTCGGGCGTGCGCCTTCGTGGGTTGGCCGACGACCTCGACGATGTGCGCGATGACCTGACCCGCGAGCACGTCCTGTCGACCACCGACAAGTTCGCCCAGCTGACGCGGGCCTTCTGGAGCCAGGGCGTGGTCCTGGACGTCCCCGCCGGTGTCCGGCTATCGAAGCCGTTCGTGATCCGCTGGGCGCTCGGCGCTCCGGATCGAGCGCTCGTCACGCGCACCGTCCTCCGAGTCGGCGATGGTGCGACGGCGTCGGTCGTGGAAGAGCTGGTCCCGTCTTCGGACCAGGAGGAGGGATCCGCGCAGGCGTTCTTCGCCGGGACCATGGAGGTGACCCTCGGAGCCAGCGCCTCCCTCCAGGTCGCCAGCCTGCAGGAGCTCCCCGCGAACGTGGTCGCCGTGCAACACCGCACCGCGATCGTCGGGGAGGGTGCGACGCTGCAGTGGGCCCTCGCCCAGCTCGGCGGCCGGCTGGTGCGCAGCCGCGTCGACAACCGCCTTGTCGGGAACGGGAGTTCGGTCCGCCAGGTCGAGATCGTGTTCGGTGCGGCCGAGCAGCTCTTCGACCTGACCTCGTATACGACCCACGTTGGGCGCCACACGACCGGCGACCTGCTCTCGAAGGCCGCGCTCATGGAAAAGTCCCGGACCTACCTCAAGGGGCTCATCACGATCGAGAAATCCGCGATCGGCACGGACAGCTTCCTCGGCGAATTCGGCATGAACTTGTCCAAGGCGGCCCGGTCCGTCGCGATCCCTTCCCTGGAGATCGACCAACCCGACTGCCGCCGCGCCGCCCACTCGAGCTCCGTGGGCCCGGTCGACGAAACCCAACTGTTCTACCTCGAGTCGCGCGGCATCCCACCCGACGAGGCGCGCAAGTTCATCGTGCTCGGCTTCCTCGAGCCCGTCGTGGCCCGCGTCCCGTTGACGTCGGCGCAGGATCGGCTGCGCGAGTTGCTCGAAGAGAAATGGATCGCCGGCAGCGGCGAGGCGCGCAGAGTTGCCGCCTGATGCCTCCACAACCTCATTCGCGCCGGTCCGGCCGCGCCGGGGCGACACGATGAGGCGGATCGACCTCCTCGGCGTCGACGAGGTCGCGGATGGCGAGATGAAGATGGCCTGGGTCGACGGCACGGACCAGGTCCTCGTCATCAACCAGAGCGGCGAATTCACGGCCGTCCAGGGCGTCTGTTCCCACGAATACTTCGAGCTCGACAAGGGGTTCCTGACCAACGGCACGCTGACGTGCGCCTTGCACCTATCGCGCTTCGACCTCTCGAACGGCGAGCCGCTCGATCCACCGGCCGAGGAGCCGCTGGCGGTCTATCCGGTCGTCGTCGAGAACGGGCGGGTCCTCATCGAGGTCCCGGACGGCCCGCTGGAGATCAGCGAGTCCTAGCCTCGCTCGCAATCGCCGTCGGCCCCGATGAACTCCGCGGCGACGGCCGCCGCCGCCAGTCGATCATCGCGGGTCACGCTCACCGCCAGGCGCCCGATCCCCTCGGCGTTCGCGATCTCGGCGGCCCGTCCATGGAGCGCGACGCTCAACCGCCCCGTCAAGTCGCACACGAGCTCGATCGCCCTGGGGTCGATGCGTTCTTCGGCGACTGCCAGCACCTTGAGCGTGGCTTCTTTGACCGCGAACCGTTCGGCGAGGCGCCGGGCATCGATGCCTCCGGCGCCCTGGCTGTCGGCGATCTCCCCGGCCGTGTAGGTCCGCTCGATGTACCGCGATCCCTGATCGGCGACCTCTCGCGCCACGCCGGAGACCGACACCAGGTCCAGGCCGAAGCGCAGGTTCACGTCGGGAGCATCGTGCCGAGCCCGGCCGCCTCGGCGCGCCGCACGATCGCGTCGGCAAAGATGACGTCGGCGAGGCCGACCCCAAGATGCGTCACGACGACTCGCCCCGACGGTGGCCGCGGCGTCCCGGCGAGGATCGCCTCGCCGAGGGTCGCGACCGGGTCCGGATAGTCGTCGAACTGTCCGGACTCGCGGTTCGCCAGAAACTGCCCGCGCTCGTCGACGAGAAAGAGCGCCGCTTCGCGAGCGACGGATGCCGAGCACATCGTTGCGTAGTCGACCGGGACGACCAGCGCGTCCGGGTCGAGCCACGATCCGTCCATGATCTGCCGGTGCGCCGGGTCGGTGAACGACGCAGCCGTGATCACCACGTCGGCGGCGCGCGTCGCCTCCTTCGCATCGGTCGCGGCGCTGGCGGCGGCGATGCCGTTCACGGCACGGGCCGTTTCCGCTAGCGCCTTTGCCCGCTCCGGATGACGGTCGACGATCGTCACGGCCGCGCCAGGCAGCACGTGGCCGATCACCTCGAGGTGGCTGTGGCCCTGGACGCCGGCACCCACGATCGTCACCCGCGACGCATGGTCGGCGGCACCCGCGGTGGCGGCGGCGATAGGCCCGAATCGAGCGATGGCCACGCCGGACACGGCCGCCGTCCGGAGAGCTGTGATGGGACCGCCATCGAGGATCGCCCGTGGCGCACCCGTGGCCGGATCGCTCATCACCACGACCGCGTGGATCGCGGGCAGCCCGCGGGCGCGATTGTCGGGGAACCCCGCGACCCACTTGATGCCGAGCAGGTCGCCCTCGGTTGTTGAGGCCGCGCTCGCGGGTCGCAGCGCAGCCGGCATCGCGTGGGCGAATGACCCGACCGGTCGCGGATGGACCGCGATCTTGGGCGGCAGCTCCGCGTCGTCGACGAGGGCGGTCATCGTCCGCTCGGCGAGATCGAGTCGCTCGGCGACCGGCGGCATCGCCGCCAACACGTCTGATGCGGACAAATAGCGGATCGCGGAACCCATCGAGGAACCGAGTCTAAGCCCGCGCCGACGCCGCTTCGGGTCCACCACGGGTACGATGCGTCGGCCATGGCGGACTCCGGTGCGCTCCGCGCGCGGCTGATCGACGAGGGACTGGATCCCGGCGCGTGGTCGAACGGGCCGGGCGATCGGTATGCGTCGCATGACCACACCTACGACAAGGTCATCGTCGTCGCCGCGGGGTCGATCCGTTTCGGCCTCTCGGATGGGCCGCTCGAGCTCGCCGCCGGGGATCGGCTCGATCTCGTGGCCGGCACGGCCCATGACGCCGTCGTCGGGGCCGCGGGGGTGACCTGCCTGGAGGTCCATCTCCCTGCCGGGACCCTGACGGATACCGCGTTCAGGGCCGACGGATCGTGGTGACGTGCGCGACGCGAAACCGCCGGGCCGCCGTCCGGCGTATCCGATGACGGGCGCCGACCGGGGTTCGAGTGCCGATGCGGCCCTTGTCCGGGCGGTCGCATCGGGTTCTCACGATGCCCTGGCGGCGCTCTATGACCGCCACGCCGATGCGGTGTTCGCCTCGGCGAGCCGGCTCACATCGGATCGAGGGATGGCTGAGGACGTCGTGCAGGAGACATTCCTGGCGCTGTGGAACCGCGCCGAGACATTCGACCCGTCGATTGGGTCGCTGAGCGCCTGGTTGCACACGATCGCCCGCAACCGGACGGTCGATCGACTGCGCGCCCTGGGCCGTCGACCGAGCGTCGTCTCGCTGTCGTCGGCCGCGTCGAGCGGCACCGCCTACAGCGGCGCCGAGGAAGTCGACGCGGACGCGCTCGAGCGGGTGCTCGCGGGGGGTGCGCTCGTCGCCGGGGCGGCACCGCCGCCATCGCCGGAACGCGAGCTCGCGCTCCGCGAACTCCGGACGGCGCTGCAGGCGGCACTGAGCGACATGCCCGAGCTGGAGCGCGTCGTCATCGTGATGGCCTACGCGGAGGATCTCTCGCAATCGGAGATCGCAGAACGACTCGGGTGGCCGCTCGGGACGGTCAAGACCAGGACCCGTCGCGCCCTCAGCCGGATGCGCGACGTGCTCGGCAATGGCGTCGGCCCCGAATTCGCGCGGTACCTCGCGCCGGCCGAGCTCGCCGGCCCGGAACGCTGAGCACACAGGAAGATCAGTTGGATCACGACGACGTACTCGAACAGCTGGAGCTGGCGGCCGTCGAGCCGGGCGGGCTCGATCGGCTCGTCGCCGGCGACACGCCGATGGCGGCCGCTGTCGCGGCACATCTTGCGGGCTGCGACCGATGCGCCGAGGAGCTGCGTCGACTGAGCCGCGCCGCCCCGCTGTTGCGCGACCTGGTCCGAACGACCCCGCCGCCCGAGCTGCGGGAGCGGACGCTCGCCTATGTCAAGGCGCATGGCCGCGAGCGCGGCGATCAAGCGCCTGTGGCGTCCCATGGCGTCCTGGAGGCCGCCGGTGCACCCGTGGCCGGATCGTCGGCCTCTCAACCGCCGACCGCCGCCAAGCGTTCAGCTCGCGGGATCCTGCCGTGGGCCGCGACGATCGCGGCGGTCGTGGCGCTCATCTTCAGCGGGGCGAGCTACCTCGCGAACCGTGACCTGGCCGATCGACTGTCAGCGCAGGCGACATCGATCTCCGCGCTCGAGCGCGTGCAGACGGCGACGCTCGAAGTGACTGCCGATCCCGCAGCTCGCAGGGTCGAGCTGGCCTCGACCGGCGGCAGTGAGACCAACGGCACCCTCCTGTTCTCGCCATCGACGGCGAGGCTCGTCGTCGTCGCCTACGACCTGCAACGGCCGGCGAGCGGCCAGGAGTACCGTTGCTGGGTCGAGATCGGCGGACAGCGCCGGAGTGTCGGGCGGATGTTCTTCGCCGACGAGCTCGCCTTCTGGGTCGGCGATACGCCTGAAGTCAGGGACTTGCCGGCGGGAACGGTCTTCGGCGTGTCACCGACCGCGATCGGGAGCCCCTCGCTCGAGGCCGATCCGGTCATCCGCGGCGAACTCTGAGGGCCGCGGCCGGGGAACCACAGCCGCCCGGTCAGGCTCTGGCTCGGGCGCCTGCTCGCTTTCGACGTCCGTGTCGGTCTCGGCTGGCGGCTCGTCCGGCGGCGGCGCCTCGAGATAGGCCCGATGAAGCACGAGGAGTCGCTCGGCTGTCTCCGGGCTGATCGAACGGCCTTCGTCCTCGAGCATCTTCGAGAGCCAGAGGGCCTCACGCGGCCGCTCGGCCTCATCGACGTCGACCTCGCGTCGCCGGGAGTCCATGACCACGACCCAGACCAGCCCGGCCCCCACCACGAGCCCGACGATGAGCAGCCACCAGTTGAACTCGGCGTTCACCGCCGCGAAGTATACGGACGGTCCCCGGGGCAGGCCGCCGCTACACTCCGGCCATGTTCGATATCCCCCCTGATCCGATCGCGTTCCAGCTCGGCCCGATCGCGATCGGCTGGTACGGGTTGTGTTACGCGATCGGGCTGGCCGTGGCGTATTTCGTCCTCGTCCAGCTCGCGCGTCGCGCTGGGGAGGACCCCGACCTCGTCGGCAACGGGATCATCATCGTGGCGATCGCCGCACTGATCGGTGGCCGGCTCTACCACGTCATCGACCAGTGGCACCTCTACGCCAACGACCCGCTCAAGATCGTCCTTCCGCCATATTCCGGCCTGGGCGTCTACGGCGGGATCGTGACGGGCACCCTCGCCGGCTGGTGGTATGCCCGTCGCCGCGGCGCGTCGTTCTGGCGGTGGGCGGACATCGTGGCACCGGCCCTCTTCGTGATGCAGGCCGTCGGTCGATGGGGCAACTACTTCAACCAGGAGCTGTACGGGCCGCCGACGACCCTACCGTGGGGGATCCCGATCGACTGCGCCCATCGGTTGCAGGACGTCTACTCGTGTGCCGCCCTGCCGGAGGCGACGACCCGGTTCCACCCGCTGTTCCTCTACGAGTCGGTCTCGGGGCTCGTGGGCGCCTTGTTCCTGGTCTGGCTCGGCGCCCGCTTCCGGTCGCGCCTTCGGCCGGGGGATCTGTTGCTCGTGTTCTTCATCTGGTACGGCACGACCCGGTTCCTGCTCGAGAACCTGCGCGCGGACAACTGGACGTTCTTCGGCGTCCCGACCGCACAGATCATCTCGATCGTCGTGATCGCCATCGGGGTCGCCGGGCTGATCCATCGGCACCGACCACGCCACGCAGCTGATCGGCCGCCCACTCACCCGGAGGTTGCGACCTGGGGCGCTCTCGGGGCCACGTGGATGACCAAGCCGATCGATGAGTCTTGGGCCAACGTGCCGCCCCGTCGGACGACCGCCGAACTCGACGGTGATGACGTCGACGACGACGACGAGACCGACGACGACTTCGACGGAGGCGCCGAGATCGATAAGTCGTCGGTTGACCGCCCCGCCCCATGAGCGAGCCGGTCTCGCCGGTCGACGAAGCTGCACCCGACCGCCTGACCGCGCGCCCGAGCCGGCCGCCTCCGGCCCGCATCGCACCGGAGGCGCTGGCTGCCAGGCGCGGCGGTGTCGCCGAGGGGCTCGCGTGGCTCGGACGAGCACCCGAATCGAAGGCGTCGCTTCTCTACAGGATCGTGCGGGTGTTCGTCCGATTCGTGTGCTTCGGGCTGTTCCGGTTCCGGATCGCGACATCGGGCCAGGAGCACATCCCGACGGGCGGCTACCTCCTCGTCGCCGGCGCGCACCGAGGCTGGATGGACCCCTTCCTCGTCATGCACGCCCTGCCGGTCGAGCCGCGCTGCTGGATCCTCGGCAGTGGCCCTTCCACGTTCACGGCGCCCTGGCGGGAGTTCCTCGCCAAGCGGGTTGGTGGGCTCCTGCCGGTCTGGCGCGGTGGGGTCGGTATCGAGCCGCACGTCGCGTCGGCGCGCGCGGTGCTCGCGAACGGCGGCGTCTTCGTCCAGATGCCGGAAGGAACCGTGAGCGGGCCGCCCGGCCGCCTGGGGGCGATGCGCTCCGGCTGGGCCATCATCGCAATGCGCACGGACGCGCCGGTCCTGCCGATGGCCATCGCCGGGACGGAGGAGCTGTACGCCGGACGTCGGATGGCATCGCGGGTCCTGCCGCTCACCTCGGCGCGGGACCTGGCCGGGCTCGGTCCGGACGCGTCGTTCCCGGAGCCCGGCTCGCGCGAGGAGCTCGAGCTGGCACGTCGCCTCACGGATCGCCTCGCCGAGCGCATCGGTCCGGTCGTCGAAGAATTGCATTCATCGACCATCGACCCGCCCGGCCACCCGCGCCGGCTCCGGCGCCGTCTCACCTGGCTATTCCTGCGGCCCGGTCGGCTCGACCGGGACTGACGGGACCGGGAGTGAGGCGGTCCGGCGTCCGCAGCCCGTGACATACTCCCCGCCGATGCGCTACGCCGAGTCCGTCCTCGACCTCGTCGGGAACACGCCGCTCGTCCGGATCCAGCGGATCCTCTCGGACCTCGGGCCGCCCGAGCGCCAGCCGCTCCTCCTCGCGAAGATGGAGATGCTGAACCCGGGTGGCTCGGTCAAGGACCGGATCGGGCTGCCGATGATCGAGGCCGCCGAGGAGGCCGGTCTGCTCCGTCCGGGTGGCACGATCATCGAGCCGACCAGCGGCAATACCGGCCACGGGCTTGCGATCGCGGCGGCGCTCAAGGGGTATCGCTGCATCTTCGTCATGGCCGACAAGCAATCGGTCGAGAAGCAGTCCCTGCTACGGGCGTACGGCGCCGAAGTCGTGCTCTGCCCGACCAACGTCGCCCCCGAGTCGCCGGAGTCGTACTACAGCGTGGCCGCTCGACTGGCGCGCGACATCCCAGGCGCCTTCAAGCCCGACCAGTACTGGAACATGGAGAACCCGGCCGCCCACGAGCGGACAACCGGTCCTGAGCTGTGGGCCCAGACCGATGGCCGGATCACGCACTTCGTGGCCAGTGTCGGCACGGGCGGGACGATCTCCGGCGCGGCCCACGTCCTGAAGGAGCAGAACCCGGCGATCCAGGTGATCGGTGCGGATCCGGAGGGATCCGTGCTGTCTGGCGATACGGCGCGGCCGTACCTGACCGAAGGGGTCGGCGAGGACTTCTTTCCCGGCACGTACGACCCGGAGGTCATCGATCGCTGGTTCCGGGTCAGCGATCGCGACGCGTTCGCGATGGCTCGCCGGATCACGCGCGAGGAGGGGATCCTCTCTGGCGGATCCTGCGGGACCGCCATGGTCGCGGCGCGCGAAGTCGTCCGGGAGCTCACGGCGACCGACGGCGGGAACGAGGCGGTCGTCGTCGTGCTGCTTCCCGACAGCGGCCGAAGCTACCTCTCGAAGGTCTACAACGACGAGTGGATGCGCAATAACGGCCTCCTGCCGACGACCGGGGCCACGACCCGGATCGAGCGGCTGCTCACCGACCGGCATCCCGATCCGGACCGGCCGCCCGTCGTCGTGGCGCGAACCACGGAGCGTGTGGGCGACGCGATCGAGACGCTCCAGGCATACGGGATCAGCCAGCTGCCGGTATCCCAGGAGCCCGAAGGCGACGACGTCGCCGGCCTGGTGGGATCGATCAGCGAGAAGGGATTGCTCGATCGGGCCTATCGCGACCCGAGCGTGGTGGATCGAACGGTCGGTGAGGTCATGGATCCGCCGCTCCCGCTCGTCGAGGCTTCGTCAAGTCTCGACGAGGCGTTTGCCCTGTTGAGCGGCGCTTCGGCGCTTGTGGTGATCCGCGGCGGTCGCCCGGTCGGGGTGACCACGAAGCTCGACCTGCTCGAGTACCTGGCGCACCACCGGGCTTCGGGGGACTAGGTTCTCGCTTGTGACCGGATCCTGAACGGCGGCGCGGTCGCGGCGGGACGCGACGGGACGCGACGGGACGCGACGGGACGCGACGGGACGCGACTGTGAGTCTCGTTTTGGAGCCGATACCGCGCGACGAGCCCGCCTTGTCGCAAATCCGGGACTGACATGCGCGCGTACGCCTCCAGCAGGGGAATAGACACCGGTTCGACGCGAAACGGGACTGCCAGTCGCGTTGGTGCTAGCGAGTCAGGTGACTCGCCTCGCGCCTCACCCTACGGCCCTAGAGCCAGGGCGGGCGGATCGGCAGGAGCGCGTTCAGCAGCAGGCCCAGGGTGAGCAGCCCGCCGGCGCGGCGCGTGTGGACGAACGCGTAGCCGACGAACCACAGCGGCCATACGCGTTCGCCGCCCGGCGGCGGGCCGGCCGGCTTCGGCTGCCGGAACACCGCGAGCACGCCTCGCAGTCGCGGCAGGGCAAGGACGATCAGCAGCACCCACGGACCGATCCACCCGGCCAGCACTGCGAGCAGTGTCAGCGGATAGAACAGGATCATCAGCCACTGCCCGGCGAAGCGCGCCCGTGCCTCGCCCAGGATGACCGGCAGCGTCCGGACTCCGAGCTTGGTGTCGGCCTCGATCTTGTCGATGTGCTTGCCGAACAACACGGCCGTCACGATGAGCGCATACGGCACGGACACGAGCAGCACCCAGCCGGGGATCGTGCCGGTGGCCGCGAGGAACGTGCCGCCGATCATCAGCGGCCCCCAGACCAGGAACACGCCGGGCTCGCCGAGGCCGTGGTACTTGAGGCGAATGGGCGGTGCCACGTAGAAGACGGACACGAACAGCCCGGCCAGCGCGAAGGCGATGATCAATGGGCCTCGGATCGCGGCGAGGACCAGCATGATCGCGGCACCGACCGCGTTCACGATCAGGATCGCCACCTCGAGCTGGCGCTAGGTCACCCACCCGGACAGGATCGGATGCGGCGCGTAGAGCGCCCGGACGTAATCGTC
>JBIOWA010000101.1:0-13689 GCA_044868045.1 Candidatus Limnocylindrales bacterium
GGTGATGTCGTCGAGCCTCGCCTGCGTCGGATTGGGCTTCTGGCGCAGATAGTCGGCCGCGAGCCATGACTTGATCATCGAGCAGGCCCGGTTGGTCTCGGCGCGAACCCGACATGTAGAGCCGCCACGTACGAGCCACTTCGGCGCCCGCCGCGTCGACCGCGGCGGCCCAGGATCGTTCGAGCCGGTCGACCCAGGCGCGCAACGTCAGGGCGTAATGCGGCCGGAGCAGCTGGATGTCGAGCAGCTCGAAACCGACCTGGTCGCGCGCGACCGCGATCGCGCGCTCGACCGGCACCAGCTCCCCGTCGGGGAAGACATAGCGCTCGACGAAACGGGAGTTCCGGCGGACGTCGGACGGGCGCGCTCGACGGCCCTCGGCAGTCGCGATGCCGTGGTTAAGGAAGCGACCGCCAGGCGCCAGCGCGTCCCACGCCGCCTGGAAGTACGCAGCCAGGTTCCGGGACCCGACATGCTCGAACATCCCGACGGACGCGACGGCATCGAATGTTCCGAGCGCTGCCAGGTCGCGATAGTCGCGAACCTCGGCGCGGACGTTATCGGACAGTCCGGCTTCGGCCGCACGCCTGTTGGCCTCCGTCGCCTGGCGCGCGGAGAGCGTGATACCGACCGCTGTGACGCCGTGACGCTCGGCCGCGTACAGGATCAGCGAACCCCAGCCACAGCCGATGTCCAGCAGGCGCTGTCCAGGACTGAGGCCGAGCTTCCGGCAGATCAATTCAAGCTTGGCCTCCTGCGCCGCATCGAGGTCGGCGGCCGGATCATCGGGGCGCTCGAAATAGGCACACGAGTAGGTCAGCCGACGATCGAGCCACAAGCTGTAGAAGGTGTCACTGACGTCGTAGTGGAAGCGGACCGCCGCGAGGTCGCGTGCGCGCGAGTGCCGTTGCCCGGTCAGCCGAGCAAGCCGGCGGAGCGGCGGCGATGCGGGCGTCCCGCGGCGCAATTCCAACCCGAACCGGATGAGACGACGGACATCGACCGCATCCAGCCGCCGCGGATCGATGGAGCGTCCGGCCTCGATTGCCGCGCCGACGTCGCCATCGATCTCGATGTCGCCGCGCAGGTAGCCCTCGGCCAGGGCGTCCTGCGACAGCATCCCGATGAGCCGCCCGATGGCATCGGCGTCGCGGAGGCGGATACGGGCGGCGATTCCGCCGAGATCTGGCGGTTCGCCCCCAATCTGGAATCGGACACCGAGCTCGGGCGGGATGGTCTTCCCCAGGATCTCCACGATCTGGTGCGCCAGGGCCGTTCTACGGTCGAGGCCGGACGATGCCGGAGCCCCGGCGGGAGGAAGGGGCTCGCTGGTTGGCCGGGCTGGCGTATCGATGGCCATGGGACCGTCTCCCGGCGGCGATCGCTCCCTTGAGTCTACGCCGACCCGTCCGGGATGGCTCCCATGGGCCTGGCGGTCAGAACTCGAGCCAACATGCAGACAGGAGTGGCTGCAGCCGCGGGGAACAATGATAGTCTGCAGCGCCGATGACTCGAAACCCGATCCTCGAAGACGTGCTGGGCCCGTTGGGGGCCGCGATCGTCCGAGAGATCGCTGCGCGAGGCGAAGCCAGCGTCGCTGAGATTCGAGAATACCTGCGGCGCATCCAGCGCCGCGAATATGCGTACACAACGATCATGACCGTGATGAGTCGCCTCCACGAGCGTGGCATTCTGCTTCGTGAGCGACGCGGACGGCAGTACATCTATCGGTTGCCGGACGGCGAAGCAGACCTCATCGATCGTCTCAGTGCGGTGGCTGTCGATCGCCTCATCGATCGATATGGAACCGCTGCCCTGCGTCACTTCGCGATTCGCCTCGCTGACCTCGAGCCGAAAACGCGTCGACGCCTCGAGAAACTGGCGGAGAGGGAATGACCCGAACGCTTCTCGGGGCGGTGCTCGTCGTAGCCCTGGGGTCATTGGGTTGGTGTCTCTTGTTGGACGAGATCCTCGGGCACCAACACGTGCTCGCGGTGGAACTCAGTGCGCTTTCGCTCGCGGGCCTTTGGGCTGGTCTGACCATCCGAGAACTCGCGACCTGGCACCGCCTGGCGATGGCCCTTGCCGCCGATGCCGAAGTTGTCGTCTTGTTTGGGGTGCGTTGCTGGTTGACGGAAGGTCTAGGCGCAGATGCCGTGGTACTTGGCCCGATCCGACCACGGATCTTTGTTGGCAGATCCTTGGCACGTACCTTGACGGAGGATGAGCTGGAAGCCGTCATCTATCACGAAGATCATCATCGGCGCACTCTGGCGCCCGTACGCGCGGCAGCCCTGGCCGCGTGGCTTTGCCTGTTCGGGCGTTCGAATCACATCCGGACGCTCGTTCTCGACAGGCTTTCTCAGCTCGAGGTGCTGGCCGATGCTGACGCCATACGTCGCGGATCGACCCCGCTTTCGCTCGCGCGGGCACTCCTAAAGGGCGACGCGGCTGTGCAGCCAATCTCCTTCTCGTACGCGTCCGATGAGCGCGTCGAGCGACTGCTCGATCACGCCGCTGGGAGACCAGCCGATGGGTCGGAACGGCTTCCCTACGAGTGGCTCCCAACCGCTCTGCTCGTCATCGGCATGTTGGGTTGCCACGCCATCATTTGAGTCGATAGCCCCGAACTACGCGACCGTCGTAACAGGGTGATCGATAGGCGAGCGAACTAAAGGCGTGCATTGGACCCGCCAGGGGCAGCTATGGCTCGCCGTTCGCGAACGTATGCGAGGAAATTTGCCTGGTGCTTCCTCGCACCGCCGGGCTGCTCGGGCCGCCCGAAGGCCATGTCCGAGGCGATAAACTACTACACCTACTGCGGAGCAAGGGGGCAGTTCGCGTGCCACCCAGCCTTTCGAATATCTCGAACAACGCACGCGAGTTCTCCCGCCCCTGACGTCGTCCGACGGCCGTTTCCCGTGTTTTGCGGGCGAAGGGCCGGAAATCGGCATGGAGGAGACGGAATGCACCGACTACGGCTTTTACCCCGGCTTGGAATCGGGATCGCGGCGGTCCTGCTGGCAAGCAGCACGGCATTTGCCATTGAACCAGACGGTGGCCTCCCCATCGGGGATGAGCATCGTGACGCCCACCAACACGGCGACACTGCCGGTCACCTGCACCCCGAGGGGTCGAGCTCGAACGTCGCGCTCGTCAGCAAGCTCAAGCTGAAGAACGTCGTTCCGGAGAAGATCGCCGATGTCGGCGTCTTCAAGGGCTATGCCTACCTCGCCGCCTGGGGCGTCGTGACGTGCAAGTACAACGGGATCCACGTCGTCAACATCCAGGATCCGGCGAAGCCCAAGGAAGTCGCGTTCATCCAGTCGAAGGAAGGCAGCTACCCGGGCGAGGGCGTTCAGGCGCTGCACATCGATACCCCTGCCTTCAACGGCGACATCCTTGTGACCAACAACGAGAAGTGCAAGGACAAGGTCGGCTTCGGTGGCATGAACATCTATGACGTCACCAACGCCGCCCATCCGACCCCGCTGGTCGAAGGCGTCGGGGACTTCACGGTCAACGGGCAGGGCAAGAAGAACGCGAACGAGATCCACAGCGTCTTTGCCTGGGATGCCGGGGACAAGGCGTACGCCGTGATCGTCGACAACGAGGAAGGCACCGACGTCGACATCATCGACATCACGAACCCGAAGAAGGCGTTCTTGACCGCCGAATACGACCTCGATCAGACGTTCCCGCAGATCGTGCAAGCGGCTCCGGCGAACCTCGTCGAGATATTCCTCCATGACATGGTCGTGAAGGAGATCGGCGGCCGCCAGGTGATGCTGTTGTCCTACTGGGATGCTGGTTACGTGAAGATCGACGTTACCGATCCGAAGGCCATCACCTACCTCGGCGACACCGATTTCACCAACCCCGACCCGGAGGCAGCGGAAAGCGGCCTGACCGTCCCACCGGAAGGCAACGGTCACGAGGCGGAGTTCACGATGGACAACGCCTATGTGATCGGCGCCGACGAGGACTTCGGACCCTTCGCGCTACAGGCGAAGAACCTCACCGATAACACTGACATCACCGCAAGCCAGGGCAGCAATACCAAGAGGCTCACCGAGGGCCAGACGATCACTGGCGTGTCGAAGTTCGTCGGCCGTGCGTGCATCGGCGACCCGGTGGTCCCCGCTGGCGACGGAACCCAGATCGCGGTCGTCGAGCGTGGCGTCTGCACCTTCACCGAGAAGGTCGCCAACGTCATCGCCGCGGGTGGCTACGCGGCCGTCCTGATCTTCAACCGGACGGGCACCGACGCATGTGACGAATCGCTCGGCATGAGCGTCGAGGGCGATATCCCGACCTTTGGCGTCGCGCCTCGTGGCCAGGGTTTCGCCATCTTCGACGTGCCCTACAGCAATGCCGACTGCCTGGCCGGCACTGGACCGGCCGCACTCCCGGTGGCACTGGGCACCACCGGGGACACCCTCACCTTCTCGTCGTACTTCGACGGGTGGGGCTACGTCCATTTGTTTGACAACTCAAGCGGCATGGCTGAGCTCGACACCTACGCCATTCCGGAAGCGCACGATCCTGCGTTTGCAAGCGGGTTCGGCGACCTTTCAGTCCATGAAGTCGCCACGTCGCCCACCAAGGCTGACCTGGCGTATTACTCCTACTACGCGGCGGGCTTCCGAGTCACGAAGATCGTGAACAATGAGCTCGTCGAGGTTGGTCATTACATCGACGTCGGCGGGAATAACTTCTGGGGCGTCCAGGTGTTCCAGAGTGGCGATCACGAGTACGTCGCCGCAAGCGACAGGGACTTCGGTCTCTACATCTTTCGCTACACCGGGCCGTAACCCCGCCTATGGGTGTCCTCCTTACGACCCGGTACGAGAGCCGGCGCCTCGGGCGCCGGCTCTCGTCGTCTATGCGATGCAGTAGGCGCTGGTCAGGGAGTCGCGTCACGTCTCGCGACTTGCAGCCAAAAGTGGCTATACTCCTAGGGAGTATCGATGAATCATAACGCGCACGGCCACTCCGGCGACCACAACGACGCATCCCCGAAAGGCGTCAATCGCGATCACTCAAGCGTTCAGATGGTTGACCATCGGGTGCATCAGACAGGCGGCGGGCACGACCGCCACGCCGGCCACTCGGTCGCGATGTTCCGCGACAAGTTCTGGCTCAGCCTTGCGCTGACTATCCCGGTCGTCCTGCTCAGCCGCGACATCCAGGAGTGGTTTGGCTACCGCCTCCCGACGTTCGCTGGTTCGGAATTCCTGCCTGCCATCATTGGAACGGTCGTCTTCGCGTACGGCGGCCTCGTCTTCATCCGTGGCGCCCGG
The DNA here is from genome assembly GCA_044868045.1 of Candidatus Limnocylindrales bacterium. GTDB lineage: Bacteria > Chloroflexota > Limnocylindria > Limnocylindrales > CSP1-4 > SPCO01. Next base: position 5,304 of record JBIOWA010000101.1, read on the forward strand.
AGCGAACTGGCCGATCGGCAGCCGGGGATGATGACCCTCATCTCGCTTGCCATCGTGGTCGCATTCGTGACCTCCTGGGCCGGAACACTCGGTTTGTTCGAGGTCGAGATCTGGTGGGAGCTGGCGACGCTGATCACGATCATGCTGCTAGGGCACTGGCTCGAGATGCGCTCGATCGCCCAGGCGCGCGGGGCCCTGGCCGCGCTCGCGGAGCTGCTCCCGGATACGGCCGACCGAGTGACGGACGGCGGCACAGAGACGGTTCCGCTGGATGAGCTCGCCGTCGGCGACGTCGTGCTCGTCCGGCCCGGTGCTCGCGTGCCGGCTGACGGTGTCGTCGTCGACGGATCGGCGGACGTCGACGAGTCGATGATCACCGGCGAATCAAAAGCCGTCGCCAAGGAGCCCGACGACAAGGTCGTTGCCGGGACGGTGGCAGCTGGCGGCAGCCTCCGTGTCAGGGTTTCGGCGGTCGGCGACGAGACTGCGCTGTCGGGGATCATGCGCCTGGTCGAGGCGGCTCAGGCGTCCGCCTCCCGCGCCCAGGCGCTCGCCGATCGCGCGGCGGCCATCCTCTTCTATGTCGCGCTGGGATCGGGGGCCGTCACGCTCGCGTTCTGGTGGCTGCAGGGCGACCGCGAGGGCGCCCTCGTCCGCACGGCGACCGTGCTCGTCATCGCCTGCCCGCACGCCCTCGGGCTCGCGATCCCGCTGGTCATCGCCATCAGCACTTCTTCGGGCGCTCGCAACGGACTGCTCGTCAAGGACCGGATCGCGCTCGAACGGGCCCGAGAGCTCCAGGTCGTGATCTTCGACAAGACCGGGACACTCACAAAGGGCCAGCCGGTCCTGGCGGCCGTCGCGACAGTCGGCGTGGACGACGGCGAGCTAGTTCGGCTCGCCGCCAGCGTCGAAGCGGACTCGGAGCACCCTCTGGCGCGCGCGATCGTGGACGGTGCCCGACGGCGGGGCATCGAACCTGGATCTGCGAGCGGGTTCGAGGCGCTCGCCGGTCGAGGAGCCCGGGCGCAAGTCGATGGACGATCCGTGGCGGTTGGCGGTCCCCGGTTGCTCGCCGATCTCGGGCTCGAGCCGATGCCCGAGGCCGAGTCATGGGCACGGGAAGGTCAAACCGTCCTCCATGTCGCCATTGATGGCAAGGTCATTGGTTCACTCGGCGTCGAGGATGAGATCCGACCCGAGTCGGCGGACGCGGTCGCAGCCCTGCACGAGATGGGCCTCAGCGTCGCGATGATCACAGGCGACAGCCAGGCAGTCGCCGACTCGGTCGCCCGCCGTCTCGGGATCGACGAGGTCGCTGCGGAGGTCCTGCCGGCCGACAAGGCTGAGGCTGTCAGACGATTTCAGAAGGGTGGTCGCAAGGTCGCGATGGTCGGCGACGGCGTCAACGACGCACCGGCGCTGGCGACCGCAGACGTCGGGATCGCGATCGGGGCGGGCACGGACGTCGCCGTGGAGTCGGCAGGGATCGTCCTGGTACGGAGTGACCCGCGAGACGTTGTTGGTGCGATCGAGCTCTCGCGCTCGAGCTACGGGAAGATGGTCCAGAACCTGGTCTGGGCGACGGGCTACAACCTCGTAGCGATCCCGGTCGCGGCCGGCGTCCTGGTGCCGTGGGGGATCGACCTGCCGATGGCCGTGGGCGCCATCGCCATGAGCGCCTCGACGATCATCGTAGCCGCCAATGCCCAACTGCTCAGGCGGCTCCGCCTCCACCGCGAACCGATTGCCACTGAGCCCCGCCTCGCCCCAGCTTGATTCGAACCCATCAACGGGCGTATGTCCCGTGGCGGTCGGCCACGTCCGCCGCCGGCGTTCATACAGCGCGGACTGCCGCTTGTGCTGTCTTCCGACGCCACAACCAGACTCCTAGGACCTGCCATGCGAAGACGGCGACGATGCTCACGAGGAGAAGCAGCGTGAATGGGGATGTCAGGCGCGACAGCGCGCCATAGAAGATCGCGTGGGCGACAACGAGACCGAACAGCGCGTAGTTCAGGCGCTGGAGCCGCTTCCACGGTCTGGCCGTGAGCTTCCGCATCGCGTAATTGCTGGAGATTGCGAGCAGGCCGACGACGATCACCGTCGCCGCAAGGCCGGTCCAGTTCCCCAGACCGAAGTCGTTCGTCAGTGGGCTGCCGTCGGGAGCGAGGAAGTAGGTGAGGAAGTCGGCGAGCAGCGCATGCACCTGAAGTCCGAAGAACACGTGGATGAGACTGAAGATCGCAGTCCACGCCCCGACGTCACGGCGCAGAAAGCTCGAGATCGGGTTCCGCCGGCGAAGCACGAGATTGACCGGTCCGATCAGGAGTGTGATCGCGAGGAGCCCCGTGGCGACGTAACCGGTGGCGGTGGTGAACCGACGAACGAACGAACGATCCTCGGTCGAAGTGCCACTGTCGCCGGGATCCATCGAGCTACCTTGGCCGGAGCCGTGCTCAGTCGGGCTCGCCTGGTTGCCGGCGTGATCCGACGGTGAGGGTTGTGCTCCAACGTGGTCGCTTGCTCCTGGTCCAGCTCCCCCATGACCCGAGGCCCCGCCCTGGCCTTCGCCGTGCTCGCCAGACCCGGAGTGGCCTCCATCGCTTGGTGACGGTGCCGGGCTCCGCATCTTCGGCAAGATGCTCATGCCCGGCATGGCGCCCATCGCCCCATCGCCCCCCTCGTGGTTGGCGCCTCGATCGAATGCCGGGAGCATCATGAACACGACGAGGACGGCCACACTCGCCAGGCCGATCGGCAGATGGTGGCGAAGCAGGCGGCGCCGTTGATCGCCGCTTCTTGGCGGCTGACTCGAGGATCGGGCAGTCAATTGCTCGGTCAACGTGCGCAGGAGCCTCCGGTGTGCTCGTTTCGACGGCCCGTGGCTTTGCCGGCATCCCTGCCTATCGGCGGGGTGCGACAAGCCGAAGAACTCGACCGACGCTACGCGGCGGCGCGTTTGACCAGCATTAGGGACGACCTAACAGCGCCCTAACGCCGTGGGCGCGTATAACGGGAGCCGTGCGCGTACTCGTGGTCGAAGACGAGCGACTCCTCGCGGACGCGGTGGCCGACGGTTTGCGCGGTCGCGCGATGGCCGTCGACGTCGCCTACGACGGCGGCGCCGCACTGGCGAGATTGGCCGCCAACGACTACGACGTCGTCGTCCTCGACCGCGATCTGCCGGTCGTGTCCGGTGACGAGGTCTGCGCGACGCTTGTCGAGTCGGGCGCCGCATCGAGGATCCTCATGCTCACGGCCGCGACCGCGGTGACGCAGCGTGTGGCCGGATTCAGCCTCGGCGCCGACGACTACCTCACGAAGCCATTCGCATTCGCCGAGCTGACCGCCCGTGTGCAGGCGCTTGGCAGGCGCGCCCGGCCGGCCGCGCCGCCTGTCCTCGAGAGGGGCGGGATCCGCCTCGATCCGCACCGACAGACCGTGACTCGCGACGGCCAGCCCATCGCGTTGTCTCGAAAGGAATTCGCTGTCCTGACCGAGCTTCTCCACGCGGAGGGCGGCGTCGTCTCGGCCGAGGAGCTCCTCGAGAGGGCCTGGGACGAGCACGTCGACCCGTTCACCGGCGTCGTCCGGTTCACGATCATGATGGTCCGCCGGAAGCTCGGCGAGCCGCCCATCATCCAGACGCTCCCCGGTAGCGGGTACCGCATCCCGTGAGGACCCAGCGGCTGAGATGGCGCCCCACGATCCGTGCCCGACTCACGCTCCTCTACGCCGGGGCGTTCTTCCTCGCGGCCGCCGCCGTCGTCGTGGTTCTATACCTCTATCTCGGGCAGGTCCTCGACCACCAGTCGGGCTCGACCGTCGCTGCTCAACACCTCTCGCCCGAGCAGCACGACACGCTGACGACGGAGCTCCAACGGGCGCGGGACGACACCCTTCGCGTGATGCTCGTCGCGTCGCTCGTCGCCCTCGGAATCGTCGGCGTCGTTGCCGGCGGAATCGGGTGGCTGCTCGCCGGCCGGGCGCTGGCCCCGCTGCAGCAGATCACCGCCACGGCCCGCCGCGTCGCGGATCGCAGGCTGCACGAACGCATCGAGCTTGACGGTCCCGACGACGAGATCAAGGACCTCGCGAACACGTTCGATGCCATGCTCGAACGGCTCGACCGCGCCTTCGATGGCCAGCGCCAGTTCGTGGCAAATGCCTCGCACGAGCTGCGCACGCCCCTCGCAATCAATCGGACACTCATCGAGGTAGCCCTCGAGAAGAGCGAGGCGACGGAGCCGCTCGGTGAACTCGGCACGAAGCTTCTTGCAGTCAACGAACGCCACGAGCGACTGATCGACGGTCTGCTCCTGCTTGCCGGCAGCGATCAACGCATCATCGATCCCGTTCCCCTCGACCTGGCCGACATCGCGCGAAACGTGACCGCCGAGTCTCAGGGCGCTGCGAAGGACGCTGGTGTCGATCTGCGTACCGACCTGCATCCCGCTCCGGCGCCAGGCGACCCGGTCCTCCTGGAGCGGCTCGTCCAGAACCTGGTCGACAACGCGATTCGCTACAACCTGCCCAACGTCGGCTGGATCGTCGTCACGACGAACGTCCACGACGGGGCGGCCTGGCTAATCGTCGAAAACACCGGACCGGTCGTCGCGCCTGGCGAAGTCCCGCAGATCTTCGAACCTTTCCGCCGGTCGGCCATGACCGACCGCCTCGCCGATTCGCCTGACGCGCTTGCCGGTCGAGGCGCCGGACTCGGTCTATCGATCGTGCGCTCGATCGCGCGCGCCCATGGTGCCTTCGTTTCAGCGTCGCCACGGGAAGACGGCGGTCTGACGGTCGAGGTTCGGACCCCGACGGCGTCAGATTTAGGTCGAACTGGCGCCTGACGCCTGGGGTCGAAGGCCGCCCAATGTGACGTCGACGAGCCGGCGGACTGCCGCCTTCGACGGCAGGCCGCTCGCCGCCCCGATCGCGTGGAGGCAGTAGGTCGCGAGTTCATCGGGGGCGACGTCGTCGCGAACGTCGCCGGATCCGGCGGCGTCGACGATCAACCGTCGGACCATGTCACCGAGGTGTTCTTCCGCTCGAACGACCCGCTCGTCTCGGTGAAGTAGCGAAGCAAGCTCGGCGTCGTGGTGGCCATGGGACTCGTGAGCGATCGTCGCGTACGCGACGAGCACCGCTTCGAGTCGCTCGGCTGGGCCACTGGCATGATCCCGGGCCTGCGCCAGCTGCTCGAGGTGACTGGTGATCTCGCGTTCGTGCCAGGCGGCGAGGATCGCCTCGACGTCCGGAAAGTACTTGTAGAGGGTGGCGCGGCCGATGCCCGTCGCCTCGGCGATCTGCGACATTGTCACCGCTCGCAGGCCGTGCGCGGCGACGAGCGCCGTCGTCGCTTCGATGGTCGCATCCCGAACCGTCCGCCGATGCGCCTCGATCGTGTCACTCCAGAGCTTCGGCATGCCACCAGTATACGCGGCGCCGGCACAGTGACACTCGGATTCGACAGCGACACGGTGTATCGATAAGCTGTCAGCATCTGTCGAACATCCGACGACCCTGAGGAGCCACCGCCATGGATGACTCGCTACCAGATCCCGCAACGGCCCAACGACCAAGCACACCGCGCTGGGTCAAGGCGATCGGAATCGTTCTCATTGCAGTGGCCTTGATCGCGTTGGTGGTCATGGTCGTCGGCGGGGGCCAGCACGGTCCCGGGATGCATACCGGGACAGGCGGTGGTAGCCCGTCGCTGGGCTCCCCGACAGCCGCATCCGCCGGCGCCGTCGGGTCACCGGCGGATCCCGCGGAGGCCACGCGAACGATCGAGATCACAGCGAGCGACTCGACGACCTTCGAACCCGCCAGTCTCTCGGTGAAGATCGGAGAGATCGTGACCTTCGTCGTGACCAACGGGGGTCAGGCCGCTCACGAGTTCACCCTCGGCGACGCCGCCATGCAGCAGGAGCACGCCTCGGCGATGGCTCACATGCCAGCAGGGATGGCTCACGACTCACCAAACTCCATCGCGCTCGAGCCAGGCCAGACGAAGCAGCTGACCTGGCGGTTCGGTGGGGCAGGAACCCTCGAATTCGGCTGCCACGAACCCGGCCACTACGAGGCGGGTATGCGCGGGCAGATCACGGTCGGCTGACGAGACCTCGAGCGAACGCCGATGACACTATCGCCTCCTCTCCGAAAGCTCGTCCTCGCGATCCACCTCACCTGTTCGGTCGGCTGGCTCGGCGCGGTCGTCGCCTACCTGGCCCTCGATCTGACCGTCGCCACGAGCGGGGATCCCGGGCTCGTCCGAGCCTCCTGGATCGCCCTGGGGATGGTCGTCTCATCGGTCATCGTCCCGCTCGCCCTGGCCTCGGTGGCTACCGGCCTCGTGATCACACTCGGAACGAAGTGGGGCCTGTTCAGGCATTGGTGGGTTCTGATCTCGTTCGTCCTGACTGTCCTCGCCACACTCGTCCTGCTGTCCGAAGCAGGACTCGTGTCGAGCATGGCCGCGCTGGCCTCGAGCCCGGCAGCGCCTGACGACCAGGTCCTCGGCGCGCCACCCACGCTGCTTCATTCGATCGGAGGCCTGGTAGTGCTGGTGGTGATCCAGGTCCTGAACGTGTACAAACCACAGGGACTGACCCCGTACGGGAGGCGGAAACAGGAGGAGCTGCGAAGAACCTTGGTAACCCGACGACGCAGTGACCAGCGCGCCGGGGGTCTGGCAGAGGTCGACTCGTGATCGGTTTGCGCCGCGGCCCCGTGATGCTCGTCGCCCTCGTCATCGGCATCGTCGTAGCCGTCGCGCGACGAGTTCGCGGACACAGGGCCGGTACACACGTGCCAGGGGGCATCCTGATTTCCGACGCTGGCGCCTATGACCGGCACACCGGCATGCTGTTCGGTTCGCTCTATCGTTCGGTCGCCGTCGACGTCGCGGCGGTCGCTGGACCGTCCGCCAGAGTTCTCGAGGTCGGCTGTGGACCGGGGCATCTGACGGTCCGCATGGCTCGCGACCATGACCTGGACGTGATCGGTCTAGACCTCGATCCACAGATGATCGAGCGGGCCAGGGCCAATGCGGACGAGCATTCCGGAACCGATCGATCGCCAACATTCGTCGTCGGAGATGTCGCCGCGTTGCCATTCGACGACGCTTCATTCGACATCGTCGTGAGCACGTTCTCCATGCACCACTGGTCCGACCCGCCGGCTGGCCTGCGGGAGATCGAGCGCGTGCTTCGTCCAGGTGGACGGGCACTCATCTGGGATCTCAAACCGGGCATCCCGCTGTTTCACACAGGCATGCCCGATCCCGCCGAACACCTGCGAGCTGGGCCGCTCCGTGTGGTTGCAGTAAGACCGTGGCGCTGGCCGTGGCGTCTCACATTGTCACAGCGGTTCGAGTTGGCTCGCATGTTGAGCGGACGTGAGGTCCTTTCAGAACCCTAGCGCGGCGAACAAACCGCGAACCACAAGGCTCGTCACGACACCGGTCACCACCACCGCCATGAATTTCATGGTCCCCTCATCGATCGGCCAGGCGAGGAGATCACTGGCTCGGGCGTCAAGAGATTGGGCGGCGCTTAGCACATTCGCCTGCTTCGCGAGTGCGTCGATGCTCGGGTCGTCGCGGATCGGGGCGTAGGCGTCAGCGTATAAGCGACGAGCCATCGCGACGTAGCGCGCCTTCGCGGCCGCCATCTGGCGATGCAGGCGCCACATCGAGAGAACGAAGACCCCCACGGCGAGCACGACGATCGTCAGGCTGATCCCGAGGGTTACCGGCTCATCGCTACCGGCGAGCAACACCGGTGCCGCAGCGAGGAGCAGTAGCCCGAGTCCGGACGAGGCCACCGCGCCCACCTGCTGCAGTCCGAGCGTCCGATCCTGCGGGAATAGATCGAGCACGATCTCGCCTCGACCGAGGCGATCGATCTCGACGAGGACGGTCAGGTACACCCAGACGAAGGTCATGATCGGCAGCATGTACACGATCAGCAGCGGCAGGCCGGCGAGCGCCGGAAGGGGTCCATATTTCGTCCAGGAGTACGTCACCGAGATCGCCACGACTCCGGCCGTCAGAACGATCGGGCCCGCTTTGAGCCCGATAGCGCGAAAGATGTCGAGCGGCGTTTCCCCCGGCACGAATCTTCGGAGTTCCTCGCGGAGCGCCTCCGCCTGCCTTGCGAGGGCGCCGCTGCCCCACAGCAACACGAAGCATGCGTAGGCGAGTGCCCCCTGCGTCGCGACAAGGTTGATGATGTCCCGTTCGCCGAACACCAGGCCAGACGCCCGGATCGCGATGACATAGACGAACGGCGATATCAGTGGGACCAGGGCCCACAACGTGATCCACAGCCTCTTCGGTGGACCTACCCGGGCAAGGATCCGCTCGGTAATAGGCGGG
>JBIOWA010000102.1:0-3295 GCA_044868045.1 Candidatus Limnocylindrales bacterium
TCGACCGTTACCCCGCCGATGACTGCCTGGTAGACGGTGAAGATGCCCCACACGCCGAGGAGGGAGAGCGCGACCACGAGGAACCCGGAGACCGCCCCACCGCGCATCGCGACCTGGACCGCCTCGACGAGCGAGCGGCGTGCCGCCGAGGCCGTCCTGACGTTCGAGCGGACGCTGATGAACATGCCGATGATCCCGGACGCCATCGAACAGATGGCGCCGACAAGGAAGGCGATCGCGGTCATGAACCCGATCGGCGCCCCGGCCAGCTCGGGCACGTCGGCGACGTCGCGCGTCTCGACGATCGCGATGACGAGGCCGATGATCACGGCGCCGACGAGCGCGAGTGCCGCGATCGTCGTGTACTGCCGCTTCACGAACGCGTCCGCCCCTTCGCGGATCGTGCCGGCGACCGCCTGCATTTCCGGCGTGCCGGTGTCGCGCGACAGCACGTCCCGCGCCAGGTACAGGGCGAACAGCACCGCCGCGATACCCGCGACAGGGATGATCAGCTGGAGCGCACTCGCATCCATCAGGGTGATCCGGTCCTCCATGGGAAATCTGGACGGTGCCGTGTCGTGGCGCGTGAGCAAGCGCCGCCGTCGACGGTTCCGGGGAGATGCCGCGAGGTCCCGTCGGCATGTGCCGCTGGGAGGGAGCCTTCAGGCCGGCGGCGAGTGTAACAAGGCGCTCTTCGGCGGGTCAAACTCGCTCGGCAGGGGTGGATATGCAACCCCCCGCCCCGTTCGGCTGCCGCCCCTATACTGCCGGACTTGTGAGTCAACGACCGGCGCTCGGGTGTCTCTTCGAGATCGTCGAGACGCTCGTCTTGACGTTACTGATCTTCGTCGTCATCCAGAACTTCATCGCCCAGCCGTACAAGGTCCAGCAAATCTCGATGGAGCGGACCCTGGAGCCCGAGCAGTACGTGCTCGTGGACAAGCTGACGCCGCGATTCGATGCGTACAATCGGGGCGACATCGTGGTGTTCGATCCGCCGGCGGACTGGGGTGACAGCAACACCCCGTTCATCAAGCGGGTGATCGGTGAGCCAGGCGACAGGGTCGAGATCCGCGATGACGGGTTCGTCTACGTGAACGGGGTGGAGCTCGACGAGCCTTACCTGTATTCGGACGAGGTGGGCGGCCCGCCGCAACCGACGACCTCCCCGCTCGAGGAGTCGACCTGGACCGTCCCCAAGGACGAGCTCTTCCTGATGGGCGACCACCGCGAGAATTCCGCCGATTCCAGGACGTTCGGGCCCGTGCCGGTGGCTCGGGTGATCGGTCGAGCGTGGCTGCGCTACTGGCCCCTCGACACCTTCGGTATCCTCCAGACGCCGACCTACCCGGACCTGGCACCGGCTGCGCCATGACCTCGACCGGGGTTCGGCGGTGAATCCGATCCTCGCGCTGACCGCGCTGGCAGTGGTGGCCGGAGCCGTCGTCGCGATCTCGGCTCGCGATCCCCGGGCCACGATCCTCGGGCTGGCGGTGGTCCTCATCGGCTCACCGGTCGTGGCCGAGCCCGTTCCGGCACCACTCGGCCTCGCGACGCGGTTCGTCGGCGCGATCCTGGCGGCCGACCTGCTGTGGATCGTCACGCGCGAGCGGCCGCGCGCGGGCGTGACGGGTGCGACGACCGAGGGGACGCGGATCGGCTGGCCGGCCGAAGTGCTGGTCGGGATGGCCGCGCTCGTCGTGGGCTACGCGGCGCACGGTCTCGGGGCCCCGGCCATCGGTCCCGCGCTGGCAAGCGCCGCCGGATTCGCGGTGGCCGCCTTGGGCCTGACCGCGACCATGACGGGACGCGACGTCGTCCGCGTCGGGCTCGGTTGCCTGCTGCTCGTCGACGCAGGAATCCTCGTTCGCACCGCGCTCGGCGGCACACCGGGTGACTTCGAGCAGCTCATCACGGCCGCAACCCTCGTGGTCCTCGCCGGGACGCTGGCGGCGCTCGCCGCCGGCGCACGGGCGGATGGATCAGGCGGCTTTGTCTTCAGCCTGGACCGCGCGCGCCGCCATCGCGAAGCCGACGCGCATCTCATCGACGCGCGTTAGTCGGCGGTCGCGGCGATGAGCCTGCTCCCCTACCTCCTGGTGACCGGGGTCGGGGCGATCGCGTCGTTGCTCCTCCGGTCGCGTGAAGGACTCGCGAGCATGATCGGACTGGTGGGACTCGCGGCGGCCGTCGTCACTGCCCTTTTCATCCGACCGAACGAGTCGATCGTGATCGGCACCGGTGGTTTCGCGACCACCGACTACCTGCGCCTGTTCCTCGTCCTCGGATCGGTGGTGGCGCTGCTTCTTGCGCTGGTCGGGGAGGCGACGATCGGCCGTCGCGATGCGCCCGCGGCATCGCTCGGGATCCTGGCCGCCTCGGCGCTTGCGTTGTCGATGCCGGACGCCCGCGTCGCGGTGCTCGCCGCGACCGCCGGCGGGGCGTTCGGGGCACTGGTCGCGCTTGCCCCGGTCGGCGGCCGGCCGGGCGCGACGGTGGGTACGCGGGTGCTCCGGGCGACCGCGGTGGCCGGAACGATGGCGATCGCGGCGACGGCCTGGATCGGCCGTGACCTCAGCCAGCTCGCGGCACAACCGATCGTCTTCGGGCTCGCCTACCTGGCCTTCGCGCTCGCCGTGGCCATCCGCTTCGGGGCGATCCCGGCCCACACCTGGGCGGCTCGCCTGACCGATGCCGTGCCGGAGACGACGCTGCCGCTGGTGACGGCCCTCGGGCCCGCCGCGCTGGCGATCGTGGCCCTGGCCTGGGCCGACGCGTCGGTCGCGCCGTTGTTGCTCGACCTCGGATCGGTCCGGACCGTCGTGCTGGCCGTGGCGATCGCCTCGATCGTGCTCGCCTCGTTCGCGGCCTGGATCCAGGACGACATCGAACACATCGTCGGCTACGCGATCGTGGGGGACGCCGGCGTCGTGATGCTGGCGATCGCTGCGCTGGATCCGGCGGCGTGGGCGCCGGCCCGAATCTGGATCCTGACCTTCGTCGTCGTCCGTAGCGCGTTCGCCGCGTGGGCCGCGGCGACCCGCGCGACGTTCGGGACAGGACGCGTCGACGACCTTCGTGGCTGGCTCGTCCGCTCGCCGCTGCTGGCGGTCGTCCTCGGCCTGGTGATCCTCGGCAGCATCGGCCTGCCGGGCCTGGCCGCCGCCAGCGCCCGCGGCGCGCTCGTCGATCGCGTGCTCGATGGACCGCTCGAGATCCTCGTCCTGATCGGCACGCTCAGCCCGCTGCTCTACTACGCGCGACTGATCGCCGTCGGCATCGAGCGTCCCGGCCT
>JBIOWA010000103.1:0-6082 GCA_044868045.1 Candidatus Limnocylindrales bacterium
ATCCGCCCGGCAATCTTCGACCCGGACGGCATCCGCGACGCGTTCAGGCTCCTCATCGTGGCCTTATGCCGCGCCCGCCATGGGGTGATCGGAGATTCCCCTCTTGCTGTCGTCGCAATGCCTCGTAGAGGACAACGGGCAGCGCGAGAAGCGCCACACCGACGAGCGCGTCCATCCAGACCGTGTAGCCCGCCCCAAAGGCGAGGTACCCGCTCTCGAGCGCCAGGCTGTCGGCAATCACGATCAAGGGAGCGACCAGGACGAGCAGGAGCGCGCCATAGACGAGCGCCGGGTACCGCGTGTGCCTGGCGAGCCAGCGGTAGCCGATCAGTAGCAGCGCCGATAACACGATCGGCACGAGCAAGTACATGGCCGCAAGAACGATGAGCGACAAGCGGTAGCTACAGGCCTGCCAGACACCAGATGCCCCGAGGACCAGGTTGAGACCCGCGACGCATACGCCGAGGGCGGTGGCCGACAGCACGACTGCGCTGCGGCCTGCGTCGCCCGGCCGGCGCGTCCAAACTAGCAGGCCCGCACAGGCAAGGACTGCGCCAACCACGACAGCCGCGCCGCTGAGTGGCGAGTGGAGGAACTCGATCGCCTGGCAGTTCACGACGTATCCGGGATCGCGGCACCGAACGCGATCCGATTATCGGGCTGGCGATCGCCAATTGCATCCGCCGAACCCTCTGACCGGGGGCCGGCGCTCGGTGAAAGCACCACACATATGTGCGAGGCACTAACTACGGCTGGTCGCGTCTCCGACGAGGAAGATACGGTTGGTCGGGGGTCCTGGTCAGGAGGACGACCACAGCCCTGGCCTCATTCCCGGTCGGCTGAGTCCGGAGGGAGCGCTACGCGTCTCGTGCAGGACGGCGTTCGACGGCCTCATGTCATCCGCCTATTATCTCGGTACTGTGACCGAGTACCGTATGCGCCGAGCGGCGACTTGTCCCTGCACCTGTCGCCAGCGAGTCCTGGCCGGACGCAGGCGCGCCCCCGCCGCGGCGGGTGATCGCTAGCTCGGAAACCGGCCGAACTCGCCGTCTCCCCCAACGCGAGCGGGTTCCGATCCCAGCGCTTCGCCGGCCACACACCAAACACTCCCCGGACCCGGTCGCGTCGTCCGCGTACCGAAGGGATATCTCCGTGTCTGTTCGTCCCGTTTCCCCCGTTCGCCTCATCGACCCGCGCGGCCACCGGTGTGGGGCCGCTCTCTCCGCCGTCATCCTGGGACTTGCGCTCGTAATGGGCATCCAGATCCTCGTTGCGGTTATCGCGGCCGCGCTGGGTGCCAGCGCCCTGTTCGGCACGCGCTACTCGGTCCTCGGGCGACCGTGGCCCTTGGTCAGGCGGGCCCTCGCCCTGGGTCCAGCCGAGCCCGAATCTGAGTACGCACCGCGATTCGCTCAGGCGCTGGGCGCGCTCGGCCTGCTCCTCGGGGTCGCCCTCTTCGCAGCGGGCTTCACGACCCTCGGCTGGGTCGCGGTCATCGGTGTCGCCGCGCTGCAAACGCTACTCGCGGTCACCGGATACTGTGTCGGATGCCGCCTCTACTTCCTGCGTTGGTGGGTTCCGAGCCTATTCGACCGGATCGCTAGCCGGACGACCATCGGACCCTGATTTGTCAAACTGATCGAGGCTTGGTGAGACGGGACCGTCGATTACTGGGCGACCGCTGAGAACGACTCGACCGGGAGGCCAACCGATGAAGCGCGTCCTCATCCTGGGTGGAGGGTTCGGCGGAATCGCCACGGCGGTGGCCCTGCGGGCTCTGCTCGATCCAGCGGATCAGATCGTCCTTGTCGACCGCCGGCCATCGTTCGTCATGGGCCTCCGGAAGAACTGGGTACTCTCTGGTGAGTCGAGCCTCGCGGAGGGCACTCGCCGGCTCGTCGACCTCGAGCACCGTGGCATCACCGTCGTCCAGGGATCGATTGAGGCGATCCATCCGGCCGATCTGGCGGCCGACGTAGACGGCCGGCGATTCGAGGCCGACGCGCTGGTCGTCGCCCTGGGCGCGGAGGGCGACGCCGGGCGCGTGCCCGGGTTCCAGGAGTTCGCGATCGACGCCTACGATCCGGACGCGACGGCCCGCGGGCGCGAAGCCGTCGAGCGACTTACCGCCGGGCGGGTCGTGATCGGCATCTTCGGTGTCCCGTACCCCTGTCCGCCGGGCCCCTTCGAGCTGGCCATGCTCCTCGCGTCTCGGTTTGCGGAGCGGCGTAGCGGGGCCTCGGTGACGGTCTTCAGCCCGCTGCCCCTGTCACTGCCGATCCTCGGTTCAGTCGGCTGTGCCACCGTCGAGTCGCGGCTCGCCGACGCCGGCGTCGAGTTCCTGGCGGCGCGCCAGGCGACGGCTGTGCTCGACGGGGTCGTCCGGTTCGGCGAGGACCGCCTGACCTTCAACCTGCTCCTCGGAGTACCCCCGCACCGCCCGCCGGCGGTCGTCACGGAGTCCGGCTTGACCGGTGGCGGGGGTTGGATCCCAGTCGATCGGCTGACCCTCGAGACCGACGTCCCGGGCGTCTACGCGATCGGCGACGTCACGACCATCCCGCTGGCCAATGGACAGATACTGCCAAAAGCCGGCGTCTTTGCCCAGGCGCAGGGCACGGTCGTGGCCGAGCGGATCGCGGAAGGGTTCGCCGGCCGGACGGCTGCCGCCACCTTCACCGGCGAGGGCGCCTGCTTCTTTGAGCTCGGCGCCGGGACGGCGGCGATGGTCGCCGGCCGCTTCCTCGCGGATCCGCCCGACGTCCATCTGAGTGAGCCCGGGCCGGAGCATCTGGCTGCGAAGCGGGCATTCGAGGTCGACCGTCTTAGATCGTGGTTCGGCCGGTAGCGGCGTCGGATCGGACGCGGCGTGCCTCGGTCGGCGCGCCACAACCTAAGCGCAGCGTTCGCAGCCGGCTAGTGCACGGGCGCATGGCCCCGTACCAGCTGGCCGCCAGTCCCGTCAAACGGTGGCCCGAGTGCACGATTCACTCATTGTGTCCGTCCGGAACGCGGGTGGTGCTGAAGCGCCCATTTCTCCACGTCCGAGGCAGACTGGCACTGTAAGGATGGGCCTGGCGCCCCCAAGTGGCACTAAATCTGCAGCCCTCCCCGGTCGCCTACGACATGCAATCCTCGGGCAAGTTTGGGCCACGCGGCGAGGTCGGCAACCGGCTCGAAGGGAAGCGGAAACCGATGGCTGAAACCGGGACAGTCGCCCTCAAGGCCGTCGACGCCGTCGAGGTGACGATCGTTGTCGACAACGTCGTCGATGTGCTGATGGCCGACACACCCGGCGTCGGGCGCTATCGAGCGTCGGACTTCGGCGATCGAAACCAACTCCTCGCCGAGCACGGCTTCGCGGCGCTCGTGACCGTCACGGTCGATGGGGATCGCCGTACGTTCCTCTACGACGCCGGGCTCACGCCGAATGCCCTGGGTCGGAACTTCGACGTCCTCGACGTCCGCGCGGCCGACCTTCGGGCGATCGTGATCTCCCACGGCCACACCGACCACCAGGGCGGGCTCGAGGGCCTGACGCGACGACGTGGTCGTCGCCGTCTGCCGCTGATCATCCATCCTGGCGCTTGGCGCGATCGCAAGATCCTCTTCCCGACCGGTGCCGAACTGCGCCTCCCGCCGCCGAGCCGCGCCGACCTCGAGCGCGAGGGCCTGACGGTCATCGAGGAGACGGGGCCGACCCTGCGGCTCGACGGGAGCGTCCTCGTCTCGGGGCAGGTCGAACGTTCGACCCCCTTCGAGCGGGGCTTCCCAATCCACTACGCGCGGGGCGACAGCGGCTGGGAGCCCGACCCGATGATCTGGGACGACCAGAACGTCGTCGTCAACGTCCGGGGGAAGGGACTCGTCGTCGTGTCGGGGTGCTCGCACGCGGGGGCCGTGAACGTCGTTCGCAATGCCCAGCGGCTGACCGGGGAGCACCGGATCGCCGGCTTTGTCGGCGGCCTGCACCTCACTGGTGGCCTGTTCGAGCCGATCATCGGCGCGACCGTCGCGGCGCTCGCCGAGATGAACGTCGGCATCGTCTTGCCGGCTCATTGCACCGGCTGGCGGGCCGTCCATGCCCTCGCCCGGTCGATGCCTGAGGCGTTCGTGCAGCCCTCGATCGGAACGTCGGTCCGGTTCTGAGAACCACGCTCGATCGGCTGACGCAAGGCGATGGTCGGGCTGTGTGGCAGCAGATCGCGAGCGCTTTGGCTGGCAACGAGTGAGCCCCACCATAAGAATGGGTTCGTGACCATGTGGTTGACGGGCGGAGCAGACTGGAGGTGCCGACCCGAGCCACGCCGGGTGTCGGGGCAATGACAGCCGGACGCCGCGTGCGCGAGACTCGGCCACCTCCAGCGTGGCAAGGTCCCACCTCAGCTGCGGCCGAGCCGGCACCAAGAGGAGGTGGCGCGATGATCGGATTCCTGATCGAGTGTGCGAACCGACCCGGCGAGATCGCACGGGTCAGCCGGGCAATCGCCGAGCGCAACGTGAACCTCACCGCCTCGTGCAGCCTGGCGTGGGGCGACCACGGGGCCATCGGGCTGATCGCCAGCGACGCCGACGCCGCCCGCGAGGCACTCGCCACAACCGGCATGACGGTCCACGAGTACGAGCTGGTGAGTTTCCAGCTCCCCGACCGGCCCGGCTCCCTGGCCGAGGCCAGCGATCGGCTGACCAAGGCCGGCGTCAACGTCGAGTTCTACCTGCCGACCGGGTACGCCGGTGGTGAGGTGACGCTGGCCGCCGGCGTCGATAACGTGGTGGTCGCCCGTCAGGCGCTGAGCCAGGTAGCGGCAGCGGTGTCGTAGATCTCAGCGCCCACCGCCGTCGGACTCGTCCGGGCGGTCGCCATCCGCCGCCCGCGCCAGACGGGCTGCCTGGCGGGCGAGGCGCAGCGGGAGCGGCGTGCGCCAGCGCGGCGTGAGTTTGAGCAGAAGCGCGACCGCGAGGTTCGGCTCGGTCCGCCAGGCGGCGTGGGCCACGAGCGGCCGCGTGCCGGGGCGGGTCCTGACCCAGTAGGCAACGACGTCGTCATCGATGCGGAGCGGGCTCGCATCGCCCTGTCCGGCACCGGGAGGCGCGCCGACGGCCACCAGCGGCCGGTTGGTAACCCCCATGCTCGGCACGCCTAGCCGCGCTCCCAACTGCAGGGCCAAGCCGGCGCGACGCGGGTGATCGCGGCCCGTGGCGTTGAGGACGAGCATGTCGGGTACGTCCGGGAGGCCGCGGAGCGCCGCCTCGAGGAGGGGCCCCTCCCGCAGCGCCAGGAGGCCCGGTGCGTACGGCGCGCCGGCCGATCCCCGGACGACGCGTACCACGGGTTCACGCGACGGCCCTACGAGGCACGCCGCCGCCCAGCCCGGATCGCCGGTGTGGCCGGGGCCCCTGCGGCCGCGCGCAAAGCACACGAACGCAGCGGCGACCCGGTCCACCGCCGCGAGGAAGCGCCACGGCTCTGGCTCCGCGCGGGCCAGCTCCTCCTGGACGGTCACGAGGTGGGCCGCAGACGTCGGCCAGGGCGCTGCCGGTGGATGCCAGCCCATTTCAATGCGCCATCGGCGGACCAGCCGAGCCAGGGCGGGCAAGGTCGATCGCAGCGGCGACAGCGGCGGCGATCAGGGACGAGATCGGCTGTGTAGATCGTGTACTCCTGCCAGCTGGCGGATCACGGTTGACGGCGCTGATCACCCGTGGTGCGACGCCCCGCGGATGAACGGGCCGAGCAGACCCGCGCGACTTACGATTCACTCTCCGGCCAGGCCTCCGGCGAGGACCTGCATCCCCGTTCGCAAGGCATGAGCCGGTGCAGCGATGGAGATGCGGATGGACCGCGAAGACATGGCCACGCCCGGCGGCTACCTGCCCGACATTTACCGCGTTTTGCGGGCGGCGCATGCAGAGACGATGGAGGCGTACGACCGGCTCGCGATTGCTTGCCGTGAAGCCGGTCCGCTGTCGACTCATGAACAGCGCTTGGTGAAGCTCGGGATCGCGATCGGCATGTCCTCGGAAGGTGGCGTCAGATCCCATGTGCGACGAGGACTGGACGAAGGGATCGACCCCGACGCGC
>JBIOWA010000104.1:0-4140 GCA_044868045.1 Candidatus Limnocylindrales bacterium
GAGGCCGGCGTCTTCGGGGCACGGCCACAGCGACTGCCCCTGAGCATCGGCGATCCCACGATCGTCACCGGCTCGACCGCGGTCGTCAGCATGCTCGAGCTCTTCGGCTACTACCTCCAGGGCGGTCTGATCGACGTCGGGTTCCTCGGCGCCGCGCAGATCGACCGGTTCGGCAACATCAACACGACGGTCATCGGGCCCTACGGCCATCCCACGACGCGGCTCCCGGGCTCCGGTGGCGCCTGCGAGATCGCGATCAATGCGCGCCAGGTGTTCGTGATCATGCGGCAGTCGAAGCGGTCCTTCGTCGAGACCATCGACTTCCGGACGTCGCCCGGCAACCTGGGCGGGGCCGCTGAGGCGGAGCGCATTCGGCGCGAGGGCGGATGGCTGGGACGCGGCCCGACGATCGTCGTCACCGACCTCGGGACCTACACGTTCGACGAGAGCGGCGAGATGCGCCTCGCGTCGATCCATCCAGGTGCAGCGCTCGACGGTGTTCGGGAGACCATCGGCTGGGCCATCAACGTCGCCGACGACGTCGCGGCAACGCCGCCGCCGACGGCCGAAGAGCTCAGGCTCGTCCGCCAGGAACTGGATCCCCAGGGCGTCTACACCAAGTAGCGGATATGCGTCGGCCGGTCGAGCCGGCCGACAGCCACGTCAGCCCTTCGAGAACGAGACCAGGAACTCGAGCGTGCCTTCGTCTGCGATCGAGAGGATGAAGCCGCCGACGTTGGGCGGAGAGATCTCGAAGTCGGACAGCGGGAAGGTCAGCGAGCCCGCCACTTGCATCGTGTTGCCGAGCAGTTGTGCCTGAGCCGGGATCTCGACCGACTTCGTGACGCCGTGGAGGGTCAGGTCGCCGGTGAGCGTCACGTCGGCGGCCGTTCCGGCGAGGGCCGCGGCCGGCACGTCGACGGGTTCGGTCACCGTGAACGTCGCCGTCGGGAACTGGTCGGTCTGGAGACCCTCGCTGCGCAACCGGTTGTCGCGGCGGTCCTCATCGGACGTGATCGTCGTCGTGTCGACGGTCAGCGTGCCGCCGGTCAGTCGCGCGCCGTCGCCGTTGGCCTCGACCGTGATCGAGCCGCTCACGTCGGATGTCCGCCCGATCGCATCGGACTCGGCGGGCAGGTTGGCCAGTCGCTCGCGGACGCGGTAGCCGGCCTCGCTATCGGTCGTCACGTTCCACGTACCCGTCACACCGGACGAGGTGCCAGGCTCACCGGAGGCAGCGGGCGCGGCGGTCGCCGGCTCGCTGCTGGCGGCGGCGGTCGGGGTCGACGCGGGAAGGGTCAGGGCCGCGACGGAATCGCCGCGCAGGACCTGGTCGTAAGCGATGAACCCCCCGGCGGCGATGGCCGCGATGGCGACGAGGGCGAGGGCGATGAAATGGGAACGAGTCACGAGGGAGCCTCCGGCAGGCGGCGCGGTCTCGCGCCGTCACCGCGGAGATTGTCGTCGAGGCCTGAGAACCGGCTGAGAACCGTCTACCAGGGCAGGGCACCGAGCAGGCGGTCGAAACCACCGGCGCCGACCCAGCTTTCGACCTCGCCTGTCGAGGCGTCGAGGCGGGCGATCCGCCCGTCGCTCCGGGTCAGGGCGAACAGCGTCGCCCCATCCGGCGTCAGCGCAAGCGCATCGATCCCGGTGCCGGTCATGTAGTGCCCATCGACCGCGAGGCCCCTGGCCTCGAGGCGGACGATCCCGCCGGCGCCCGCGGCAAAGACGGCGGCTCCATCCGGCGCGGCGACAACGCGCCGACCCGCCGGCCCAAGGTCGCCATGACCGAATTTGGCGAGCCGGAACGGCGAGGCGGCAGACGGCTCGAAGTCGACCGCGCGGCGCACCGTCAATTCGCCCGGATCGATATCGACCGCGACGCCGAGCGTGGCATTGATCGCGAGATCGGCCGAGCCGACCGAAACGATGCCCCAGTCGGTCGCAGCGTCGACGTCATCGAAGCCGCGGTTTGGCAGGTCGATGCAGACGGCCCATGCATCGACGCTCGACAGCGCGTGCACGAACGGGTGCTCGATGCCGCGGTACAGCGTCAGCACCATCCCGTCGCCGCGACGCTCCTGGTCGATCGGGTAGCCGGCCATCTGCTCGTCGACGTTCCGCTTGTCGACGATGACTTCGGGTCGAAGCCGACCGGTCGCGGTCTCGGCGACCCGAACCTGGTAGCGGCCTTCGAGCGAACCGGGAATCTGCTCCGCGACGTAGAGGAGCGAGCCATCGGGCGACAAAGCGTCGAAGTCGAAGGCGCCATCGAGCTCGATGATGCGCGGCGCATGACGGCTCACGAGGTAGGCGTCGAGCACGGCGAAGCGGCTCCTCGTCCGATCGACGCCCGCGGCTCCATGGGCGACGTCGGCTTCGACCAACACGATCGTGGAGCCGTCCGACGACACGCCGACCGGAACGGGTTCGAGGCCGATTGTCGGAAGGACCCAGCGCCCATCGATCGTCTGGCCTTCGCCGCCATAACCGGGCTGGATGACGACGTTCTGCACGAACGTCGAATTCGCCCCCGGCGTCGCCGTGTAGACGTCTCCCCATTGCTCGCCCGGAACGCCGATCGGCACCTGGATCTGCTCCTCGAGCGTGCGGTCGAGGAGCACCGTGAGGTCCATCTCGCCCTTGCGTCCGACGAGCAGCCAGGTGTCGCCTGCCCGCGCGGTGGATGCCGGTGAGGCGGTTGGAGCTGGCGACGACGCGAGGGAAGGCGCAGCTGTCGGCACAGCCTCGGACGGAGCGGCCGTCGCGCCGGGACCGGCTGCCGTGCACCCCGCCAGGACGCCGATCGCCGAAACGGCGACGAGCCAGCGAGCGGTGGAGCGAGTTGGCATCAGGTCGTCCTCCCGATCGCGGGTCGCTTTCGTCCCCGCGTGCCACTCCTACACCGGGGAACCGCCCGTGGTTCCGGGTCTGCAGGGCTATTCGATGGATTCGGCGATCGCGATCGTCGCGTCCTTGCCGAGGGCGCTCTCGATACGGAACGTGGTCGTGCCGTCGGACCAGATCAGCGCATCGCCGACCCAGCGCCGGTCCTCGTCGAAGAACTGCTGCCCATCGCGTACGTAGTAGAAGAAGTGGGGGTCGCCGGTGATCCAGAAGCCCTCCTGGCCATTGACGTCCAGGCGCTCGAGGTGCGTCCCGCTCCCGATCACCTTCTCGTAGAAACCCGGATCCGTGGTGCCGTCGAAGCGCATCAGGAGGAAGGCGACGCCCCGTACACGCGTCTCGGGCAGGTCCCCGCCTGCCGCCCATACGTACGCGATCTGGTTGCCCCTGGACGCGTCGATCCAGACCGAATCTGGCTCTCCGAACCGGGGATCCGTCGGCAGCCGGACCGGGATGCCGGTGAGGCCCTCGACCTCGTCGAGGCGGACCTGCATGCCGAGACCCAGCCCTCCACCGGGCACCGCTGGCAAGGTGGGGGTCGGCGTCGGGGTCGCGCTTGCGCCGAGCGACGCCGTCGCTGTCGGCGTCGGCGTTGGCGTCGGGCCCCCGAGGATCAGCCGCAACCCGGGCAGCCCGAGCCCGATCGCGCCCGCGACCACGGCCAGGGCAAGGAGTGCGGCGAGGGCCAACACGACCGAGCGACGGAGCGGTCGCCACGACGCACGCCACCAGGGCCGGGGCCCTCGTCGGCCAGGCTCGGCCAGACGAACGCGCACCCGCGTCGCGATGTCGGGTCCGGCCGCAACGCCGGACGGCGCCGCTAGCGCGGCCGTCGGCCAGTCGATCGCCGTCGCGAGCGAGCGGAGTGCGCCCTCGAGCGCGGCGTCGTCGAAGGCGGCCATCGGTCGATCGGTCATGGCTCGACCATCCCGCCATCCGCGCCAATCACGACCCGCAGCCGGCCGAGCGCTCGCGACGTCCTCGACTTGACCGTGCCGCGCGGGATACCCAACGCCTCGGCCGTCTCGGCCTCGCTGAGGTCGAGCAGGAATCGCGCCCCGAGCACTTCGCGGTCGTCGTCGCGCAACGAGTTGAGCGCCGTAAGCAGCTCGGAGCGCTGCTCCGCGGCCATCACGATCTGCTCGGGTCCCGGTTCGGTCCGTTGTGGCGCGGCGGCGTCGGCGGCACGCAATGCGAGGCCCTGGCGACGCCCGGCCGACCGACGGCGGT
>JBIOWA010000105.1:0-18486 GCA_044868045.1 Candidatus Limnocylindrales bacterium
TGTCGCCCAGGATGCCGCCCGTGATCCGCACGATCTTGCTGTACGGACGGGTGGCATCGAGGACGGCCTTGGCGGTCCTCGCCTCGTCGGTCCCGAACGCGATCGCAGTCGGGCCGGTGAGCAGTGGGCTGAGCGCGGCACCGACCGAGTCCTCGGCGGCGATGCGCATCAGCCGGTTCTTGACGACCCGGTAGGTCACGTCCTGCTTGCTCAGGGCGCGCCGGATCTCGGCGATCTCCTTCACCGAGAGGCCGCGGTATTCGGACACGATCATCGTCCGGGCCTTCGCGAGCTCCTCGCGAAGCTCGGCGACCGTCTCGCGTTTGGCCTCGGTCGGCATCGAACCTCCATTCCTTCGGCACGCGGACCGGCGTGCGGCGGCGGGTCGACCGGACGGCTGTCCGATCATCCCTGCGACGGATCCCATGGCTGGCCCAGAACGGGCCGACCCCGGCTCGCAGGGATGCACCCACCGGTGAGGTGGAGGCATCGACTGCCTCGGCGTGCTCGTCGTCGTCCCCGGTCGTGCCCCTGGCGGGGCCACGTCCAGTCCGATCCGACGGATCAAGTCCGGCACGACGACCGCGCAATGCGGTCGCGCACGTGGGACGCAGGCTGTCTGCGGCGGTCCGTCTATCTCGATTTCACGTGGCACGCTTCTCAGCGACCACGACATCTATTGTGCCGGAAAACCGCCGGCAGTCGGTCAGGCGGCGGCTGCCGCCGCGAGGGTGGCCGGCACGTCCACCCGGATACCCGGGCCCATCGTGCTCGCGATCGTCAGCGTGCGCAGGTACTGGCCCTTCGCCCCGGATGGCTTCGCCCGGTTGACCGCATCGACCAGCGCCGTGAGGTTCTCCGCGAGCGCATCAGCTTCGAAGCTGCTCTTCCCGACGGGGACATGGACGATCGCCGCCTTGTCGACCTTGAACTCGACGCGTCCGCCCTTGACCTCCTTGATGGCTCGTTCGAGGTCGAACGTGATCGTGCCCGCCTTCGGGTTCGGCATGAGCCCGCGGCGGCCAAGGATCTTGCCCAGGCGGCCGACCAGGCCCATCGAGTCTGGCGTCGCGAGGGCGATGTCGAATTCGAGCCAGCCGGCCTCGATCTTCTTGACCAGATCCTCGCCACCGACTTCGTCGGCCCCGGCCTTGAGGGCCTCCTGCGCCTTCTCGCCCTGGGCGAACACCGCCACGCGCACGGTCTTGCCGGTTCCGTGGGGTAGCACGACGGTCCCGCGCACCATCTGATCGGCGTGGCGCGGATCGACGCCCAGGCGCACGTGGGCCTCGATCGTCGCGTCGAAGTTGACGGTCGTCGTCTGCTTGGCGAGCTCGGCCGCCTCGGCCGGGGTGTACAGGCGCTCGCGGTCGACGAGCTTGGCGGCATCCTGGTATTTCTTGCCGCGATGAGCCATGAGTCGTACCTCCTGTCGGTCGGCGTTCCGACCTTCCCCTTGTGTCGGTCGCGGCCCGGGGTGGCTGCCGCGACCAGAGATCGATGCGACCTTAGCCGGAGACCTCGATGCCCATCGAACGGGCGGTCCCCTCGATCTGCTTGGCCGCTGCCTCGAGATCGTTGGCGTTGAGGTCGGCCATCTTGATCGTCGCAATCTCGCGGAGCTGATCGCGGGTCACCCGGCCGACGTTGTCGCGACCCGTCGTGCCGGAACCCTTCTCGACCCCCGCGGCCTTGCGGAGCAGGTCGGCGGCCGGCGGTGTCTTGAGGATGAACGAGAAGGAACGATCCTCGAAGATCGTGATCTGGGCCGGGATGACCTGGCCGGACTTGTCGGCCGTCTTCTCGTTGTAGGACTTGGTGAACTCGATGATGTTGACGCCGTGCGGGCCCAGGGCCGTGCCGACGGGCGGGGCGGGCGTCGCCTTGCCGGCCGGCAGCTGCAGGGTCAGGACGGTGCGGATCTTCTTGGCCACGGGCTCGTTCCGGTTCCTTTCCTAGAGCTTCTCGACTTGGAGGAAGTCAAGCTCGACCGGAGTCTCGCGGCCGAAGATGCTGACCAGGACCTTGACCTTGTTGCGTTCCGGGTTGATCTCCTCGACCGTGCCGATGAACTCGGCGAACGGCCCGTCGGTGACCCGGACGCTCTGGCCCTTGGTGAAGGCCACGCGGTACTTGGGTGTCTCGACGCCCATGTGGCGGAGGATCTGCTTGACTTCCGTCTCGGTGAGCGGGATCGGCTCACTGCGGACGCCGGGGATGTTGGCGCCGCCGACGAAGCTCGTGACGCCCGGCGTGTTGCGGACGACGAACCAGCTGTCGGGGTCGAGGATCATCTCCACCAGGACGTAGCCCGGGTAGACCTTGCGCTGCACGGTGTGCCGCTGGCCCTGGCGGATCTCGATCTCGTCCTCCATCGGGACGAGGACCTGGAAGATCTTGTCCTCCATGCCCATCGACTCGATGCGGTGCTCGAGGTTCGTCTTGACCTTGTTCTCGTACCCCGAGTACGTGTGGATGATGTACCAGCGCTTCTCGGGCGCCTTGGTCTCGGTTGTCGTTACGTCGGTCATCATCGGATCCCTAACTCACGACCGTCGGCTTCGGGAGGAGCCCGAGGAGGAACAGCAACCCGCGATCGAGCACCGTGATGTACAGCCCGATCACCACGCTGATCGCGAAGACCAGCACGGTCAGATTACGGACCTGCTCACGCGTCGGCCAGCTGACTTTCTTCAGCTCGGACCAGACCTCATCGAAATAGCGCCGAATTCGCTTCACGTCGTTGGTTCTTCTTCCTTCTTGCTCACGGTCGTGCTACTGCGTCACAGCGTGACCGCGTGAATATCTCCGACGGCCGAGGCGACGCTCCTGCGAGCCATCGGCCGGAGGATTTTTTGGCAGGGGCGATAGGACTCGAACCTACAACCGCCGGTTTTGGAGACCGGTGCTCTGCCAATTGAGCTACACCCCTGCGGGAGCGGGCGCCGGCCGCTACTTCGCCTCGCGGTGAAGTGTATGCCGACGCTCGTGCGGGCAGTATTTCATCAACTCGATCCGGTTCGGATCGTTCCTCTTGTTCTTGCGCGTCGTGTATGTCCGCCGCTTGCACTCGGTACAGGCGAGCTGGATCGTGGGACGCGCCTCGACTCTGGCCATGGGGTACCTACTCGGCGATGGTGACGACGGCGCCTGCGCCCACGGTCCGGCCACCCTCGCGGATCGCGAACCGCTGCCCAGTTTCGAGAGCGATCGGCACCGGACTGAGGTCCACAGTCATCTCGACGTTGTCGCCTGGCATCACCATCTCGGCGCCCTCGGGCAGGCCGATCGTGCCGGTGACATCGGTCGTGCGCAGGTAGAACTGGGGTCGATAGCCGTTGTAGAAGGGCGTGTGGCGACCGCCCTCTTCCTTGGTCAGCACGTAGACCTGGGCTGAGAACTTGGTATGGGGCTTGACCGAGCCAGCCTTCGCGAGCACCTGGCCGCGCTCGATCTCCTCGCGCTCGATGCCGCGCAACAGCGTCCCGACGTTGTCGCCGGCCTGACCCTGGTCGAGGGTCTTGCCGAACATCTCGACGCCCGTCACGACCACTTTTCGAGTCGGCTTGACGCCGACCAGCTCGACCTCGTCGCCGATCTTGACCACGCCGCGCTCGATCCGCCCGGTCGGCACGGTTCCACGGCCCTTGATGCCGAACACATCCTCGACCGCCATGAGGAAGGGCTTGTCGACCGCCCGCTCAGGTGTCGGGATGTAGCTGTCGACGGCGTCCATTAGCTCCTGGATCGGCTTGTATGCCTCGTTCGACGGATCGTCGGGCGCCTCGAGCGCCTTCAGGGCGCTGCCGCGGATGACCGGGATGTCGTCGCCAGGGAAGTCGTACTTGCTGAGTAGTTCACGGACTTCGAGCTCGACGAGATCGAGCAGCTCCTCGTCGTCGACCATGTCGACCTTGTTGAGGAACACCACGACGTAGGGGACCTCGACCTGGCGTGCGAGCAGGATGTGTTCGCGCGTCTGCGGCATCGGCCCATCATTAGCGGCAACGACCAGGATCGCGCCGTCCATCTGAGCGGCGCCCGTGATCATGTTCTTGATGAAGTCGGCATGCCCCGGGCAGTCGATGTGCGCGTAGTGGCGCGCGTCGGTCTCGTACTCGACATGGGCGATCGCGATCGTGATGCCGCGCGCCTTCTCCTCGGGCGCGTTGTCGATCGTGTCGAACGCGCGGTACTGGGCCTCGCCCTTGAGGGCCAGGTACTTCGTGATGGCGGCCGTCAGCGATGTCTTGCCGTGGTCGATATGGCCGATGGTGCCCACGTTGACGTGCGGCTTGGTGCGCTCGAACTTCTTCTTGGCCACGTGACCAGTCCACTCCTTAAGTCGTGTGCGGACGATGCCGCAAGGGGTCGGGATCGGGCGGTGGAGCCCACAATCGGACTTGAACCGATGACCTCTTCCTTACCAAGGAAGTGCTCTGCCAGCTGAGCTATGTGGGCCCGGGCCGATCGCGGGTTATTCCGATTGTGATGGTGGGCAGGGAGGGAATCGAACCCCCACAGTCGAAGACGGCTGATCTACAGTCAGCGGAGCTCACCACCTGCTCAACCTACCCAGTGACGACGACGGGACCGGATCGGGACTGCGGCCCCATGGTGGATCCGGCCACCGATGAACGTGCTCTGGAGCCGACGACGGGACTCGAACCCGGAACCGGCGGTTTACAAAACCGCTGCTCTACCAATTGAGCTACGTCGGCGCGACGGGCAGGGCCATACCGCAGGATGGACCCATTCGGCGCCGGGAGATGATAGGGCCGAGCCGCTCGATGGGTCAAGCGTGCGGGCCGTCCTCCGGGTTCGGTTCGCCGTCGTCCACGGCAGCCTTCCGGGTCCGCCGTCGAGCGGCCGGTTTGGGCGCGGCATCGGGCGGGAGGAGGTCGTCGCCGCTCGGCTCCGGCATAGGAGTGACCGATGGCGCTTCAGCGCCCGCCAGCGTCTTCCCTCGTCGCGCGCGACGTTTCGGCTGCGGCTCCTCCGGGGTGGCCGGGGGCAATCCTGCGGCCTCCGCGGCGTCCCGTTGGGCGAGGGCCTCGAACAGGAGGATCGAGCCCGCGACAGCGGCGTTCAGCGAACCCACCGAGCCCTTCATCGGGATGCGCATGAACACATCGCATCTGCGGCGAACCGCCGGGCCGAGGCCCTGACCCTCGCTCCCGACGACGATCGCCAGCGGGCCGCGCAGGTCGGTCTGCCGAGCGGTCAGCGGCGCCTCCCCGTCTGACCCCGCGATCCGGACGCCGCGGGTGTGCAGATCGCTCAATGCGCCAGGCAGGTCATCGACAGGGCTGAGCAGGAGGTGCTCGACCGCCCCCGCCGAGGCCTTGACCGCGGATGGGCTGAGCGGCGCCTGCCGATGCGTCGGAAAGAGCACGCCGTGGACGCCGGCTGCCTCGGCGCTGCGCAGCAGCGACCCGACGTTGTGCGGGTCCTCGAGCGAGTCGAGCACGAGGATGAACGGCGGCTCATCGCGCTCGGCGGCGCGAGCGAGGATGTCATCGGGGCTCGCGAACCGGCGGGGCTCCACGACGAGCGCGATCCCCTGGTGGCCGTCGAAGCCGGCGAGGGCCGTGAGCGACCCGCCCTCGACCTCGACGATCGGGATCCGCAGGTTCGTGGCGTGCAGGACGAGCTTCTCGAGGGCGGCCCGTCGTTGCGGCACCACGAGCAGGCGGATGGCCGGCCGGCGGGCGACGAACGCCTCCTCGACCGGGCGCCGTCCCGCGACGAGCTCCTCATCCGGTCCGAGTTCCTCGGGCGGCGGCAACGGCGGCGGTCGGAACTCGCGAGCGGGCCCGCGCGCGGAACCGCGGCCGGATCGCCGGTCGCCGGGCGGGCGGGAACCGGGCGGGCGATCCCGCCACGGCCGATCGTCGCGCGGCCGATCCTGCCAGCGACGGTCGTCCCGCGGCCGATCCTGCCACGGGCGGTCGTCGCGCGGCCGATCCTGCCACGGGCGGTCTTCGCGCGGCCGCTCCTGCCAGGGTTGGCTCGACCGGCGAAACGGTGGCGAGCCGGGCGGCCGTCGCTCGAACGGGCGTCGCTGATCCGGCCTCGGTTCCCAGTCCCGCCGCGGTCCCCCGGACGGCGGCCCCTCGCGTCGAGGTCGATCGTGACGAGGGCCGGGAGGTCCCGGTGGTCCGGAAGGTCCGGGGCGGTCGTATCGGGGGCGGTCGAAACCCTGGCCGCCGCCTCCCGGTCCGCGAGGCTTCGGACCCGGCCCCGAACGAGGTCCCGACCGCGGTCCGTCGCGAGGCGGCCGATCCCGCCTGGGACCGCCGCCCTTCCGTCGATGGTCCGAGGGTCCGTCAGCCACGTGCGGTCTCGGCGATCCGCCGCCAGCGCTGTCCGTCGCGGGTGTCCTCGACCGCCACGCCACGGGCGGCCAGTTCGTCGCGCAGTCGATCCGAGGCCGCCCAGTCTCGCGCCGCCCTGGCCTCCGCCCGCTCCTCGAGTATGGCCCGCAGGTCCGTCGGGAGCTCGTCGGCCGCATCGGGCAACACGCCCAGGACCGTGTCCAGGTCGCGAAGCCACGCGAGGGCGAGACCCGCGTCCTCCGTCGAGATCGATCGCGCCTCGATCCGCCGGTTCAGGTCGCGGACCGCGTCGAACAACGCGGCCAGGGCGGCCGAGACATTCAGGTCGTCGTCGAGCGCCTCGCCGAAGGCCGCTCGCGCCTGATCGAGTGCAGCGGGCAGCGTCGGATCGTCCGACCGCTCCTCCCGGTAGGACTCGAGGGCGAGCACGAGCGCGTCGAGACGCTCTACGGCGGCCCCGGCCGCGGTCAACGACGCATCCGAGTGACTGAGCCCGGCCCGGTAATGCACCGCGATCAACGCGTACCGCAGCGCCCGGGGTGAGACCCCCGCCTCGATCAGCTCGGCCACGCGGGCGATGTTGCCCTTCGACTTGGCCATCTTCGTGCCGCTGGATTGCAGGTGTGCACAGTGCAGCCAGGTCCGGACGAAGGGCTGACCCGTGGCCGCTTCGCTCTGGGCGATCTCGTCCTCGTGGTGCGGGAAGATCAGGTCGACACCGCCGGTGTGGATGTCGAACGACGGTCCCAGGTGGGCCATGCTCATCGCAGAGCACTCGATGTGCCAGCCGGGCCGACCGTCACCGATCGAGGTCGACCAGGACGGTTCCCCGGGCTTCGGGCCCTTCCATAGGGCGAAGTCGCGGACGTCGTCCTTTGCGTACTCGTCGGCTTCGACGCGTTCGCCGACGCGCAGCTGCTCGGGATCGAGCCGGGCGAGGCGCCCGTACGCCGGCCAGGACGCGATCCGGAAGAAGATCGAGCCCTCGTCCGTCCGGTAGGCGTGGCCCCGATCGAGCAGCGTGGCGATCAGCCTGACGATCCGGTCGATATGCTCGGTGGCGCGCGGCAGAACGTCGGGTCGACTCATGCGCAGGGTGTCGGCATCGGCCATGAAGCGCTCGAGATAGCGGTCCGCCAGGTCGCTGGCCGAGACGCCGGCCGCGACCGCGCCCATGATGATCTTGTCGTCGATGTCGGTGATGTTCATCACCCAGCGGACCGTGTAGCCGCGCCAGCGAAGGTGGCGGACGAGCAGGTCGGCGAACAGGAACGAGCGGAAGTTGCCGATGTGGGCGGGCCCATAGACGGTCGGCCCGCAGGAGTAGATGCCCACGACGTCCGCGAGCGGCTCCAAGGGTCGCGTCTCGCCGGTCAACGTGTCGTGGAGTCGGACCGGGCTCACGCGCGGCCCTCGATCGTCGCCACGGCGAGCGCCGAGATCGCGCGCCCCGCCCCTTCGGCGCCATCCAGGTTGCCGGTCGATGCCTTCACGTTGACCGCCTCGATCGACGCGCCGAGGGTGGCGGCGATCGCCGCACGCATGGCGTCGAGGTGCGGGCCGAGGCGCGGTCGGGCCGCCACGATCGTCAGGTCGACGCTCGCCGGCCGCCAACCGTCGCCGGCAAGGCGGGCAACGACGGCCGCGAGCAGCTCGCGACTGTCCGCCCCGCGGGGCGTGGATGGTCCCGCGGGGAATAGCCGGCCGAGGTCGCCGCTCCCGGCCGCGCCGAGCAGCGCATCGGCCAGTGCGTGCAGGGCGACGTCGCCGTCGGAATGGCCGTGCAGGGCCGGCGCTCCCGGGATCTCGATCCCGCCGAGTCGGAGCGGCGATCCCGGTCCGAACGGATGGCTGTCCCGCCCGATGCCGGTGCGCCGGGCCGCGCGGCCGCCGGCCAGCAGGTTGGCGACCCGGTCCAGATCGTCGGGGACGGTCACCTTGAGGTTGGCCGGGTCGCCGCGCACGACATGGACCGCGATGTTACAGGCCTCGAGGAGGGCGGCCTCGTCCGTCCATGTCCCGTCGGCGGCCAGCGGGCTGGCGAGGGCCTCGCGCAGCAGGCCACGACGGACCCCCTGCGGCGTCTGGGCCGCGACCAGGTCCGAGCGGTCCACGGTGGCCTCGATCCGGTCGCCGGTCACGCGCTTGATCGTGTCCGAGACCGGCACGACCGGGACCGCGGCTCCAACCCGTTCGGTGGCCGCGATGACGTCAGCCACGAGCGACGGATCGACGATCGGCCTCGCACCGTCGTGGACCAGCACGACGCGATCGCCCGCCCGGTCAGGCGCCAGTCGCTCCAGGGCGGCGAACCCTGCCCGCACCGAGTCCTGGCGACGTTCGCCCCCATCGACGAATGTCGTCCGCGAGCCATCGACCCAACCGCCGCCGACCAGCGCGCCGCGGCGTGCGTCGGTCGTGACGACGACGACCGACCCGACCGAGTCCGAACGCTCGATCGCCTCGATCGTGTGGGCGAGCAGCGGCTTGCCATCGATCGGTGCTAGGAGCTTGTCCGTGCCGTTCATGCGGC
Source organism: Candidatus Limnocylindrales bacterium (assembly GCA_044868045.1). Taxonomy (GTDB): domain Bacteria; phylum Chloroflexota; class Limnocylindria; order Limnocylindrales; family CSP1-4; genus SPCO01. The sequence continues at coordinate 8,872 of JBIOWA010000105.1, forward strand.
TCGATGCCCCCGCCGCAACGATGATCGCGTCAGCGGAGTCCGGTCCGCCCACGCTCCTATTCCAGACGCGGCTGCGCGAAGATCATCCGACCGGCCACGGTCTGGAGGACTCGCGTGACCGCGACGTCGAGGTCCTTGTCGATGTGCCGGGCCCCGCCTTCGACCACGATCATCGTGCCGTCGTCGAGGAACCCGACACCCTGCCCGGCCTCCTTACCCTCCTGGATCACCCGGACGCGAAGCTCTTCCCCGGGGAGCACCGCCGGCTTCACGGCGTTGGCCAGCGAGTTGATGTTCATGACCCTCACGCCCTGGAGCTCGGCGACGCGATTCAGGTTGAAATCGTTGGTCAGGATCACGCCGCTACGCGACCGGGCGAGCGCCACGAGCTTGCCGTCCACCTCGGATTCGGCGGGGACGGTGTCCTCCACGATCTCGACCGGCGTTCCGGGCTCCTTCTGCATCCGGTTGAGGATCTCCAGGCCGCGCCGCCCGCGGTTCCGGCGCAACGTGTCGGAACTGTCGGCGATGTGCTGGAGCTCGTCGAGCACGAACCGCGGGATCACGAGCGTGCCGAAGATGAAGCCGCTTTCCACGATCTCGGCGATCCGTCCGTCGATGATCGCCGACGTGTCGACGACGATCCGCGGCTCACCGGCACGGTCGATCGCGCGGGCGTCGTCGTCGGGACGGCGCAGCAGGCCGACGGCCTGGGCCGCCACGATCAGGTCACGACGCTTGGCGACGGTCAGCCCGAGCATGCCGAGTCCGAGGAATAGCGACACGCCCAGAGGCAGCACGCTCCCGAACGGCTCGTCGAGGTTCGAGAGCGGCACGCCGAGCAGCAGGCCCATGAGCAGGCCGAGCGTCAGTCCGACGACGGCCGTGACGAACTCGGCGGTCGACAGGTCCTCCACGCGCGAGATGAGCCACATCGCGGGGACGAGCGTCAGGTACGGCAGGATCGCGAAGCCGACCACGACCCAGGCGACGACCCAGGCGGCAAGCAGGGCACCGGCGTAATCGGCTCCCCGGAAGAGTCCCGCTCCCTCGGCGAGAACGAGCCCGATGAGCCCGCCCAGCGCGGCACCCAAGACACGGATATAACGAATCAAGCCTGAGACACCCTCGGTCGGACTTCCCGGACGTTCACCGAACCGCACGCAGCCCGGACGGGGGGTCAGCCTAGCATCGCCGGCACGGCCTCGCCACGAGCCCGCGGACCGTCGCCGAGGCCAACAGCGATCGCTTCGCGGAGCGTCGCGACCTCGATGATCCGGAGTCCGGCGACCTCGACCGGGGGAGCACCTCGCCCGGGCCGCGGCACGAGCGCGGTGGTGAACCCGAGCCGGGCCGCTTCGCGCAATCGTCGCTCGACCCCGGGGACGCCGCGCAATTCACCCAACAACCCGACCTCCCCGATCGCGACTGAATCGGCGATCACCGGTCGATCCCGGAGGGACGAGGCCAGCGCGAGCGCGAGAGGTAGGTCCAGCGCGGGCTCGGCGACGCTGAGGCCGCCGGCAAGGTTTGCGTAGACGTCATGCGAGGCCAGGCCGACGCCGGCCCGGCGACCGAGCACGGCGACGAGCAGGCCGAGCCGGTTCGGGTCGACCCCGCTGGCCTTGCGGGCCGGCGTCCCGAAACCCGCGGCCGATACAAGGGCCTGGACCTCGACGAGCAGCGGCCGGCTGCCCTCCATCGTCGGCGCGACGACGCTACCCGGCGCGGCTTCCGGGTGATCGGCGAGGAATGCGCGTGCCGGGTCGTCGACCTCGCGCAGGCCGCTCCCGGCCATCTCGAATACGCCGACCTCGTCGGTCGACCCGAACCGGTTCTTCGAGGCGCGCACCAACCGCAGCGCGGCGAACCGTTCGCCCTCGAGGGCGATGACCGCATCGACCAGGTGTTCCATGGTCTTCGGACCGGCGAGCGAACCGTCCTTGGTGACGTGACCGACCAGCACGACGGCGATCGACTCGCCCTTCGCGAACTCCATGAAGCGCACCGTCGACTCGCGGACCTGGCCGACGCTCCCAGCAGCCCCCTCCAGCTCGTCGAGGGTGGCGGTCTGGATCGAATCGACGACGACGAGCGCCGGTCGCAACGTCCGGGCGACTTCCACGATCCGACCGACGTCCCGCTCGGCCAGCACCTCGATCGCCGTGCCCGCCGGCGTGTCGAGCAGGCCGAGCCGACCGGCACGCAACCGGACCTGCGCGGCGGACTCCTCGCCGGTGGCGTAGAGGACCGGTCGGCCGAGGCCCGCCGCGACCTGCAGGAGGAGCGTGGACTTGCCGATCCCAGGCTCGCCACCGAGCAGGATCAGCGATCCCGGGACGACCCCACCGCCGAGGACGCGATCCAGCTCGGCGATGTGCGTGGCCAGTCGCGGGACGTCCGCCTGGCCGATGGCCCCTAACGGGACGGCTTCGCTGCTCTCCCCGAAGGCACGACCCGCCGGGCGTGGACCGGTCGCCTTCGCGCGGACGACCGTCTCGACGAGGCTGTTCCATTCCCCGCAGGCGCGGCACTGGCCCTCCCACTTGAGGAAGGCTTCGCCGCAGCTCTGGCAGACGAAGCGGCTCGTCGGCCGCGCCACGGGACGGTCAGTGCGCTTCGACGGGCGTGCGCGACTCGGCGGCGTGGATGTCGAGCCCGGCTTCCGGATCCTTGTCGACGACGATCGTCGTGCCTGGTTCGTATAGACCGAGCAGGAGGTGCTCCGCGAGGACGTCCTCGATCATGTTCTGGATCACGCGGCGCAGCGGGCGAGCGCCGTATGCGACGTCGTAGCCGAGCTTGATGATGTGCTCCTTGGCCGCGTCGGTCACCTCGAGGCTCATCTGCTGGGCGCGGAGCTGGTCGCGGACGCGGGACAGCATCAGATCGACGATCTGGGCCATCTCCTCGACCGTCAGCGAACGGAACACCACCGTCGCATCGATCCGGTTGAGGAACTCCGGCCGGAAGGCGTTCTTCAGCTCGGTCGCGACCTTCTCCTTCATGAGCTCGTACGAGCTCTCGGCGCGAGCCTCATCGGTCGTGCCCTGGGGCCGGAACCCGAGACTCGAGTTCGTCTGGAGCTGCTTCGCGCCCAGGTTAGAGGTCATGACGATGATGCTGTTGCGGAAGTCGACTCGCCGACCCTTTGCGTCGGACAGGTGTCCGTCCTCGAGGATCTGGAGGAGGATATTGAAGACCTCCGGGTGGGCCTTCTCGACCTCGTCGAGCAGCACGACCGCGTAGTTCTTGCGGCGGACCGCCTCGGTGAGTTGGCCACCCTCGTCGAACCCGACGTATCCAGGAGGCGCGCCGACCAGCCGGCTGACGTTGTGGCGCTCCATGAACTCGCTCATGTCGATCTTGATGAGCGCGTCCTCGCTGCCGAACATGAACTCGGCGAGCGCCTTGGCGAGCTCGGTCTTCCCGACGCCGGTCGGGCCGAGGAAGATGAACGAGCCGATCGGGCGCTTCGGGTCCTTGAGTCCGGCCCTGGCGCGGCGGACCGCCTTCGAGACGATGTCGATCGCTTCCTGCTGGCCGATGACGCGGTTGTGCAGCGCGTCCTCCATGTGCAACAGCCGCTCTGACTCCTCCTGGGCGATCCTGGTGACCGGGATGCCCGTCCACATCGCCACGACCTGGGCGATCTCCTCGTCGCCGACGGTCGGCTGGTCGCCCGACATCGTCGCCTGCCACTCACCACGGAGCGTGTCGACCTGCTCCTTGGCGGTCGCCTCGGACTCGCGGAGCGTCGCAGCTTCCTCGTATTCCTGGTTGTTGATCGCCGCGTCCTTCTCTTTCGTGATGCGGTCCAGCTCGCGCTGGGCTTCACGCAGGGCGGGCGGCGCGGAGGAGTGGCGAAGCCGGACGCGCGAGGCCGCCTCGTCGATGAGGTCGATCGCCTTGTCCGGCAGGTGGCGGTCCGTGATGTAGCGGATCGACAGGTCGGCGGCGGCGCGGACCGCCTCGTCGGTGATGGTGACCTTGTGGTGCTGCTCGTAGCGCTCGCGGATGCCGAGCAGGATGTCGACGGTCTGCTCGAGGGTCGGCTCCTCGACCATGATCGGCTGGAACCGTCGCTCGAGCGCGGCATCGCGCTCGATGTACTTGCGGTATTCGTCGAGCGTCGTCGCGCCGATGCACTGGAGCTCACCGCGCGACAGCGGCGGCTTGAGGATGTTGGCGGCATCGATCGCGCCTTCGGCGGCACCCGCGCCCACGAGCGTGTGGAGCTCGTCGATGAACAGGACCGCGTCGTTGGTGTTCCGCAACTCCTCGATGATCTTCTTGAGCCGCTCCTCGAACTCGCCGCGGTACTTGGTGCCGGCGACGAGCGACCCGATGTCCAGCGTCAGGACCCGCTTGTTGAGCAGGATGTCCGGCACGTCCCCGGCGATGATCCGGTGGGCGAGACCCTCGGCGATGGCCGTCTTCCCGACGCCCGGCTCGCCTATGAGCGCCGGATTGTTCTTGGTCTTGCGCCCGAGGATCTGGATGACCCGCTCGATCTCCTTCTCGCGCCCGATGACCGGGTCGAGCTTGCCCGCCCGGGCGGCCTCCGTCAGGTTGATCCCGAGCTGATCGACGGTCGGGGTCTTGCTGGCGCGCTTCGTCTCCTGCGCGCTGGGCCCGGCCGACGAGCTCTGCGACAGGACCCGGATGACCTCGTGGCGAACCTTGTCGAGGTTGACGCCCAGCGACTCGAGGACACCGGCGGCGATCCCCTCCCCTTCGCGGACCAGGCCGAGGAGCAGGTGCTCGGTGCCGATGTAGTTGTGGCCGAGCCGGCGCGCTTCGTCGATGGCCAGCTCGATCACGCGCTTCGCGCGCGGAGTGAGGCCGACTTCGCCGACGACCGGCCGATCGCCCCGGCCGATGATGAACTCGACGGCGGTGCGGACCTTGGCGAGCTCGACGTTCATGTTCTCGAGGACCCGCGCGGCGACACCCTCGCCCTCGCGGACGAGACCCAGGAGCAGATGCTCCGTGCCGATGTAGTTGTGGTTGAACCGCTGCGCCTCGTCCTGGGCCAATGTCAGGACTTTGCGTGCGCGATCCGTGAACTTGTCGAAGCGATCCATTCGAGTCGAACGCCTGTTCCCTTACCAGCCCCTCGGAGGCGGCCTGTGACCCATGCTAGCACGACGTTCGAGCCAGCACGGTAGTGCCACAAGTACCTAGCCACATCGGAGGAATCGCCAGCGGGGCGGCGGCGGATGCGTTGCCGCCTGGAGAGACGTATCGACCCGCCGGGCGTTCGGCGGGTCGTCGGGTGCGCGCTTCTTGTCCCGGGTCTCAGGCCTTGGTGTCGCCCCCGGACTCGGTGTCGGCGGCTGGCGGCTCGTCGGCGGCTGGCGTCTCGGCCGCCGCTGACTCCTCGGCCGGCGCGGCTTCGGCGGCAGCCTCCTCGGCGGCTGGGGTCTCGTCGGCCGCGGGCGCTTCGGCTTCGGCGGTCGTCTCGGACTCGGCGGCCGGCGCCTCCTCCGCGGTTACGGCTTCGCCCGTCGTCTCGGCCTCAGGGGTCGTGTCAGCCTCGGCCGTCGTTTCGGCTTCGGCGGTCCTTTCGGCTTCGGCAGTCGTCTCCGTTTCGGCTGTCGTTTCGGCTTCGGCGGTCGTTTCCGCCTCGGCGATCGTCGCGGCTTCGGCGATCGTCGCGGCTTCGGCGGTCAGCTCGGATTCGGCTACCGGCTCCTCAGCGGCTGTGGCCGACGTCTCGCTGGCGGGGGTCGCCTCCTCGGCCTCGGCGAGCTGCTGCCGCACCTGTGCGAAGGCCGACGCGAGCGTGTTGTCGATGCCGCCCTCCGGCTCCTGGACCGCGTCACTCATCGAGTAACCACGCTCCTGGCGTGGACGCCGCTCGCCGCGCGGGCCGCCGGCGGACGGGCCGGCCTGGCCGGGCTCAGGGGCAGGTCGAGCCGGCGGCTCCTCCGCCTGCTTGAGGCTCAGCCCGAGGCGGTGCCGCTCGGAGTCAAGCGAGATGATCTTGAGCTTGAGCGACTGGCCCTCGTGGACGACGTCCCCGGGGTGGGCGACGCGCTGGTGCGAGAGCTCGCTGATGTGGATGAGCCCCTCCAGGCCGTCGCGGACCCGCACGAAGGCGCCGAAGTTGACGAGCTTCGTCACCGTGCCGTCGATGATGTCGCCGACCTTGAAATCGGCGACGGTCGAATGCCACGGGTCGGGCTGGAGGCGGCGGATCGACAGGCTGATCCGGCCACGCTCGTGGTTGATGTCGATGACCTCGGCCTCGACCTCATCGCCGACCTTGTAGCCGGCCTCGGGGTTGTTGACCTTATTCCACGACAGCTCGCTCTTGTGGACGAGGCCGTCGATCCCGCCGAGGTCGATGAAGACGCCGAACGGGGCGATCGAGCGGACGGTGCCGCTGACCTTCTGCCCGACCTGCAGGCTGCTGAACAGCTCGTCCCGCTTCTCGCGGCGCTCCTCGTAGAGGGCGACCTTCTCGGACAGGATCAGGCGGTTGGCCTTCCGGTTGATCTCGAGGATCTTGAGACGGAGCTTGCGTCCGACGAACGGCTGCAGCTTCTCGGCGATCTCCTGCGCCGCGTCGCGCGGCTGGTCGTTCTGCGGACGGCGCGGGAAGTCGACGATCTGGCTGATGGGCACGAACCCGCGGATGCCGCAGTCGACGATGAGGCCGCCCTTGTTGTGGTCGATGACCGGGGCTTCGATGATGACGCCCGCCTCGAACTGCTCCTGCATCGCGCGCCACTTGCGCTCGAGCCCGGCTCGGCGCAGCGACAGGACCGCGTGGCCCTCCGGCGACTCCGGCTGGAGGACGTAGACGAGCACCGTGTCGCCGATGTTCAGCGGCGCCTGGCCCTCGCCGCCGTGGCGGCCGAATAGCACGCGGTTGCTGACGACGCCTTCGCTCTTCGCGCCGATGTCGACGAGGATCTCGTCCTTGTCGATGCGCACGACCTTGCCCTCGACGACGTCGCCGTGCTTGAAGCTCTTGATGTCCGAGTCCTGCTCCGCGAGCAGCTCTTCCATCGTGGTCGGCTCGGGACCGAGGTCACGCGGTGGGGCGACCCGCTCTGCTTCGTCATCGACTACCGGTGCCTCGGTCGCCGCGGCCGACTCGACGTCGGACCGCGCGGCCGCGGATGCTTCGGGAGCCTCGGGCTCGAGGGCAGCATCCGGAGTCTCCGGCTGGGTTTCCGGCTCGGTCGGGGCTTCCGGCTCGGTATCGGTTCCTGTCGCCGGCGCCGCGGTGGGCGCAGCCGCATCCTCGGTCGCGACTGCATCCGGGGTGCTCGCGGTCGGCTCGTCGGCGGTGGCCGCATCGGCGCTGGCCGCGTCAGCGGTAGCCGCCTCGGCGTCGGGCGCCGCGGCGGTGGGGGTCTCGGTCTCGGCGACGGCCGGCTCGGCCGGCTCGTCGGCGACGGCGATCGCCCCTGCGGGTCGGTCGGACGCCTGCGGCTTCGACGCGCGTGCGTCGGCGTCAGGCGTGGTGCCGCCCTGCTGCTCTTCGGTCAATGGTCTGGTCTCTCCTGGTCGTGGATTCGGTCCCAAGAATCACGAACGACCTGAGCGGTGCTCAGGCCGGGTCCGAGGGATCCGTTCGGGTGTGGTCCGTGGTGATCTACTCCGCGGTCCGCTCCTTCGCGCTCGCTGTGGCCTGTTTCCGCTCTTCAGCTGTCCATGCCCCTTAGGGCCGGGAGAGTCTAGCACAGGGTTTCACGCGGCTACAATCGGCAGCCGTGCCCGAATTACCCGATCTGACGGTGGTCGCGGAGGCCTTCGACGCGGCCCTCCGCGGCCGCCCGATCACCGCTGCGACAGCGCCCGGACCGCTCGCCGTCCGGGGCACGCCGGCCGAGTTGGCGGCCCTCGTCGGACAGTCCGTGGAGGCCATCCGGCGGCATGGGAAGTTCCTCGAGATCGACCTTGACCGCGACCGGATCGTGGTCAATCCGATGTTGACCGGTCGCTTCCAGCTCGCGCGCGCGACCGATAAGGCACCGACCAAGACAGCGGTGATCCTTGGCTTCGGGCCGGGTCGTCCGCGACGGGGCTTCAAGCCGGCGACGTGGACCCGTGGCGCGTCGTGGCTGCCCGCCGAGGATTCATCCCCCGAGGTGCGTTACCGCGATCCCAGCCAGATGGGCAAGGTCTACCTCCTGCCGGCCGGCGTCGAGCGCGAGGTGCCGGGCATGGGCGCCGACGAGATGGGCCCCGAGGTGGACGACCCCGCGCTGACCCTCGAGGTGTGGCGCGAACGGATCCGCCGCCATCCGGGTGAGCTCAAGAACCTGCTCCGGAATCAGGCCTTCGTGGCTGGGCTCGGCAATGCCTACAGCGACGAGGTCCTCCACGCCGCGCGGCTATTGCCGTTCCGGAAACGGGCGTCGCTTGCTCCGGAGGAGGTCGACGCGCTCTACGAGGGGACGCGCTCCACCGTCAGCAACGCGATCGAGGTGCTTCGCGCGCGCGTCCCTCCTACGTTCGAGACCCAGGTCCGCGACTTCCTGGCCGTGCACATGAAGGGCGGCCAGGCGTGTCCCAGGTGCGGGACGCGGATCACCGAGGTGAAAGCCGGCGGCTTCGTGACCTCGTATTGCCGGGGCTGCCAGCGCTAGGATCGATCAGGGAAGGTTGAGGACCTGGCCCACGCGAAGCTTGGACGGATCCTTGATGCCGTTGAGCTCGGCGATGATTTGCCAAGTCGTCCCGTGCGCAGCCGCGATACCGCTGAGGGTGTCGCCGCTCTTGACCTTGTAAGTCCCCCGTGTCGGACTCGTAACCGGGGTCGCGGCGGCGGTCGCGGCTGGGCTCGAGGCCGGCGCCGACGGGGTCGGTTCCACGTCGGACGGGACCAGTGTCCGTGTCGGCGTGGCGCCCGGCGAAGCCGTGGCCGTGCCCGGCCGTGTCGTGGCCGCCGGCGGCGCGCTCCCGACGACCGACGGGCGGGGCGACGTGTCGGCGCCAGCCGCGGCCGGGGCGACAGCCGGCCCGCCTCCGGTCAGTCGTGTCGCGGCGAGTGCCCCGAACGCGACGGCCATGAGCGCCACGAGACCACCCTGTCCGACCCCTCGGTCGGGCAGGCCGGGTAGCCCGACCGAAAGACGGCCCTGATCGAGGATCAGCGGCGAAGTGCGAGGGATGGCGCGCCGGGGGCCTCGGCCTGTGATCCCTCCGCCGGATGCGTCGCGGGCGGCCACAGCGGCCTGATACGTACTGCACGAAACGTGATCGACGACAAGGCAGAGGCGGCGCTGTTTGTCGGCGGCCAGGACTGCGGGCGGCGCCACGGCCGTGCAGCGGTGGTCGCGCGACGCCGTGGACGCCCGCCATGCGCCATCCGCCGCGAGGAGGTACGGACAGATCGCGGCCGTATCAGGGGCGATCGGTTGCTCGGCGGCGCGGTTGGGGCTGCTGGGGCTGGGTCCGGCTCCGCTCATCGGCTCGGAGGATACTCGCCCGGATCAAGCGATCCGGCCGGTCCCGGGTCCCCCGGAAAACGCAAAAATCCCGGCGACGACCTATTTTCCCGAAAGGCTGCCCTCTCAGTATCTTCGGCGCTGGAGAGCTTGACTTCCGTGTTCGGGATGGGAACGGGTATGGCCTCTCCGCTGGAGTCACCGG
>JBIOWA010000106.1:0-2460 GCA_044868045.1 Candidatus Limnocylindrales bacterium
TGCTCGGTCATGCCGCGAAGGCGCTGTTCGACCTGGGTCGTTGGGACGAGGCCGCGGCAACGGCCGACGAGGGGCTCGCGCTCGATCCGGTCGGATCGGCGTCGATCTGGCTCCACGTCAATCGCGCCCGCGTCGATGCGAATCAGGGCCGGTTCGACGAAGCCGAGGACCACCTTCGTCAGGCTGGCGCCATCGCCATCGGCGCCGAACGGTATCGACTGCCCCTCCTCGCGGCGACGGCCGAGCTCGCGGCATGGCGGCATCGGCCCCAGCCGATTCGCGCGGCCGTGGAGGCGGTGTTAGGGAGCGTCGACGAAGGACTACCGGTCGATCCGGCGGTCGGCTGGCTTGCGTGGCACGCCTTGCGCGCGGAAGCCGATGCCGCTGCCGAAGCCAGGTCCCGTCACGATGACGAGGCGCTGCTCGAGATCGAGGCGAGGGTGATGCCGATCGTCGCGCGACTGGCAGGCCGCGGCGGGCGCAACGACGTCGGTCCCGTCGACGAACGACGTGATGCGGTCGCCGGCCTCTGCCTGGGCGAGCTGGGGCGAATGCGGGGCGAGGGCGACCCGCCTGCCTGGGACGCCACGGCGGCTGCCTGGGATCGCATCGGGCGCCCCGCCCTCGCGGCGTATGCGCGCTATCGCTCGGCCGAGGCCCTCCTCGGTCGGCGGGGCGATCGCTCGGTCGCGGCCGGCTCGCTCCGTTCGGCCCATCGTGGCGCCACGCAGCTCGGCGCGTTTCCGCTGCTTGGCGAGATCGAGCGACTCGCCCGCCAGGCACGCATCGAGCTTGATGCCGGTCGCGTCGGCGAGCCGCCGCCGGATCCCCTCGGCCTGACCGAGCGGGAGGCGGAGGTCATCCGTCTCGTGGCCGCCGGGCGCTCGAACCAGCAGATCGCGGACGCCCTGTTCATCACCCGCAAGACCGCCAGCGTCCACGTGTCGAACATCCTGGGCAAGCTGGGCGTCGCCAATCGTGTCGAGGCGGCGGCGATCGCGCAGCGCCTCGGTCTCGTGGGGGAGCGCGCCGAGCGGCAGTGATCCTGGCGATCGCTGGCCAGGCCGGTCCTACGTGGGGACCGGCTCGGCCGTTATGGACGCTGGCCTGTCAGCCCGGTAGGCGGACGTCGACCCACACGAGACGATGATCCGACGACGGCACCGGGAAGCCTGTTCCCGTTAGCTCCACGAAAGGTTCGCCCGCCGCCGGCCAGAAGACGGCCGAATCGGCGATCTTGATCTCGCTGCGAGGCAGGACGTAGTCGGCGCGTAGATTGCCCGGCCCGCTGCACGGCGGAAAGACGGGCGTATCGCAGAAGTCGGCCGTGTCATAGCGAGGATTACTGCGATGGGTGTCGTTGAGCGCGTCCTGGACCTTCGCCCAGTAATGGCCACCGTTGCTGTCCGGCCTGTCCTTGGCGTTCACGAGGGGGTGATCCAGGAGCTGCTGGATCGCACCGGGGATGCTGTCACCGTCGAGCGGGTCTGAGTTCTGGTCGCCGGCAATGACGAACAGCGCGCCTGACTCAAGCCCGCCGAACGTCCCGTCGTCGTCGTAGATGTAGCTCGCGGTGGTGCCGCCGATGATGTAGTCGGCCCAGAGACGGATCTCGTCCGCGTTCCGGGTGCCGTTGCGATCCTCAGGGCCGTCGAAGACCGGCGGGGTCGGATGGCTCACCAGGAAATGGACGACCGTGCCGTCGATGTCGATGGGCACGTCCCAGTGGCTCTTCGAGGACAGCGGGAAGATCGCGAGCTCCGCCGCGCTGTACCAGTCGCGCGGCGCCGGGGTCGTCGAATCGTCGGGGAGGCGCGCACCCGGCATGCCCTTCCACAGGAAATGCTGGAACGTGCGGACGTCCTCGGTCAGGATCGGATGCTGCGAATAGACGACCAGCCCGAATTGGCCCGGAAACACGCCGAAACCGAGCGAGTCGTCGCCGTACGCATTGTCTCCGGGCGTCGTGTCGGTGACGCCGTTGTTGTTGAGGTCGAAGCCGCTCGAGATGCCGGTGTTCGACGGCGCGACGAACGTGTACGGATAGTCGATCGCCGCCGCGCCGTGGTGGGCGACCTCGAGGTAGTTGTCGCGGAAGGCGTCGACGAGCGGACCATCCGGATGCTCCGCGGTCGGCGCGTAGTAGTCGAACTCGTTGATCAGCAGGATCTCGGGCCGCGTTCGCTGGATGATCTCCGCCAGGGCGCTTGCCTGGGCGTTGTCCGGGGTCGAGAGGTCGGTCAGGGCCTGGCCTGCGGCACCGCGGTTGAGCGACGCGTTGAAGGTGGCGAACCGTGTCGTTGCGGCTGCCGCGCCGACACCGCTCGGTGAGACGGCGAGGGCGGCCAGCAGGCCGGCCGCTACGAGGATGGTGATGCGACGGACGGCACGGGCACTCGGAGACGTGGGCACGGGCTCCTCCTTCGGCTTGCGAAGCGCTCGGGATCGTGAGGGCTTCGA
>JBIOWA010000107.1:0-8195 GCA_044868045.1 Candidatus Limnocylindrales bacterium
CACGTTCACCGAGGCTATGAGAACATCGAAGGCAAGTTCCTGGAACTCGGGGCCAGGATCAAGCGCCTCGCAGAAGGGAACGACGTCTCCTCCTCATGAAGATCGGCATCGACCTCGGCACGGCCAACGTGCTCGTCTACGTCAAGGGCAAGGGCATCGTCATCACCGAACCGTCGGTCGTGGCCGTCTCCGACGACAACCGCATCGTCGCCGTCGGGGAGGAGGCGCGCGAGATGATCGGCCGGACGCCCGGCAACATCCAGGCGATCCGCCCGATGAAGGACGGCGTCATCGCCGACTATGTCATCACCGAGGCGATGCTCCGGTTCTTCATCGCGAAGGCGACGCGCGGCCGGATCGGGTTCAACCGGCCCGAGGTGATGATCAGCGTGCCGGCCGGCGTGACATCGGTCGAGAAGCGCGCCGTGCGCGACGCTGCGCTCAAGGCGGGTGCCAAGGAGGCCTTCCTGATCGAGGAGCCGCTCGCCGCGGCCATCGGGGCGAACGTCCCGATCAGTGGCCCGTCCGGCAACATGATCATCGACATCGGCGGCGGAACCAGCGAGATCGCGGTCATCTGCCTCGGCGGGATCGTCGTGTCGCATTCGCTGCGCGTCGGCGGCAACAAGTTCGACGAGGCGATCACGACCTACATCCGCAAGAAGTACAACCTCATGGTCGGCGAGCGCACGGCCGAAGAGGTGAAGATGCAGATCGGCACCGCGCTCCCGCTCGAACGCGAGCTCACGATGGAGGTTCGCGGCCGCGACCTCATCGCCGGTCTCCCGCGCACGATCCCCATCACCTCGTCCGAGGTCATGGAGGCGATCGAGCAGCCGCTCCAGCAGCTCGTTGCCGCGGTTCGCTCCGTGCTCGAGCAGACGCCGCCCGAGCTGTCGTCCGACATCATCGACAAGGGCATGGTCATGTCGGGTGGCGGTGCGCTGCTCCGCAACATCGACAAGCTGCTGACCCAGGTCACGGGCGTGCCCTGCCACGTGGCGGAGAACTCGCTCGACTGCGTCGCGCTCGGCACCGGTCTCGCCCTCGAGCACTTCGACTTCTTCAAGAAGTCCCTGGTGCAACAGATCTAGGCATGTCGACCGGGGCAGGCGTGAATATCGAATCAGCGCGGCCCTCCGGTGAGCGTACCTTCATCGACCTGCACTGCCACACGTCGGCGTCGTTCGACTGCCTATCCCACCCGACCAAGGTGGTCCGAGCGGCCGCGGCACGTGGACTGACGCACCTCGTCGTCACCGACCACGACGGGATCGACGGTGCACTCCGTGCCCGCGACGCCGCGCCGGACGGCCTGACCGTCATCGTCGGCGAGGAGGTCCGCACCGCGGACGGCGACCTCATCGCGGCCTTCCTAGAGTCGCCGGTCGCGGCCGGCGCTTCGGCCGCGGACACGATCACCGCGGTCCGTGCCCAGGGCGGCCTGGTCGGGATCCCCCACCCGTTCGACAGATTCCGCGGCTCGTTGTTGCGCGACGCACGGATGGCCTCGTTGGCGCCGATGGTCGATTGGGTCGAGTCGCACAACGCCCGGATCGTGGGGGGCGGCAACGAGCGGGCCGCCGCCTTCGCCGCCGAACATGGCCTGCCCGGCGTCGCGGTCTCGGACGCCCACACCATCGTCGAGATCGGGGTCGCTTACACGGCACTCACCGGCGACCCATCGACCCCATCCGGGCTTCTTTCAGCGCTCCGCGAGGTCGAGCTCGTGCCCGGTCGGGCGAGCTACGCGGTTCGTCTCTGGACACCGGTCGCCAAGGGCATCCAGCGTGTCCGCGGCCGGGGTCGTGGCCATACCACGGTGGGCGCGTGACCGACGGACAGGACCATCGACCGATGGCCGATGGGACCGGCGAAGCCGTACGGTCCGAGCCGATGGAGGCCATCCCCGCATTCGACCCGCGCACTGCCCGGCCGGGCGCCACGTCCCCGGTCGCCCCGCCACCGCCGATCGAGGGATCCGAGCGAGAAGTCGACACCGAGGGCATGTCCCTGGCGCGTCGATTGCGCCAACCGCGCACGATCCTGTCGATCGCCGTCCCCATCGCGGTCATCGCGATCTTCGTGGCGGTCAACGGCGCGCAGCTCTCGAAGGTGCCGAGCCTGGTCCTCGGCGCGAACCCCGCGCTGGTGCTCCTCGCCTTCATCGTTTTCTACGCCGGGTTCCCGCTGCGCGGGCTGCGCTGGGCAACGCTGCTGCAGGGCACGGGGTTGCGCATCCGCACGAAGGACTCGATGGAGATCATCTTCCTGTCGTGGCTCGTGAACTGCGTGGTCCCGGCCAAGCTCGGTGACGTGTATCGGGCGTACCTGCTCAAGATCAATAGCACGGCTTCGCTTTCGCGCACGTTCGGCACCGTCTTCATCGAGCGTGTGCTCGACCTGTTCGCGATCGCGACCCTCGGGCTGGCGGCCGGCTACTGGAGCTTCCGGGACGGCCTCCCACCGCCGATCCAGCTGGTCTTCGGGATCGGCGTCGTCGTCGTGGTGGCGCTCGGGATCGGACTGTTCACGATGCGTAACTTCGGGCGGCAGATCATCGTCGCGCTGCCGCTGCCGCACCAGGTGCTCGAGCTCTACGATCGGTTCGAGGAAGGTGTCTTCGGTGCACTCGTGGCCCGCCACCTCCCGAGCCTGGGCGTCATGACCGGGTTCATCTGGATGACGGAGGCGTTGCGCCTCTACCTCGTGGTCCAGGCGCTGTCGTTCGCCGACGTGTCGCTCGGCCTGTCCGGCGCCGTCTTCGTCGCGCTGATCGGGTCGCTGTTGACGGCGGTCCCGCTCAGCCCGGCCGGACTCGGTATCGTCGAGGCAGGCGTGGTCGGCGTCCTTCACGTCGCCTACGGCGTTCCGCTGCCGGAAGCGACCGCGATCGCGCTGCTCGACCGAGTGATCAGTGTGTTCTCCATCATCGTGTTCGGGTCGATCGTCTACGCCTGGTCGTCGAAACCTCGCGGCATGGGCCGTATCGACGGCGCGCCAGATGCCACATCGGTGGCGTCGACGCCGGCATAACGACGCGCGAATGCCGCGGGCGGCCCGACCAGAAAGGGCGGGCCGGGGACCGTTACGCGGCTGTGATGTCGTGCTGGTGCGGACGCAAGGCCCCGACCGAAAGCGGGGGCGTACTTTCGTACTGGGTGCGCGTTCTTCGGACACCGCAACGCACCGGCGGTGACCGCACCTGTCCCTTCCCGTCCCCATCGTGGGCCGCGCCCGTCCGAACGGTACCAACGGGTGATACAGGGCACCTGTTCCCGTCCGCATCATCGTGGCATCGAGGCACCGAACGAGCGGAGTTCGACCGCACGCGGTTTAGCCCCTAGGAGCGCCCAGGCAGCATGACGACCCAGAACGGGCGAGCGTTCAACGAATGGCTCCGAGCCCAGCTCAAGGCCAAGAAGATGTCGCAACGGCAATTGGCCCAGCAGTCGGGCGTCGACCACTCGACGATCTCCCGGTTGATCCGCGGTGACCGCATGCCGTCCCTGGGCACCGCGACCAAGCTAGCCCGCGGCCTGCGCGAACTGCGCGACGACGCCGACACGCCGCAGTACCTGGGTCTCGTCGCTGCTGGATCGACCAACCCGACCGCCCGTGTCGAGTACGCACTGCGCGCCGACGACCTGCTTTCCGAGCCGCAGGTCCGCCAGATCATGGAGTACTACCTCGCGGTCCGGATGCGCCGGTTCGGGCGAGCCTTCCCACAGGGCGGCTCGACCGGCACGAGCTCATCCACCGAACGATCGGCCGAACGGTCCGATCGCCCGATGGGTTCCGCCGTCAGTGGTCGACCGTTTGCGGTCGGTCGCGTCGGCGGGATCAGCCCGACCGGCCAGGTCGGCGTGACCGCCGTCAACACCGTTCGATCGATCTCACGAGGCACTGGCCGGGGGCCCGGCCGCATCTAACGAATTTCAGGGCACGACCCGGGTCGCCCTCCACCGCCCGGGTCTCGGGGACAGCGAACGCCGGCGTCTGGGGCGCCGGCGTTCGCATTTCATGTCGGTCGCGGTCCGTAGACCGAGACCCAGCGGCCGGGAGCCGCCTCGAACCGCTCGACCAGCGGACCCCACTGCGCGCCCCCGGCGTCGGCGGTGATGGATGCTTCGGCCGGTCCGCCGCACGCCGCCTCGATCGCCTCTCGGAACAGGTCGTCGCAGAGGAGCACGAGGGCCTGCGTATCTCCGCTCCACGACCCGGGGGCGACGCTCCTGGGCACCTCGCCGTGGTAGGCCCGTCCCAGGACGGCAAGCGGGTACACCAGCGCCTCGGTCGACTTGAAGTCCGGCAGCGACTTCAGGAGCACGGTCATGTCACGGACGATCCCGCGGCCCGTCAACGCCGCGTCGACGCGGGCGGCGGCCCGTTCGGCGGCCGGGTAGCCCCCATCCGGGTTGATCGCCGGCGGCCAGTGCAGGACGTTCCAGCCCAGCAGTGCGACGACGCCGACCACTACCGCCGCCGGCCCGAGCGGCGCCTTGATCTCGCGGACGAGCGCGGCCGCGCCGATCCCGACCAGCACGACCACCATCGGGTCGGCGAAGGCGTGGTAGTGGTCGTTCGGAAGGCCGCGGACGACGCTGGCCAGGTTCGGCGCCACGACCGTCAGGAAGACGGCGGTCCACAGCAGCCCGAGCCCGAACCAGCGGGCGACCCGTTGATCGCGCCCTTCCCTGCCGGCCACCCAGCGCCAGACCACGGTTGCGATCAGGACCAGCAGCGCGATGGCGCCGGCGGCGAAGCCATCGGTGATCAGGCCGGTCAGCGGCCAGCTCACGACCCGCAGCACGACGATCCCGAATCGGACCGGGATCGCGACCTCGGCCGGCGAACCGTCGCCGGCCACGTAGTCGATCGCCGCGTTGAGCTCCGAGAAATCACGCGTGAGCTCGTTGGCGACGAGGGGCGCATAGGCCAGCAGGAACGTGGCGAGGATCGCGATCGGGACACGGCCCATCGACCGCCCCTGGGCGTCGAGCAGGAACGGCACGCCGACCACCGGGAGCAGGGCGATGCCGAGGATGTGGCACTGCATCGTCACCGCCGTCCCGATCGCGGCGACGACCCACCAGCGCACGTCGTGCCCGGACCAGGCGTGCCACGCGGCGGCCAGCGCGACCGCGCTCGAAAGTAAGATGAGGTTCGGGTTCCAGATGAAGGTCGACTCGTCGATCGCGGCCGCGGACGTGGCCAGGACGAGCCCGGCGACCAGGCCGGCGATCGGTCCGGCGATCGACCGCGCGAGCCACCACACGATGCCGACGGCCAGGATGCCGCTCAACGCGATGAGCGCGACGACGGCCAGCGGCGAGTCACCACCCGTCCAGAGCGCAGCCGGGCTCAGCAGGTAGTAGTACCACGCGCCATGGTGGACGTCGCCGATCGACGTTGGGGGCCCGAGCAGCGGCACGACGCCATCCCGCACGAACGTCCGCAGCACCAACATGTCGTGGCCCTGGTCGGCGTCCCACGTGCCGCGCGTCGCAAGGTTCTGGAAGCGAACCAGGGCGGCCAGGATGAGCAGGCCGGGCAGGGCCCAGCGGTCGTCGATCCGGGAGCGGCGCAGCATCACGACGACGCGGCTCGCCCACGGGCGCTGCCGACCAGATCGAACGCCGCGCGCGGCAGGCGCTTGAGCGGTCGGCCGGCGGCGAGGGCGCGCGCGCGAGCCAGGTTGACCGCGTCGTATCCCACGTCCATCCCCGGCGTCTCGATGATCGCCGCCGCATGCGCCAGGCCGGGGTGGCGCAGCACGTGGCCAAGCCCGATCGGCCCGATCCGCCCTGCGCCGAGATGTTCGTGCCGGTCGGTCCGGGAACCCAGTCCGGATCGGGTGTCGTTGAGGTGCACGAGCACGATCCGATCGAGCCCGACCTGTGTGTCGAACGCAGCGAGGAACGCGTCGATCGCGTCCGGGTCGCCCATGTCGATGCCGGCGCCCCAGGCGTGCGCGGTGTCGAGGCAGAACGCGACGTCGGCGCGGCCGATCCCCCGGGTCTCGAGGCGGTCGGCGATCGCGGCGAGCTCCGTGACACTGGTCCCGAGGCCGCCTCCGCCTCCTGCCGAGTTCTCGAGGACGAGGATCGCTGGATCGCCGTCGCTCGCCGACGTCGATCTCCGAGCGCGCTCCAGGACCGTTTCGATCCCGTCGATGAGCCTGCTGATGCCGGCGTCGACGCCGGTGCCGCGGTGCGACCCGATGTGGACGTTGACGAACCGGGCGCCGTAGGCCGGCGCGCCGGCCAGCTCCGTGCTCAACAGGTCGATCGAACGCTCGTATATCGAGTCATCCGGTCCGGGCAGGTTGATCAGGTAGGAGGCATGGATCGCGACGGGTCGGATATCGCGATCGGCGAGTCGGTCGCGGAACACCTCCAGGTCGCGCGGTGGTTCGCCTCGGCGCCGCCAGGCGGTCGGGTTGTCGGTGAAGATCTGGAGCGCATCGGCGCCGATCGCCGCGGCCCGGTCGACGGTCTTGCGCAGCCCGGTCGCGACCGGCAAGTGCGCGCCAAGCCGTCGACCCTGGGGCACCATCCGGCGGTCAGCGCCGCCGGCCGTTCTTCTTGTCGTGCCCCTTGGTGTATTCCCCGCCGACGATCGGCTCGATCATGCCGAGGTCGCCGTCGTTCCGCGCGTAAAGGATCGCGACCTTTTCGGTCTCCGCGTTGACGAACACGAAGAACTGGTGGCCGAGCTCCTCCATCGCGGTGACCGCGTCCTCCTCGAACATCGGCTCGATCGCGAACCGTTTGATCTTGACGACCCGCCGATCGTGCCCCGGCTCCGCAGTGCCGTCCGCGAGGTCGCGCAGGATGCGCTTCTCCTCCTCGGGCCGCGCTCGCATCCGCGGCTTCGACTTGTAGTCGACCGCCTGGCGCTCGACCTTGTCGACCACGTCGTCCAGAGCCGCCTGGTAGCTGATGCCCACCGCGTGGCTGCGCAACGTCCGGCCATCGATGACGAGCGTCACCTCGGCGATATGTGCGTCCGACGCGCTCCGATGCATCTCGTTCGAGAACTCGACGATCGCGTCGGTCCGGTCGTCGAGCAGGCGCTCGAGCCGGTGGAGCTTGCGTTCGGCGTAGTCGCGGACTCGGTCGGGAACCTCGACATTCTTGCCCTTGACGATGGTCCGCATGCTCACCTCCGGGGCTGTCGGGTCGTGACCCGAGTATAGCCGCGGGGTGGGTCAGCGCTCCCGAGGGGTGCTATCGCTCGCGGGCCACCGTGATCGCCGAGACGCCGAGGGCCCCGGCGTCATACAGCGCCTCGGCGCAGGCCGCGAGCGTCGCGCCGGTCGTGGTGACGTCGTCGACCAGGAGGATCCATCGACCGACGATCGGCGGTGCCCATCGATCCATGATGAAGGCACCCCTGACGTTGGTCGCCCGTCGGCGCCGGTCGAGGTCGAACTGCGCGGTCGTGGCACGTTGACGCGCCAGCAGCCGGACGTGGGGCATGGCGAGCGCGGCGGCCGCGGCTCGCGCGATGAGCTCCGCCTGGTCGTAGCCGCGCTGTTTGGCCCGATCCGTGTGGACCGGGACGTGCGTGACGATCTCGGCGCCGACACCGATCCGCGCCCAACGCCGCGCGATGGCCTCACCCAACGGCGCTGCGACGCGCTGCTCACCCTGGTACTTGATCGCGTGCAGCGCGTTGCGGACGAGGCCGTGGAACGGCGCGCACCAGTCGAGCTGAAGGAGCGGTTCGGGGATCTCGCCGGGCAAACCGATCGGGACGCCGGCGGGTGTCGCAAGGCGCTCATCGAGTGCCGGCAGGCAGCGCTCGCAGATCGGCGGCCCTTCGGCCCGGCAGCCGACGCAACTCGCCGGAAGGGCGGCATCGAGCGCGCGTGACGTAGCCGACCGGACGATCGTGGCGAACGCACTCATGTCCTGATGATGGCGCGGCCCGGTCTACCGCCGATCACCGCTGGCTCTCCCCCGACTCATCGCGTCCGTCGATACCAGCCAAACGCCGGCGATCGGCCCACTGGGTGCCTGCAGCCATCTTCGGATCGCGAGCGCGCGTGCCGGCAGTGCGACATCGAACATCGCTGCGTGCTGCGACAGGATCGAACGGTTCTCCGTTGTCCCGGATGCCACGACGATCCGCGCTACGGTGAGTGCATCCCAACCGAGATCCGTGCGCGCTACGTCGGGAACGACGCG
>JBIOWA010000108.1:0-7651 GCA_044868045.1 Candidatus Limnocylindrales bacterium
TGACGCTTCACGCGTGGCTCGGCCTCGTGCTCGTGCCGGTGATCGCGGTCCACTTGCTGCCGCACCGGTGGCGGGTCGTCGCGACCACGCCGCGGACCGGCGTCTCGCGGCGGACCTTGCTGGCGACCGGCGGGCTGGCATTCGCCGGCGTCGCGGCATTCGGCGTCAGCGCCGTGCTCGAGCACCTGCGCGGCGGCACTCGACGCTTCACGGGGTCACGGTGGCTACCGGCGGACGGCATTCCGCCGTCGACCACGTTCTACGGTGAAGGACCGCCGCCGATAGACGTCGATGCGTGGCGCTTAACGGTCGGTGATCGCAACTTGAGTCTGTCCGACCTACGCGCGCTGGGGGAGGTCGACCGCAGCGCCGTGCTCGACTGCACCTCGGGCTGGGCACTCGAAACCCTGTGGCGCGGCGTGCCGCTATCCACGGTGTTGAGCATCCCAGACCGAGGAAGCGTCCGTGTCAGTTCCGTCACCGGCTGGTCGACGGTCCTGACCGCGGATGAGGCGCGGACAGCACTCCTCGCGACCGGTGTCGCGGGTGCGCCGCTCCCCGCCGCGAATGGTGCGCCGTGTCGACTCGTCGCCCCGGGGCGCCGCGGACTGGACTGGGTGAAGTGGGTCAGCGAGGTGACGATCGCCTAGACCGGGGGCAGCTCCTGGGCATCGGTCTGCGCCGCGGCGAAGAGGTCGCCGACCTTTTCGATCCGCCCGGGCAGGTCGCGGATCGTCCAGCGATCCGGACGCAGCTTCGGGTCGTCGAGCTCGTCCCAGGCGATCGGCGTGCTCACCGGCGCACCCTTGGCCGGGCGGACGGAGTACGGCGCCACGAGCGTCTTGATGCTCGCGTTCTGAGTGTAGTCGAGACGGGCCCGTCCCTTGCGCGCCTCCTTCGACCACTCCCAGGAGATGAGGTCCGGCACGGTCGAGCCGACGGCCTTCGAGACTCGCTCCACCCAGCTGCTCGTGTCGCTGAAGTCGTACTTGCCCTGGACGATCGGGATCCAGATCTGGATGCCGCGTTGGCCGGTGGTCTTGGGGTAGCCGCGAACGCCGAGGTGCTGCAGCGCCGTCCGGTAGAGGCGGGCAAGCACGAGCGTCTCCTCCCATGTCGTCTTCTCGCCGGGGTCGATGTCGATGTAAGCGAACGTCGGCTGCCAGGGCTCGGGCAGTTTCCCGGTCCAGGCATGGACCTCGAAGCTCGCCTGGTTGCCGAGCCAGGCGAGGCTGGCTGCATCGACCGCGAGGAGATGGTCGTTGGCGTCGCGATCGGTGCGGCCGTCGACGCCGGTCTCGTGCCAGCGTTTCAGCCACTTCGGGGCGGTCTCCGGGATGTCCTTCTGCCAGAACCCGGGGGCGCCGGCGCCGTTGGGGAAGCGCTGCAGGTTGAGCGGCCGATCGAAGAGGTGCGGCAGCATCGTCGGGGCGATCGTCGCGAAATACCGGATCAGCTCGCGCTTCGTGACCCGTGGGTCGGCTTCGAAGAGCGGCTTGTCGAGGTTCGTCAGCTTCAACTCACGACCGCCGATCTGCCACTGGCCTTCCTTGCCGAGGGCATCGAGGGCGGCGAGCTCGTCGGGCGTGGCACCCTTGAACGTCCTGGTCGCGGCGTCTGCGGCCGACGGCTTGCGCGAGGGCATCGGCGTCTCCTCCGGTTTGGGTGGTTCGGCGGTTTCGGCGGCACGGACCGCGGTGGTCGTCGCGACCGCGGTCTCGCGAATGACGGTCTTGGGGTCACGCCCCGCCTCCAAGCCCTTGTACGCGGTCTGGCGGACCTGGCCGTCGCGGGTCCAACCCCCGATCTCGGCCCGGATCACGATCTCGGGCCGAACCCACGTGATGTCCTTGAGGTCACCACCCCAGCGGCCCCGGTAATCCTTGGGCGGAGCAGGGTCGAACGGCGGGTCGTCCTGGACCAACGGCTTGAGCCGTTTGAGCAGGTCCGCGCGGATCGCTCCGGTGAAGCCACTGCCGACCTTGCCAGCGAAGCGGAGCTTGGCGTCGTCGTACACGCCGACGGCCATGGCGCCGAGGTCTCGGGCATTGCCGCTCCCCGGGGTCCAGCCGCCGACCACGAGCTCCTGCTCCGGCCGGATCTTGATCTTCAGCCAGGCCCCAGTCCGTCGTCCGGGCTCGTACCTCGAGCGACGAAGCTTGGCGACCATACCTTCGACGCCCGCCTTCTTGGCCGCCTCGAAGAACTCGGTTCCGTCTCGCTCGACGTGCGCTGCGTAGCGGACGCGGGGGTGCTCCTTGAGCACGCTCCGAAGGAGGCGCTTGCGATCCTCGAGTGGCACCTCGAGCAGACTCCGGCCATCGAGGTAGAGCAGGTCGAAGGCCTGGTAGACGAGACCGGTCGCTTCTTTGTCGCCGAGCTTCGTCTGCAGCAGGCTGAAGTCGGGCCGACCATCCTCATCGAGCGCCACGACTTCGCCATCGACCACGGCTTGCTCGGCCTCGATCCACCTCGTCGAGGTCAAGAGCTTCGGGAAGTAGCTCGCCGCGTCCTTGAGGTTGCGGGTCAGGAGCCGGACCTTGCCGCCGTCGACGAGGGCTTGGACCCGAAACCCGTCCCACTTGATCTCGAACAGCCAGTCATCGTCATCGAACGGCTTCGTCGCCAGGGTCGCGAGCATCGGCTCGATCTTGTGCGGGAGCGGGGCCGGTTTGGCCCCCTGAAGGTCGATCTCGGCGGTTTCGGCCGGTGCTTGGCTGATCCACATCGCGTCCCGGTTCGCCTTGACCTCGTCGTTGGTTCGACCGGTCTTGACGCTCTGCGGGAAGTCCTCCGCATCCCAGCCGGGCTTGGCCTGGTCGTCGGCCTTGTGGATGAGCAGCCACTGCTCGCCCTGGTCGTCCTCGAACGCGGTCCGCGGCGCCTGCCCGGGCCGCCGACTTGTGCGGACGATCGTGAACCGACCCTTGAGCTTCTGGCCGTTGAGGCGGAACTTGAGCTCGCCGTCGGCGACGCTCTTGCGGCCGTCGAGCGTCGGCGCCTCCGGCTCCCAGGTGCCCCAGTCCCAGACGATGACGTCGCCGGCTCCGTACTGCTTGGCCGGGATGACACCTTCGAAATCGAAGTATTCGATCGGGTGGTCCTCGACATGGACGGCCATCCGGCGGATCTTCGAGTCGAGTGACGGACCCTTGGGGACGGCCCACGAGACGAGGACGCCGTCGATCTCCAGGCGGAAGTCGTAGTGAAGCCGCGTGGCTCGGTGGCGCTGGACGACGAACCGACCGCTCCGGCCGCTGGTCGCCGTCTGGGGGACCGGGGCCGGCTCGGGGGTCTTCCCAAAGTCGCGCTTGCGGCGGTATTCCTCGAGGGGCACGCGGTCAGTGTGCCGCAGGCACGCGAGGCGCGGTGAGTCGAGGGCTGGGCGGCGTCCACCGGTGGATCAGGGCGCGGCTTGCCCCTCGGCCGGAGGCGCCTCGGGGTTGGCCGCAGCCTTCGGCTGCGCACGTTGCCACAGCCAGGCGCTCGCCAGCAGCAGGAGACCGAGCGCGATGAACGAGATCACGCGGTAGGCGACGTCGAGCGCCGCCAGGTCGAAGAGGAAGACCTTGGTCGTGGCAACGGCGAGGATCGCCAGGCCGCCCTGGCGTGCTTCTCGCGAGTTCGACCTGAGTCCGGCCACGAATGCCCCGACGCCCAGCAGGGCCCAGAGCACGCTCAGCACCACCTGACCCTGCGTGCGGAGCTCCTCGACCGAGATCGGTCCGCCGACACGCGCACCGACGATGTCCACGGCGAGCACCGACAGGAGATAGACGACGAGGATGGCGGTGGCGTAGCGGATCCAGCGGCCGAAGGATCGTTTGGACCACCGGAGTGCCAAGGCCGCGGCAGCGACCGCGACGGCCGCGAGCGCGACGATGGACTGCACCACCTCGAGTGGTGGGATCGTGACCGGCCCGACCACGAGCCGGTCAGGGGGCGCGACAATCCCGAGCGCGACAAGGGCGGCACCGAAGGTTGCGACGCCGGCAGCGAGCTCGAACGCGAGGGGCACGATCGGATCACGACGCGCGACGAGGAGGGCGCCCAAACCAAGGCCCACCCACAGCACCGTCACGGCCCACGCATAGACTTCGAACGGGATCGCATACGCGGCGATACCGCTGGCGATCAGGGTGGCGGCTCGGCCTTCGAGTCGTCCGCCAAGGATCCAGCCGGACGCGAGCACGCTCGTGATCAGGATCCCTGCGCCTGCGGCACCCACGTCCGTGAAGGGGATCGGTGGCGGCGTGACGTCGCCGAACTCCCGGAGTGGGAGCTCCACCGACATGAGTTGGCCCGCGGCGAGCGCGCCGAATAGCAGCATCGCAGCTGGGAGGGCCAGATCCAACAGCCATCGCCAGCGAAGGTCGCGCATATCGTGCGGGACGAGTCCGTCGACGAGCCAGTGGACCGGGCGATCAGGCAGCATTGGCAACGACCGGATGGTCGTGGCGGCGACGACCATCAACGCAGTGGCCGCCAACACGAACGACAGGCCGGTCAGGACCGCGCCCGCGCAATACATCGCGACCAGGAGGCCCAGGGCGCCGAGCGCAGATCTCAGGCTTCGATCGCGGACGAACCAGACCCCAAGGCCGACGCCGGCAAGGAAGAACGCGAGTGCGCCGCCGCGTCCATCGAGGAACGGGAAGCCAATCGGTGCGGATTCACCGAGCGGATACAGCGTGCCGACAGCCACGGCCGCGAGCAGATACAGGATCGCCGACACCGCCGCGCTGTACGGGTGGCTGCGTCGCATCGCCACCCAAGCGAGGGCAACCGCCTCGGCGGTCCATGCGACGGGCACGGCCGACGCGCCGAGTTGGATCGGCATGGCCATCGTGAACGCGGCGACGCCGGTTCCGAGCGTCAGCAGCCCGAACAGGTTCCGCTCGCCGTCGCGCGCCACGAAATAGCCGCCGACTGCGAGATGGGCCGCGGCCACGGCCAGGAGGAACAGGCCGCGATGGACGGCGAGGTCGCCCCCGAGCACGACGAACCCGGCCCACACCGCAAAGGCCGCGTTCCCCAGCAGGAGGCTGGCCGACGAAGGACTCAGATCGTCCCGATGTCGACGGAACTCCTCGCCACCGGCAGCGACCACGTTCAGCGCCCAGTAGGCACCGATCCCGAACAGTGCGATCGGGGTGGCTGGGTCCGATCCGATCCACGAGGCGGCTTGCGGCACGGTCAGGAGGAACGCGATCGGCGGAAGCCACCGCCATGAGCGCCAGACCGCGATCGAGGTCGTACCGATCAACGCGGCGCCGATGAACGCGAGCGTCGTGGAGTCGGGGGCGGCATCGAGAAGGGGCGGCGCGAGCAGGACCGAGACCAACCCGAAACCCGCGACGAGCTGGGAGTCGTTGCGAACGGCCACCATCGCGACGATGACGGCACTGAGGAGGGCGCCAACGAGTCCGATCTCGGTGGGGACGATGTGATACAGCCTGGTCGCGCCGATGAGGCTGATCGAGATGATCGCCAGGCCGACCGGCGTCAGGACGTTGCCGAGCAATGCATTGCGTCGCTCGAGGAAGGCGGCCCCGCCGGCCACGGCTGCCGAACCGGCCGCGAGACCGATGAGCACGCGGAGTTCGGGTCCGATCCAACCGCGACTGAACGCCAGACTGAGGAAGAAGATCGCCCCGAGGATCAGCGCGATCCCGCCGACGACGGCAAGCGCTCGGCCGGCGAGTCGCTCCTCCAGTTCGCCGAACGAAACCGCCAACGGTGGCCGTGGTGGCGTCATTGCCGGCGGCGGGGTGAAAGCCGGTGGGTGCGTGGCCGTTGCCGCCGACGCAACGGGCAACGGCTGCTCCCGCGACGCGGGCTTCGTCTGCCAGTAGGTGGTCGGGCTCGGTGGTGGTGGTGGGGCCGCCTGAAGGGGTGGCGGCCTGTCAGCTGCTGGCTGCTGGCCCGGAGTCAGTCCGGCTTCCAGTCGTGTGATCCGTGCCTCCAGGCGCGCGATGCGTGCTTCGAGACCCTCGCCCTGGTTCGCATCGTTGCCCATCGTTCATCCCCCTCGGCCTCGCTCGCATCGACGCGATCGGTCAGGCTCGCTCGAACCGTACGCCCAGGGCGTCGGAACCGATCGATGGCTCAGTGACGCGCGATTGGTCTGACTGTTACTCAGCTCGCTCAGGCGGGGCCGCGCGGTCCGACTATGGAGTCCGCCAGTTACCCGCCACTGGAGTATCAGGCGGACTCCGGACCCTCAGATCGGCGCCGGAACCAGGGTTCGTGCGTGGTGATCTTCTCGCGCAGGCTCAAAACGGCTGGAATCGGGCCGAATCTCAGTCGGGGCGGCCGAACAGCCTGCCGAAGACTCCCCGGGCGGGTATGTGGCGGAGATGCTGGACGCTTTCGGTCTCGGGCGCCGCTCCCTCCGCGGGGACAGATGGCTACGCGGACTTGCGCTTGCGGGCGGGCTTGGCCGGGGCCTCTTCGGCCTCCCCCGCCGGGGCCGCCTTGGCACGTGACCGTGACGCCGCAGGCTTCTTTGTCGCCGCCGTCTTGCCACGAGCCTCGCGCGCCTCGCGGGCCTCGGCCACGGAGACCGGGGCCTCGGAGCCGGCGGCACGAGCCGCCTTGGCTGCCGAGACCGATGCCTCCAGCGCGGCCATCAGGTCGATGAGCTTGCCGGTCTCCTCGGGTTCCTCGATCTCGACGGTCTCCTTGCCCTCGACCTTGGCCTCGATGATCTTCTCGAGCGCCTCTCGATACTCATCCTTGTACTGGGACGGATCGAACTCACCGGTCATGGCGGACACGAGCTGCTTGGCCATGGTGAGCTCGGCAGGTTTGAAGGCGAAGTCTTCCTCCGGCAGGTCGAGCTCCCCGAGGGAGCGGATCTCGTCCGGCCAGTGGAGCGTGGTCAGCAGCATCGTGTCAGTGAAGGGATCGAGAGCGGCGAGCGCCTCGCGGTCCTTGATCACGACCTTGCAGATCGCGGTGAGGCCCTCGTCCTCGAGCACCGACTTCAGCAGGTAGAACGCCTTGCGCCCGATCTTGTCGGGCTCGACGTAATAGGCCGACTTCACGAACCGGACCGCGGCGTCATCCCGTTCCGCCTTCGTGAACTGCTCGATCTCGATCGAGCGGACCGTCTTGAGCGGCACCTTCTCGAGGTCCTCGTCGGTGACGACCACGTATTCACCGGGCGAATACTCGTAACCCTTGACGGTCTCGCTCCGCGAGATGACCTCGTCCTCGACCGGACAGAAGATCTTCATCTGGATCCGCGAGAGATCCTCTTTGTGGAGCATGTTGAAGCTGATGCCCTTGGACTCGGTCGCGAGATAGAGCTTGATCGGGATGGTGACCAGGCCGAACTGGATGGCCCCCTTCCACATCGCTCTTGCCACGGCGCCTTCGACCTCCGAGCCTACTGCCCGCGCACACCCGGAATAACCCGGCCCGGGGCGTCGGGACGGTCACGATAGCGCACCCGGGCAAGCAGCTTCGTCAACGACCCGCGATGTCGTGTTGCCACGCGCTTGCGGCCGGTCGGAACCGGCCGGGCCGGTCGGACCTACTGCAGGACGACGAACGCGTCGAGCGACACCATCGGCCGCCCCGAGGTCCCGAGCACACGAAGCTCGATCGTGTGAGTGCCGGAACTCCCGAACGAACGCGCATAGAC
>JBIOWA010000109.1:0-6833 GCA_044868045.1 Candidatus Limnocylindrales bacterium
GACGTTAGCCCTTGGGCTCGACGACCACCGTGACTTCCGGCGTCATCCCGCTGAAGACCTTGACGGCCACCTTGTAGGTGCCGAGCGACTTGAGCGGCTCCTCCAAGTCGATCTTGTGGCGATCGACCGCGATGCCGCGACGCGCCAGCGCGTCCGCGATGTCCTTCGACGTGATCGAGCCGTAGAGCTTGCCGCCCTCGCCGACCTTGACGCCCATCGTCAGCGTCGTCGATGCGATCCGCGTGGCCGCGATCTCAGCCTCCTCGCGTTCCCGCTTGCGCTTGTCCTCGCGGCTCGCGATGTCGTGCTGCCACGCTCGGTACGCACCGCCGGCGGCCGGCACGGCAACCCCTTGCGGGATCAGGAAGTTGGTGGCGTAGCCGTCAGCGACCTGCTTCAACTCGCCGCTCTTGCCGAGTGTCGGCACGTCCTTGGTCAGGATGACCTTCAACTGGTGGGCTCCTCCTTGGTGATCCATTCTCGTGCGCGGGGGACGATCCCGGATCGATCGATGGCGCGTCCGACGGCCGTGACGAGGCCGGGGAGCCGCCGGATGGTCCGACGGACCGGCCCCGGCGTCAAGCGCCGGATCTGGGCCACGTCGCGGTCGAACGACGCCCGGTCGATGGCCAGGTCGTCGAGCTTCTCCTGGAGCAGCTCGGGCGGCACGCCGTCGAGGAACAGGTCGACCGCGAGGACGACGACCACGAGATCATCGAGCCCACCGATCAGGGGCACGCTGTCGGGGACGAGGTCGCGCCCGATCACGATGTATCCCGCCGCCGCGCCGAGCAGCACCTTGCGATCGTTCGGCATGCGTTCGTCGAGAACGAGGGCGCCGATCAGCCGCGCGTAATCAGGTACCCGACTCGCGATCGGCAGGAACGCGAGCAGCGACACGAATCGGCTCAAGCCGGCGCGCCCTGGATTTCGCTTCGTGCCCATGGGACGGGCAGTCTATCAGCCAACGGATCGCGACCGGCCTGCCGGTCATCTCGGCGACCTTGACATCGAACGTTCGTTCGGTATCATGCATGGCAAGGAGGCGCGAGTGACGAAGCACGACGCCGATCGAAAGCTCAGGATCCTGGACTTCATCGCTGCCACGCTTCGCGCGCGGGGTTTCCCGCCGTCCGTCCGCGAGATCATGCAGGCGGTCGGTCTTGCCTCGACCTCGGCGGTCCACCACCACCTCCAGATGCTGGAGCGCGAGGGCTACCTGGAGCGCGGTGAAGGCCAGAGCCGGGCGATCAGGCTGACGCCGACGGCAGCGATCCGCCTGGGCCTCTCGAGCGAGCTCGTCCCGCAGGCCACGACCGCGGACTCCAGGGTCATCCCGATCATCGGCGAGATCGCGGCAGGTGGACCCATCGAGGCGTACCAAGACGCGTCTGAGACGCTCGCGGTCCCGGACATGCTCGCTCCGAGTGGCGACGCATACGTCCTCAGGGTTCGTGGTGACTCGATGATCGAGGCACACATCACGGACGGTGACTTCGTACTGATCCGACCGCAATCGACCGCGCGGAACGGTGACATCGTCGTCGCCCAGGTCGAGGAGAACGCGGTCACGCTCAAGCGGTTCTTCAAGGAGAAGGACAAGATCCGCCTCCAGCCTGCCAACCAGGAATACCCGCCCCAGTTCTACGACGATGTCCGGATCCAGGGCAAGCTGATCGGAGTTATCCGGAAACTTGACTAGCCGGCGGGCCACTGGACGCCCGCTGCCTTCGTTGTCGGCTCCGTTGCCTCACTCACGCATGAGCATGCGCTCGTTCGGCTCCTCGCCGACGCCTTGGCCTCGACCACCCAGCGACCCGATTCTCAATTCGAACGGCTGTCCACTGGGTTTCCACCGGGCGCTAACCGAGCCAACAAAAGTCGTGGATGGGGTTGGGGGATAAGGCCCTTTCGCTGGGGGAGCGGCTCGGCGACAGTCAAGGTGTCACAGCAGCCCAGCAATCTCGGTGACCGATGATCGACCGCCTGCCGCCCCAGAGTCTCGAGGCGGAGCAATCCGTGCTCGGCGCCATCCTGATCGATCGCGATGCGGTCATCGAGGTCGCCGAGTTCCTCCGCCCGGAAGACTTCTACCGCCAGGCGAACGGACGCATCTACGCCGCGATCCTCGACCTGTTCGAGCGCCGTGAGCCGATCGACATCGTCACGGTGGCCGAGGCGCTCGAGCGTCGCGAAGACCTCGAGGCGATCGGCGGCCGCGCCTACCTGTCCAGCCTCAGCAACGAGACGCCGACCGCGGTCCACGCCGCGCAATACGCCCGCATCGTCGAGCGCAAGGCCGTCCTGCGGAACCTCATCGGCGCCGCGGGACGGATCGCCGGCATCGGCTACGAGGACCCGGCCGAGATCCAGGAGGCGATCGATCGCGCCGAGGCCGAGCTGTTCGCCGTCAGCCAGAAGCGGATCGACGCCGGGTTCAGCCCGCTCAAGGCGCTGCTCCACGATGCGTACGACCGCCTCGATTACCTCCATGCGCACCGCGGCGAGATCTCCGGCGTCCGCACCGGCTTCACGGACCTCGACGCACTGACCACCGGCCTTCAACCGAGCGACCTGATCGTGGTCGCGGCCAGGCCGTCGGTCGGCAAGACGAGCTTCGCGCTCAACATCGCCGAGCACGCCGCAGTCAAGGAGCGCAAGAGCGTCGGTGTGTTCAGCCTCGAGATGAGCAAGGAGCAGCTGGTCCTCCGCATGCTCTCGAGCGTCGCGAACATCGACTCGCAGCGGCTGCGGAGCGGATTCCTGGAGGAGATGGACTTCGCCCGGATCGCCCCGGCGATGAACTCGTTGTCCGAGGCGCCGATGTACATCGACGACACGCCGACCATCTCGGCGATGGAGCTCCGGACCAAGGCGCGCCGGCTCCAGGCCGAGGCCGGGCTCGACCTCGTCGTCGTCGACTACCTCCAGCTCATGCAAGCGACGGCCAGCAGCAAGGACGCCAACCGCGTCCAGGAGGTCTCTGAGATCTCCCGCGGTCTCAAAGCACTCGCACGCGAGCTGAACGTGCCCGTCGTCGCGTTGTCTCAGCTCTCACGCCAGCCTGAGATGCGCGAGTCGAAGGAGCCGCGGCTCTCCGACCTGCGCGAGTCGGGCGCGATCGAGCAGGACGCCGACCTGGTCGTCTTCCTGTGGCGCGACAAGGACCGGGCCACCGACGATCAGGACGCCGATGGCGAGGTCATCAACCTGAAACTCGCCAAGCACCGCAACGGGCCCACCGGCGAGATCCAGCTCTGGTTCAAGAAGCGCCAGACGCGCTTTGTGTCCTACGCCGGTGAGCGCTTCGCCGAGGTCAGCTAGCGTCTCTACCCCTGGTCGTCGGGCAGCAGCGGTCGAACCGAGAGCGTATAGAGCTTGCCATCAGGGCCCTTCAGCACGAGACCCTGGAACCCGCCCTGGAAGTTCTTGACGTCGAGCTTCTCGATATCTGCCGGCGTCATCGTACGCTGCGGCAAATGGAGGCCGTTCGGGTCCGCGGAGGGCTTGAAGTCGGTGACCTTTAGATCCGGCCAAGGCCACGCGCGCACGTCGGGGGCCTGCACCCCGGGTGCCTCCATCAGCACGGCGCGGTAGGCCTGAGGCTCATAGACGGCAGTCTCGAACGCGCCGCCCTGATCGAAGTCGGTCAGGCGCTGGGCAAGTTTCTGGAACGCGGCGCGAGCGGCCGCATCGGCGCCAGCCTGGGTCTCCATGCCCAGGGCGTAGACGGAGACCGTCTTCTCGACCCCGCCGGCATCGATCGTGAAGATCGCCGTCGACGCGTCGGCGACCATGTTGTTCTCGTAGTTGGGCCGAGCGACGGCGAGTCCGCCTTCGCCAAGTGCCAGGAGCAGGATCTCCTGGATCTGCTCCTCGGTGAGCTTGGTCGTGCGCATGGGGTTGAACATGCCGACCGACCCCTCGGCCACCGGCAGCTCGAGCATCGGGTTGCGGAAGATCACGGTCCCATCGCCGTACAGCGTGAAGTGCGGCGCCTGCGAGGCGAGGAAGGCCGGCATCACGAATCCGCCGCCCTCCTCGTACCGGAGCAAGACATCGGTCGAGCCGGTCTTGTGGTCGATCGCTCCCGACAAGGGCGAGCCGCTCGGGGCGGCGCTGGGCGGAGTGGACGGCGAGCCGGACGGCACCGCTGTCGGGGTGGCGCTGGGCGCACCGGCGGAACTGCAGGCGATGACGACGAGGGCCAGGACCGGGGCAAGGGTGAGGGACGCCAGACGGCGTCGATGATGGTATGACATGGCCTGCCGGACGCCCGCCGACCCGACCCGGTTCCGAGCCGTTTCCGGACGCGGGCGACGCCACGATTTCACTCGAACGCCCGGTCGCTGGCAACGAGACTCGTGCCGGCACCCTCCGTTCGGCACGGAACCGCGTCAAAAGCCCTTGACGGTGCGCGTATCTTCACCGCTATGAGTCCCGGGCACGGCCCGGACGATTGGGCGCGCGCCCACAGTCCCCCGAGCGCGACCGAGGATCGTCCGAGCATCGAAGGCCCGGTGTTTCCGCGTCGCCGCGTCCGAGCGAGGAGGGTCTGGAGAGGGTGTACCAGGACCGTACGCTGACCTGTCGAGACTGTGCGGAGGAGTTCACCTTCTCGGCAGGCGAACAGGCCTTCTATGCCAGCAAGAGTCTGGTCAACGACCCGCAGCGCTGCCCGTCCTGTCGGGCCGCGGCCAAGCGAGCGCGGAACAACGAAGGGCCGCGCGAATTCCACGCAGCGATCTGCGGCGCCTGTGGGGGTCAGGCCGTTGTGCCGTTCGCGCCGCGGAACGATCGACCCGTCTACTGCAGCTCGTGCTTCGACAAGGTGCGGGCAGGAACGCTCGAGACGCCTACGCACGCGTAGGGGTCGCCGACCGCAACCACGACGAGGTCGATCCGGCGACGGGTCGGCCTCGTGGCATGATGGCCAAACCGTCAGACCGACCGATCGCTTGGAGGTGCACCCATGGGCGTGATCATCATCCGGGAGATGGTCGGGACGAGCCCACGGTCGTGGAGCGACGCCGCCCGGCAAGCCGTCGCGACGGCGTCGAAGACAGTGCGCAACATCCAGACCGTCGAGGTCGTGAAGTCGACCGCCGTCGTCGATGACGGGGAGATCGTCGAGTACCGCGTCGAGATAAAGATCGGCTTCGAATACGAGGGCTGACGGCCGCGTCGACAGCGACTCGGCTGGAGGACGACAGGCCCGCAGCTAATCGCCGGTTGAGCGCTCCGCGCCACCATGACGCGCATGCCCGACCGCCCCAGCTCGCGCTCCGTTGACACTCCGCACGAGCCGTCGATAACGTTCGCGCGGACGGGAACGATGCCGTCGCCCCGACCGGCCGGGAAGCCAGTCCCGATCCCTGTCGGACCGGGGCGACAGGCCGTGCCGACGCCGTCCGGGAGTGCCCACCTGAGCGACGAGACCAGCGGCTACCCGATCCAGCTGGCCAAGGTCCAGCGTCCGGCGCTGCGCGACGAGACGCTCGCGAGGCCGCGCCTGCTCGACTGGCTGCGCACCAAGATCCACGGCCGCGTGGTGCTCATCCTGGCCGACGCGGGCTATGGCAAGACCACGCTGCTCGCCGATTTCTCGAGGCGGACGAGAGCGCGGACCCTCTGGTATCGGCTGGACCACGACGACCGCGACTGGGTCACGATCATGCACCACCTCGTGGCCGCCGGGCGCGAGCACGACCCGACCTTCGCGCCCGAGACCGCGGGGTTGCTCGCAGAGGGCCCCGTCGGAGGGCCTAGCCGCGAGGTCGTAGTCGACGCCTTCGTCCGGGAATTGCCGTCGATCTCGGTGAGTGGCGCGGTCCTGATCTTCGACGACTTCCACCTGGTCGATGACGCTCAAGATGCCCGCTACATCGCTCGCGAGCTGGTCGTCAGGGCCCCCGAGCGGGTGTCGATCGTCTTCGCCAGTCGACGCCCACCGGCGGTGCCCCTGTCGAAACTACGGGCGGTCGGCGAGGTGGCCGACCTCGGCACGGACGACCTGCGGTTCGACGCCTCGGAGACCGCGCAGCTCTTTACCGAGACCTACGGGCGTCAGATCGATGCCGACATCCTTGAGGACCTCGCGGTCCGAACGGAGGGTTGGATCGCGTCGCTGCAACTCGTCCAGGCCGCGCTTCGAGACCGGTCGCCGGCCGAGATCCGGCGATTCGTCCGCAGCCTCACTGGCGCCGACCATGAGCTCTACGACTACCTCGCCGAGGAGGTCGTCGGCGATCTACCCGACGAGCTGCAGCGGTTCCTCATGGAGACGTCGATCCTGCAGGTCGTCACGCCGGAGCTGGCCGAGGTCGTGTCGGGCCGGGATGCCGCCGACGTCGCGCGGCTCACCGCGTCCGCGGAGCAGCTGACCCTACTGAGCCGATTGTCGGGCGGTCCGCGGACACACCAGCGCTACCACCCGCTGGTCCGCGAGTTCCTCGAGGCTCGGCTCCGATCGATGGATGGACCGGAGGTCGTGGCCGCCCTCCATCGTCGGACCGCGGCCGCCGCTGCACCATCCGACTGGCGAGTTGGGGCGCACCACTATCGCGAGGCCGGCGACACCGAAGCGATGCTCGGGGTCGTCGCAAGCGCGATCCCGACGATCATGGGCAACGGCCAGTACGCCCTCGCTGAAGGCTTCATCGGGCCCATCTCGGCGGAGCAGCGACCATCAGGCTTCGACCTGATTCTGAGCCGGGTCGACATGCAGCAGGGCGACTACGAGGCAGCGATCGCGGCGAGCCAGGCGGTCCTCGACTCAGGCACGGCGGACCCAGTCGAGCGCGATCACGCTCTGCTGAATTTGGTAACGCTGC
>JBIOWA010000110.1:0-6829 GCA_044868045.1 Candidatus Limnocylindrales bacterium
AAGGTGTCGCTCGAGCTCGGCGGCAACAACGCGTTCATCGTGCTCGACGACGCGGACCTGGACGCCGCGACGGCAGCTGGTGCGTTCTCGTCGTTCCAGTTCCAGGGACAGGTCTGCTTCGCCGCGGGACGCCACATCGTCCACGAGAGCGTGGCGAGCGATTACATCGATGCCCTGCGGGACAAGGCGCAGAAGCTGCGTATGGGCGACCCGTACCGCGAGGATGTCCAGCTCGGACCGATCGTGAACGAGAAGCAGGTCCGCCGCGTTGACGACATCGTCCGGCGGTCCGTCCAGGGCGGTGCCCGCCTGGTGACCGGCGGCTCGCATGAGGGACTCTTCTACAAGCCGACGGTCCTTGCCGACGTGACCCAGGAGCTGCCGGCCTGGACCGACGAGATCTTCGGGCCGGTCGCGCCCGTTACGACCTTTCGGACCGACGACGAGGCGTTGGCCCTGGCCAACAACAGCGACTACGGCCTCGTGGGCGCCGTCTACTCGCGCTCGATCTCGCACGGCCTGTCGGTTGCGAACCGGATCAAGGCCGGCATGGTCCATGTCAACGACGGCACCCTCAACGACGAGGCGACCATCCCGTTCGGCGGCACCGGGCTGTCCGGCAACGGGAGTCGCTACGGGGGCGAGGCGAACCTCGACAACTTCACCGAGTGGCAGTGGGTGACGGTGCGCGACGAGCCGCCCGCGTTCCCGTTCTGATGGCGTCGATCACCGAGGTCGCCCGCTTGGCGGGCGTGTCGACGGCGACCGCCTCGCGCGTCGTGTCGTCGGCCGACTATCCGGTCAGCGCGGCGACGCGCGCCCGCGTCCTCGACGCTGCGCGGAGGCTCGATTACGTCCCGAACGCCCTTGCCCGCGGTCTGCTCAAGAGCCAGATCCCGGTCGTCGCCGTCATCGTCCACGACATCACCGACCCATACTTCGCGGAGGTCGTGCGCGGCGTCGAGGACGCCGCGTCCCCGGCCGGATACCTGGTCATCACCTGCAGCTCGGAGCGCGACGCCGAGCGCGAGACCTCGTATGTCCGGTTGCTCCGCTCGATGCGGGCGGCGAGCGTGATCTTCGCGGCGAGCGGTCTCGACGAACCCGAGTCGAATCGGGAGATCAACAGGCACCTGACCGCGATGCGCGCCGAGGGCGCCGCGGTCGTGCATCTCTCCCCGCACGCGCTCGGCGAGGCTGACGTCGGCGTCGACAACGAGGCCGGGATGGCCAGCATGGTCGCCGCTCTCGTCGAGCTCGGTCATCGCGAGATCGCGTTCCTCGCCGGACCTTCGACGCTGTTCGTGGCTCGTGCGCGACTGGCCGGTTACCGCCGTGGGCTGGAGGAGGCCGGGGTCACGTTCGACGACCGGTTGGTCATCCACACGAGCTTCGACAGGGACGGCGGGGCGCTCGGTGTCGACACCCTGCTCGGCGGGCCGGCGTCATTCACGGCCGTGGCCTGCGCCAACGATCCACTCGCGATGGGCGCGCTGGCGCGCCTCGCCGAGCTCCGGATCGACGTCCCGGGGCAGGTCTCCGTGGCGGGCTTCGACGACGTGCCCGTCGCGGCCATCACCTCGCCGAGCCTGTCGACCGTGCGGCTCCCGCTACGCGAGATGGGTCGACGCGGCTTCGCTGAAGCGTCACGCGTCCTAGCCGGGGAGGAGCTGTCGTCCACTGTCCTGCCGATCGCACTGGCGATGCGCGAGTCGACGGCGCGACCGGCTGCGGTCGCGCTCGGCGCGTCGATCGAGGGCGTCGGCGCTTGACGGGCCAGCTTGCCGACCGCGTCATCCTCGTCACGGGTAGCAGCCGCGGGATCGGCGCGGAGGTCGCCGCCAAGTCCGCCGCCGAGGGGGCGACCGTCGCGATCCACTACCGCCGATCGCGAGAAGGGGCGGAGCGGACGCTCGCCCGAGTGCGTGCGGCGGGTGCCGACGGCGACTGCTTCGCGGCGGATATCGGCGACAGGAAGGAGGCGGAACGCCTGGTGGCGCAGGTGATCGAGCGCTTCGGGCGGATCGATGGACTGGTCAACAACGCCGGCAAGACCCAGGTCGGGCCGTTCCTCGAGATCGATCCTGGGGAGTGGGACGAGGTCATCCGCACCGATCTGACCGCGGCGTTCCACACGATCCGCGCAGCCCTCCCGTCGATGGTGGAGCGCGGCAGTGGCTCGATCGTCAACGTCGCCTCGCGGCTCGGTCAGATGGGCGTCACGGAAACCGCCGCGTACAGCGCCGCGAAGGCAGGCTTGATCGGGCTCACCCGATCGCTCGCCCGGGAATTCGGGACCACGGGCGTCCGGATCAACGCGGTGGCCCCGGGCGTGACGCTGACCGAGATGACGACTGACCTCGTCGACACCGAGGCGGGCAAGGCCCGGCTCCGGGACATGGCCATGGGTCGGTTCGGCCGGGCCGACGAGGTCGCCGAGGCGGTGATCTTCCTGCTGTCCGACCGGGCTTCGCTGTTCACGGGCCAGACCCTCAACCCCAACAGCGGGGGGTACATGCCGTGACCAAGGTCGTGTCGGTCCGGGACGCCGTCGGCCTCGTGCGCGACGGCAGCACGATCGTCATCGGCGGGTCTGGTGCCGGACACGCGCTCCCCCAGCGGTTCATCGACGAGCTCGCCACGGTCTTCACTGAGGAAGGTAGGCCGCGCGACCTCACGACAGTCCGCGTCGTCGGCATCGGCGACTTCGCCGACCGCGGGTTCTCCCAGTTGGCGCTGCCTGGTCTGATGCGACGGACGATCGGCAGCAACATCGGCAACGAGCCGCGCCTCGGCGCGCTCGTCGAGGCGAACGAACTCGCGGCGTATTCGTTCCCCCAGGGCGTGCTCTCGCAGCTGATGCGCGAGATCGCAGCGGGGCGGCCGGGGCTCGTCACGCAGGTCGGGCTCGGCACGTATGTCGACCCGCGCCAGACCGGCGGAAAGCAGAACAGTCGCACGACCGAGGATCTCGTCGAAGTGGTCACGATCCGCGACAAGGAGTGGCTGCTGTTCCACGCCTTCCCAATCGACGTCGCCGTCATTCGCGGCACGACCGCCGACGAGGACGGCAACCTCACCATGGAGGGCGAGGCGATCCATGGCGAGATGCTCGCGATGGCGATGGCCGCCCGGAACAGCGGTGGGATCGTCATCGCTCAGGTCCGCCAGCTCGCGCGGCGCGGGAGCCTGCCATTGCGCGACGTCAAGGTGCCGAGCGCCCTAATCGACCACGTCTACGTCGACGCCGACCAGTGGCAGACGTACATCACCAAGGACTCGCCGTACTACGCCGGGGCGCTTCGCAAGCCCGTCACCGACGAGCCGCCGCTTGCGCTCGACGTCCGCAAGATCATCGCCCGCC
Organism: Candidatus Limnocylindrales bacterium; assembly: GCA_044868045.1. Lineage (GTDB taxonomy): Bacteria > Chloroflexota > Limnocylindria > Limnocylindrales > CSP1-4 > SPCO01. Next base: position 3,365 of record JBIOWA010000110.1, read on the forward strand.
GCTCCTTGCTGGAGTTCCCGCGCGGGGCGATCTGCAACCTCGGCTTCGGCATCAGCCAGCTCATCGGCCGGGTCGCGTGGGAGGAGGGCATCACCGACCAGCTCGTGCTCACCGTCGAGCAGGGCATCTTCGGCGGCGTGCCTGTCGCCGGCAACGAGGGCGGCGCCGGTTTCAACTACCAGGCGATGATCGACCAGCCATACATGTTCGACTTCTACGACGGCGGCGGGCTCGACATCGCGAGCCTGTCGTTCGCCGAGGTCGACGCCGAGGGCAACGTCAACGTTCACGCCTTCGAGGGCCGCGTCCGCGGCCCGGGCGGCTTCCCGAACATCAGCGCGCGAACGCCGCGGATTAACTTCGTCGGCACGCTGACGGCGCAGGGTCTCCAGCTCGAGATCGATGGCGGGGTCCGCGTCGTCCGGGAGGGCAGCCTGCCGAAGTTCGTGCCGCAGGTCCGCGAGATCTCATTCAGCGGGCGGCTCGCCCGCGAGCGGGGGCAGCAGGTGCGCTACGTCACCGACCGGGCGGTCTTCGCGCTGGAGGACGACGGACTCGTCCTGATCGAGGTCGCACCGGGCATCGACGTCGAGCGCGACGTCCTCGGGCGGATGGGCTTCCGACCGCGGGTCGCAGACGACCTGCGCCAGATGGATGCGCGGATCTATGCGACCGGCCCGATGGGCCTGGTCGAGGACTTCGCGGCTGCCGCGGCGGCAGTACCTGTCGGATGAGCGGACTGATCCGGCTCGAGCTCGGCACCGTCACCCACCTCACGCTCGCCAACCCGCCGCTCAACCTCGTCACGCGCGAGCTGCTCGGGGAGTTTGCTGCCGCGCTCGACGTCCTCGAGGCGGCCGCACCGGGTGATGTGCGGGTTGTCGTCGTCGCGGGCGATGGCGACCGGGCGTTCTCGGCCGGCTCGGACGTCGGCGAGTTCGAGTCGCAACGCGGACCGTACGGCCGCGAGCGTCATGCGCTCGAGTCGGGTGTGGCCGATCGACTGGCGCGCGTCCCGATGCCGACGATCGCCGCCATCGAGGGCAACGCTCTCGGCGGTGGGCTGGAGCTGGCGCTGTGCTGCGACATCAGGGTCGCCTCCGAGACCAGCCGCCTGGGCCTGCCCGAGGTCCGGCTCGCCGTGACGCCCGGCGCCGGTGGCACCCAGCGTCTGCCCAGGGTGGTCGGTGCAGCGCGCGCCAAGGAGCTGATCCTGACCGGGCGCGTGCTGACCGCCAAGGAGGCGGAGCAGATCGGCCTCGTCAGCCGGGTCGTCCCGTCCGGCCAGGCGCTCCCTGCCGCCGACGAGATCGCCGCCGAGATCGCGGCGCGCGGCCCGGTCGCGGTCCGCGAGGCCAAGCGTCTCATCGACCTGGCAACCGATGCCGACCTGGCCACCGGGGTCGCGGCCGAGCTCGACGCCTCGGATCGGGTGTTCGCCACCGACGACATGCTAGAAGGCGCCGAGGCGTTCTTCGCCAAGCGTGAACCCCAGTACCGCGGTCGATGAGGCCGCCGCAATGAGGACATCGCCACATGAGTGAAGTCGGCCGGTTCGGGGTATTCCTGCCCTCCTACGTCTGGGAGGGCGACGGCGGGGAACGCGCGCGCGGGATCAAGGAGTTCGCTCGGACGGCCGAGGACCTGGGTTTCGACTCGCTCTTCATCACCGACCACCTGTTGGCCGCCAAGCGGTTCTACTCGGTGAACTGGCTCGAGCCGCTCATGGCGCTCGGCGTGGCGGCCGGCGTGACCGAGCGGGTGCGGCTCGGGACGTCGATCCTGATCATGCCGCTCCGCAACCCGGTGCTCCTCGCCAAGGAGCTCGCGACGCTCCAGTTCCTGTCGGACAACCGCATGATCCTCGGCGCCGGTGTCGGCTGGAACGATTCCGAGTACGAGGCGGTCGGCGTCCACAAGTCGGAGCGCGGCAAACGGACCGACGAGATGCTCGACATCATGCTGCCCCTGCTCGAAGGCGAGACCGTCACATACCACGGCCGCTACTACTCGGTCGACGACGTCTTCATCGAGCCGCGAACGGGCCAGCGCCCGCCCGTCTGGGTCGGGGGTGGGTCGCAGCTGGCCGACCCCAAGTCGCCGGACGTGCCGAAGTTCGTGGAGTCCGTCAAGGCACGGACTCTGCGGGCCGACGGCTGGATTCCACGTCCCACCTGCCCGCCCAAGGACATCGTCCGCGATTGGAGCGAGTTGCAGGCCTTCTTCCGCGAGAACGGCCAGGATGCAAACGACTTGTCCGTCGCCCACGAGAACTTCCTCCACCTCGTCCTGACCAATGACCCCGAGAAGGCCCGCGAGGAGCAGCACCGGGCCTTCCTCAAGGTCATGAGCGGCGAGCGAGGTCCCAACTACCTCGAGTCGGTCTACCTCTTCGGGACGCCCGACGAGATCGTCGCTTCACTCCAGGCCCGTGTCGATGCCGGGGTGGAGCAGTTCATCTTCCACACGATGACCCCCGACCCGGCCCAGCTGCAGGACTGGGTCGATCACATCATCCCGAACGTCACGTTCCCCGCCAGCGTCGGACCCGTCCGCAAGCCGAATCGGGACCGGGTCGCCGTCGCCTCGTGACCCGCCAAGTCGCGCTGATCGGCAAGCCGCTCAAGCGGCGGCATTCGCAGGTCATGCACGACGCGGCGTTCGATGCCTGCGGGATCGATGCGCGCTACGTGCTGATGGAGATCGACGCGGGCGAGGTCGAAGGCGTCGTTGCGGAGGCACATGGCCCGGATTGGCTGGGTCTCGGCGTGACGGCGCCGTACAAGCGAGTCGTGGCCGATCTGGTCGACAAGATCGAGGATGACGCCGATGCGATCGGCGCCGTGAACAACGTGGTTCGGACGGACCGCGGGCAATTGGTCGGCATCAATACCGACGCCCCAGGCTTCCGAGCGGCTGTCGAGCTGGCGATGGGCCGACCGATCGCCGGCGCGGACGTCGTCATGACAGGCGCCGGTGGAGTCGCCCACGCGATCGTCTACAGCCTGCTGGAGGCCGATGTGCGTCGGGTGACGATCGGCAACCGGACCGTGTCCTCGGCGGTCGAACTCAGCCGACGCTTCGCGCGAAGCGAGGCTGACGAGTCGCTCGTGGCGTTTGGCCTGGATGACCCGGCCTTCACCGAGGCGCTACGATCCGCCGACTTAGCCGTCAACGCGACGACGGTCGGGATGCTCGACCCCGGTATGACCCTCGCCGTCGAATGGCTGCCAGATCACGCGACCGTGTTCGACCTCGTTTACGTCCCGGCCGAGACGCCGCTACTCGCGGCCGCCCGGGCGCGTGGCCTGCGAGCTGCCAACGGCTCGGAGATGCTGATCCAGCAGGCGGCGATCGCGTTCGAGCGCTGGACCGGGATCGGTGGCATGGCCGACGTCATGCGCGCTGCCGTCAGGCCCCTGCTGGCCGACGTCGCCGCGACGGCCTGATCCATGCGGACCGTGG
>JBIOWA010000111.1:0-42373 GCA_044868045.1 Candidatus Limnocylindrales bacterium
ACGCGGTCGACCAAACCAGCACCGATGTTGGCGAGACGGCGGGCCAACCCGCCACACCCGAGGTAGCGGCGCCCGCGCGTCGGACGCTCATCGGCCCATTCACCGCCCGTCAGGTCGGTTTGGTCAACGCTGCGATCGTTGCGTCGGCCCTTGTCCTGTACGTCGTCACCCGTCCGATCGGCGGCTCCGGTTCGACGAACGGACCCGATCCGGGAGCCGAGTTCTATCGGATCTCGGCAGAGACGCAGGGTCTCGCCCTCGGCCAGCGCGCCCCCGAGCTTTCTGGCACCGACGGTGTCCGGGAGGTTGCGCTCACCGATCTCGACGGCCGACCAGTGTCGCTCGCGACTCTCCGCGGCCATCCGGTCTGGATCAATTTCTGGGCGACCTGGTGCCCGCCCTGCCAACGCGAGACACCTGTCCTGCGCGACGCCTATGCGAGGCACAAGGACGAAGGTTTGGTGCTTCTCGGTATCGACGTGCAGGAGGACGCAGGCTCGGTCCGCAACTACGCCACGAGGTACCGGCTGACTCACCAGATCGGGCTCGATGTCACCGGCGCTGTCTTCCGGACCTATCTCATCTTCGGGCTACCGAGCCATTACTTCATCGACCGTGACGGGATCATCCGCGGTCGCTATTTCGGCCCGCTGACGAGCGACCAGGTCGAGCAGCAGCTCGCGGTGATCCTGGCGCCGTAACGGTCGAGGCTGGCGCGGCAAGCCATATTCGCTGCGCGACCCACCATAACTACTACACTCCCAATCGTAGATAACCGCCGACCGTTTCGGAGGAACCCGATCGACGTGGCCAGCAAGGGATCTCGATCTGCCCGCCGCCGCCCTCCGCCGACGCCGTGGTGGCGAACGTGGCGAGCCCTGGTTGTCGGCCTCGTCTCACTCGCAGCCGTCGGCCTCGTCGCCGTGACGGTGCTGTCCGGCTCCGGGCAAACCGATGGCGGTGCGACCGCATGGGCGACGCTCGCGACGCGCGATGTGCACTCGCTCGCCTTTGATCCATCGGATCCGCAGCACCTGTACTTCGGTCATCACAATGGCCTCCTCGAGTCACGGGACGGAGGCCGGAGCTGGCAGCCAACGGGACTCGACGGCGCCGACGCGATGAACGTTCGTCCCGCATCCAGCACGGCGCTGCAGATCGCCGGTCACAACGTCTACCAGGAGACGAGCGATGGTGGCCGAACGTGGGCACCGGTCCCGAACGACCTGCCGGGCCTCGATCTCCACGCCTTCGTGACCGACCCGGCCGATCCCGCCCACGCCTGGGCGTACGCCGTCGGTTTCGGCTTGTTCGAGAGCCGGGACCAGGGTCGACACTGGGAGCTACGACAGCCTGGCGACTGGCCCGTATTGGCCGTGACGCGAGCGTCGGGCACGACGCAGCTGATCGGCCTCTCGGGTGCGGGTCTCGGGGCGAGCCGCGACGGCGCGGTCACCTGGCAGCCACTCACGTCGCCCGGCGGCCAGGTCGCGAGCCTCGCCGCGACCTCGGATGGCTCGTTGCTGGTGGCCGGAACGACGAACGGGCTTCGTCGGTCCGCCGACGGCGGCAAGACCTGGCAATCGACGAGCTTCAGCGGGACGGCGGTCACCGTGGCCGTCGCGGCGAGCGACCCCCGGGTCATCGCCGTGGTCGACGAGAAGACTCGCTATTTTCGATCCGAGGACGGCGGTGCGACGTGGCCCGGGCCGCGCTAGGGATCGCCCGAACGCCAAGACGGTATAGGCCGACGAACCTGTTTCGGTTCTTGGCGGCGCTGGCTGCCGCGTTGCTCCTGTTTGGCGCACCGGCCGAAGCCCTGGCCCACGCCGAGGTCCTGCTCGCGTCACCCGCGCCGGGTACGGGTTTGGCTCAGGCACCGGCCGCGGTCGTCATCAAGTTCAGCGAACCGCTCAACGTCTCGCTGAGCCGGATCGAGGTCCTCGACGACTCGGGCGCCGACATCGGCAGCGGTCCGAGCCAAGCCGTCGCCGGCGATGCCGAGGCGATGCGCCGCCCGCTCGGCCTGTTGCCGACTGGGCAATACACGGTCCGCTGGACGAGCGTGTCCGCGGTCGACGGACACACCCTGCGTGGCAGCTACTCGTTCGCGGTCGGGACGGGGGCCAATCCTGGGACGACGCTGGCCGACAGCCCGCTTGACTCCGAAGGTCCCATTGGGCTGATCGGTCGCTTCGTCGAGCTCGTCGCGCTCGGCACCTGGCTTGCCTGGGCGCTGCTCGGCCGTGCCTCTCGTCGAGCCGGGCTCGACCCGGCGAAGGTGGCCAGCGTCGGGCGCCTGGCCCCGGCGGTGGCCTTCGGCGGCGCCCTGCTCTCGCTCGCCTCGACGACGTGGGTCGCGACGGGCTCGCTTGCGGCGATCGGTGCCGTGCTCGCGAGTCCATCGGGCGAGGCTCGCCTCATAGTCCTCGCGGCCTCCGCAGTTGGCGTCCTCGTCGGGAGGCGATCGGCCGTCGCGGCCTTCGTCCTGGCCGCCGTGGCGATCGTCGCCGAGGCGTCGTCGGGCCATGCGGCCTCGTCCGTCCTGCCGCCCGTCGCGATCGCGTCGTTCGCGATCCACCTGTCGGCGGTCGGCGTGTGGGTCTACGCGATCGGCGCCTCGCTCCTCGCCGCTCCGGGCCTCCGCCGCGCGCTCGGGACGTTCACCCCGTACGCCGTGACCGCGGCCGTCGTCCTGGCCGGGACGGGCCTCGCCAACGCCGTCCTCGAGCTCGCCGATCCGGCCGACCTCGTCGAGACAGGCTATGGCCTCGTTCTCGTCGGAAAGTCACTGGCCTTCGCACTCATGGCCTCCTTCGGCCTCATGCACTTCGTCTGGCGGCGCCGCCCGACGACCGCCGAACCGAGCCTTCGGGGTCCGCTGCGCGCCGAGGCGACCGCCGCGACCGCGGCCCTCGTGCTCGCGACGCTCCTCGTCGGGTTTCCGAACCCGCCACGCGAGGCCGAGGCCTCCGCCTCCGAGCTCACGACGACCGATCCGGTGCTGGCCGAGCTGGGAAATCGTGATGCGCTCTCGATCGCAGACGCGTCGGGGCCGTTCATCGTCGGCCTGACCGTCCTGCCGCCGCGACCCGGCCCGACTGAGATCCGCGTCCAGGTCCTCGGCGTCGACGCCGGAGACGGCTTGCGAAATGCCCGCTTCAGGGCGACCACGGGCCCCGCGCCCGTCGACGTGCTACTGACTCGGACCTGCGGCCTCGGCTGCTTCGCAGGCACCACGACCTTCGCGAATGATGGCGATTGGCAGCTGAGAGTCGAGATCGACTCCAACCGGGGTCCGATCTCGATGTCTGCGACAGTGCCCCTTCCGGCGCCCGACGGTGGAGCCGCGCTCGCCCGAACGCTCACCGCGGAGGAATCGTTGAAGTCGGCCGTCATGACCGAGCGGCTGAGCAGCAGCGTGGATGGCCCGGCATACGTCTCGATCTACCGCTTCCAGGCACCCGACCGAGCGGAGATCACGCTCAACGACTCGACCCAGATCCTCATCGGCGAGGAGCGGTTCAGCCGCGAAGGAAACGGCCCTTGGGAGAAGGCCGCGTTCCCACCTCCAGGCTTCAGCTGGCCGTCGGGCTACTACCGCGACTTCTGGGCAGGCGCCGAGGCGGCGCGGATCATAGGCACCGACACGGTCGATGGCATGCCAACGCAGGTCCTCACGTTCGTGCGGCCGGATGTGCCCGCCTGGTTCCGGGTCTGGGTGAGTCAGTCCGACGGGATCATCCAGCGCGAGGAGATGCGGGCCGAGGGCCACATCATGGATCACACGTTCGCCGACCTGAACGGCCCGATCTCGGTGCAGCCGCCGCCATAGGCCGGCGACATGCCGCCCGTCTAACAACGACGGAGGACGTCGTCCGCGACGGGCTCGATGACCGCGTTCGGGCGGCGCAGGCCGCGGAGCGCTGCTGCCTTTGGCGACAGCTTCCGCGGCGAGCCAGTTGCCGAACACTCGGAGCGTCCGGACGTATCCGGCGACGCTGACCGGGGCGAGGGGTCGTCCGGAGGTCGACGAGTCAGGCACGCAGCGCGGCCGGGTCGAAACCGTCAACTGCCGATCCTGTCCGAGCGATCGGATGAGCCGGGTCCGGATCATCCGGTACCACTCGATCGGTCGCCGTGATGCACCCTCGGCCATCTTCGCGCCGAGGAGCAGTTCGACTGCCCGCCCGAGGACCAGGTGCCCGCGTGAGTAAGCTGCCCACAGATCAGAGTGCCGCACGCATGACTGGGCGGTTCAGACCCAAGATGTTGTGATTCGGACTTGTGGAGCGCGACATCATGTGGTGTTGGCTGGCGAGGAAGGATTCGAACCTTCGATCTCCTGATCCAGAGTCAGGCGCCTTACCGCTTGGCCACTCGCCAGTGCCTGAACGGAGATCGAACCTCGTTCGGTCTTCGATCGGGGATGAGTCAGGTGCCCATCCCAAAATGAATCACGTGCCATCCGGAAAACCGGACGATTCTGATGCCCTAGGGGCGTTCCGAGTCTACCGCAGGCTGGGCGCCTCGGCCTGGCGACCAACGACCGAACGTCGGCCGCCGGAACTCGTGGCACTGCGGCTCGCAGAAGGCTGAGGGGTCCGAGTGTGAACGAGGAGTCCGCGCAGCAATCGACGCGGGGGGAAGCGTCATCGCGCGCATGAACTCCTCGCACACGAAATGGTACAGTGAGCGAGTCGCTCATGTTCTGATAGATTTGAGTAGATTTGTGACTCGTCGTCCGCTCCGTGATCCCGATTGGGTGGGCCTGTCGGAGGCCAGTCGAGTCCTCGGTATCTCGCCCGCCACGCTACGCCGCTGGAGCGACGCCGGCCGCCTCCGGGTGTTCACGACGCCCGGTGGTCACCGACGGTTTTCCCGCGCGGCGCTCGAGCGCCTCCTCCCGGCCGATCGCTCTAGGCGCCCGTCGATCAGCGATGGCGGTCTGACGCCGAGCCGGATCGCGAGAACCTACAGGCGAGCGAGCCGCGAGGTCGCGCCCGAACTGCCCTGGGTCCTGACCCTCACCGACGAGCAGCGCCTGCTGTTCCGCGAGCGTGGCCACGTTCTCGCTGCGAGCCTCCTCCAGTATCTCGACGCGACGCGGCCCGACACCGCGGCGCATCACCTGAACGAGGCGTCCGGCTCCGCCGCCGAGTACGGCAGTGTCGCTGCCGCGCTCGGGCTCTCGCTCAGCCAGACCATCGAGGGGTTCCTGCGTTTCCGCGCGCCGTTCCACCACGAGCTCGCAGTCACGGCTCGCCGACGGGGCTTCGACACGGCCGAGACGACCGACCTCCTCGAGACCGCCGAACGGGCGATGGACAGCCTGCTCGTTGCCACGATGACGGGCCACAGCCGGGCGACGGCCCGGAGCAGGGCCCAGCCGGCCGTCGCGACGACTGTCGCTGCGGAGCCAGAGGCGTGATAGACGCGACGCCCGGTTCGGTCGTCGCCCTGACGTCCCACGCACGCGGAGTCCCAGCCGTCGAGCGTGAGCGATTCGCCCAGCGACTGCATTGCCAACTGGCCGATCGCGCACTCATCCTCGAGACCTGCCACCGCGTGGACGCGTTCGCCATCATCGAGCGGGACGCGCCGCGGCTCGCAGACGACGTCTCGGTCCCGGCCGGCGGACGGGTGCTGACCGGCGAGGACGCCGTCCGGCACGCAATCAGCGTCGCCGCCGGGCGCGACTCGGTCGTGATCGGCGAGGATCAGGTCCTTCATCAGCTTCGGACGTCGCTTGACAGGGCTCGCGCTGGAGGACGGCTCGATCCGGCGCTCGAGCGCTTGTTCGCGATCGCCTTGCGGGCGGGACGCCGGGCGAGGTCGTGGCGTCAGGGACCGCAAGGCTCACTTGCCGACCTCGCGGTCTCATCAATCGAGCGGCAGCGTGGTCCGCTCAGCGGTCGCGACGTCCTCGTCGTCGGGGCCGGCCAGATGGGCCGGCTCGCCGCCCGAGCCGCGGCGCGGGCCGGGGCGTCGGTCACCGTGGCCAACCGATCTGCCGGCTCGGCGGAGGCGCTCGCGACGGCGATCGGTGGCCGGATCGAGCCGTTCGACCCTGGTCCGGGAATCACTGGCTTCGCCGGCGTCGTCGTCGCGCTGGCCGGGCCGTGGCCGATCGGGGCGATGACCATCGACGCCTTGGCCACGAGTGAGACCGTCGTGGTCGATCTGTCGGTGCCGGCCGCCATCCCGGCCCGGGCAGCCGAACCCCTCGGCCGGCGTCTGATCACGGCCGATGACCTCGCCCTCGTCGAGTCGGGCCCACGTCCGCGCCGGGACGGGCCGCCCGACCGGGTCGATGCGCTGATAGACGGAGCGACGGCCGAGTTCGTCGCCTGGCAGGAGGGACGCGATCGACGGGCGGCGGCCGAAGCGCTCGTGCAGCTCGCGGATCGCGAACGCGAGGCCGAGCTGACGGCGCTCTGGCGCCGTTTGCCGAACCTCGAGCCGGAGGCGCGCGACGCAATCGAGGGGATGACCCGCCACCTAGCCGATCGTCTCCTTCGAGCCCCGCTTGAGCGTCTGGGCCGGGACAACGACGGTCGTGACGAGCGAGTGATCCGGGACATCTTCGCCCTGTGAACAGTCACGAGATCGCCATCGGCTCCCGGGGCAGCCCACTTGCCCTCGCCCAGGCGCGGCTCGTTCACGACGCGCTGGCACGTGAGGGCCGAGCATGCCGGATCGTGATCATCGAAACCGAGGGCGATCGCCGGGCGCCCGACACGGCCTGGGGGGAGGGCGCCTTCGTCGCCGCGATCGAGCTTGCCCTGCTGGCCGGCCGCGTCGACGTCGCGGTCCACAGCGCGAAGGACATCCCCACCGACGAGGATCCGCGGCTGCGGATTGCCGCCTATCTGACGCGGGCCGACCCGCGCGACGCGCTTGTCGTCCGGGCCGACGCTAGCGAACGATCGATCGCCGACCTGCCGCTTGGGGCTCGTGTCGGGACCGACAGCCCGCGACGGACCGGCTTCCTGCGCGCCTGGCGGCCCGACCTCGCGGTCCATCCGCTGCACGGCAATGTCGACACCCGCCTGCGCCGACTCGATGACGGTGAGACTGACGCCCTCGTGCTCGCCTGCGCCGGGCTGGACCGGATGGGCCTCGGCGGGCGGATCGCCGAGCGGCTCGCACCCGAGACGCTGCCACCGGCACCGGGCCAGGGCGCGATCGCGATCCAGATCCGCCGTGACGACCCTCGGCTGCTTGGGCTTGCAACCGCCGTCGACGATCTACGGACGCGCCAGGCCGTCGAGGCCGAGCGCACATTCCTCAAGGCATCGGGAGGCGGGTGCCGCGCACCCATCGGCGCGCTGGCGACGATCGCCGGCGACCGGATCGACCTCGTCGGAGGCTACGCGAGCCCGGATGGATCTGCTGCGGCGGTCGCACGGCGCCGCGGTCCAGTTGGCTCCGGCGAGGCACTGGCGCGAGAGCTCGCGGCGGAACTCGACCCGGGAGCGCGCACGCGCATGAGCGACGTCGGGGACCGGCGCTCGACGGCTCGTCGCGTCCTCGTGACGCGGACCGCCGGGCAGGCGGACGAGCTCGTCGCGGCGCTTCGCGACGTGGGGCACGTTCCCGTCTCCGTTCCCACGATCGCGATCGAGCACGAACCTCCGCGTGGCGAGCTCGATGCCGCGGCCCGGCATATCGGTTTCTACGCGTGGGTGGTGATCACGAGCACGAACGGGGCGCGCGCGATCCTCAAGGCCGCGGAGCGCGTCTTCACCCCGTTCGAGGCGTCCCGTTTCGCGGCGATCGGGTCGGCCACCCGGAGTGCCCTGGAGGTCGAGGGGGTCGATGTCGACTTTCAACCGAGCCATGGGGGATCGGCGGCGCTGGCGGCCGAGCTGCCGGTGAGCCCGGGCGATCGGGTGCTCGTCATCCGCGGCGATCTCGCCGGGGATGAGGTGGCGGTCGCCCTCCGAGCACGTGGGGCAGAGGTCGACGACGTGATTGCGTACCGGACGCGCGAAGCTCCCGAGAGTTCGCGAGTCCTGCTCCGGCGGGCCCTGTCGGACTGGCCCATCGCCGCCGTCATCTTCACCAGCGGTTCGACGGTCCGAGGCCTGGTCGCGCTCGGACGCGACGCGTCGATGGATGTCCTGTCCATGCCGTGCGTCTGCATCGGTCCGGAAACCGCCGACGAGGCACGGGCGGCAGGTTTCCGGATCCTCGCCGTCGCCGCAACACCGGACTCGGCCGCGCTCGCGAGGGCCACCGCCCGCGCCTTGGCCGTCCGGCCACAGGAGATCCCATGACACTCGACCTGGGAGCATCGCCGCCGTCCGCGCCGACCGCCCCCGAGGCCTCCTTGCGGGCCCGACTCCGACGCTTACGACGCACTCCGGCCCTGCGGGCACTGGTCCGGGAGACCCGCCTCCATCCCTCGATGTTCGTTGCCCCTCTGTTCGTGCAGCCGGGCGTGAACCGCCGCGACCCGATCGGATCCATGCCCGGCCAGGCCCGGCTGTCGCCGGACCTTGCAGCGGAGGAAGCCGAGCGACTGGCCGGGCTCCGCGTTGGCGGCGTCATCCTATTCGGCCTCCCCGAGTCGAAGGACCCAGTGGGCACGGAGGCATCCGCAGCCGACGGGATCGTCCAGGACGCCTTCCGGCGCATCCGAGCGCTTGAGTTGCCGCTCGTGACGATTGCCGACACGTGCCTGTGTGAGTACACCGACCACGGCCACTGCGGGCTACTCGGGCCGGACGGCTCGGTCGACAACGACGCCGCCACCGCCCGACTCGCCGAGATAGCCGTCACCCAGGCCAGCGCCGGCGCCGACATCGTCGCGCCCAGCGCGATGATGGACGGCCAGGTTCGTGCGATCCGTGCCGCGCTCGATGAGGCGGGTTTCGGGCAGACCGCGATCATGGCCTATGCCTCGAAGCACGCCTCGGCCTTCTACGGCCCGTTCCGCGAGGCGGCCGACAGCGCCCCCGCCTTTGGCGACCGGCGGGGCTACCAGATGGATCCTGCGAATGGCCGAGAGGCGCTCCGCGAGATGGCGCTTGACGTCGCCGAGGGCGCCGACATCCTGCTCGTCAAGCCGGCGCTGCCAGGACTCGACCTCGTCGCCGCGGCGCGCGCGGGGTTCGACCTGCCGATCGCCGCCTACCAGGTCTCGGGCGAGTACGCGATGATCGGCGCAGCTGCCGAGCGGGGCTGGCTCGACGGGCGGCGGGCGATGACCGAGGCGGTCACGGCGATCGCCCGGGCCGGAGCGGGGATCATCATCACCTACGCCGCCGCAGACCTCGCGACTTGGCTCCGGGAAGAGCAATGAGCAGCGAGGCGCAGACATACGTCCAGGCGCTCGCCCTCGGGCTCGACCCCGCCTGGCGGCGACGGACCGACATCGAGCGCCACGACGACGGCTGTCGCTTCGGCGAGGCGCGCACCGCGGGTGAGCTGGACGGCGTGCGGAGCATCAGCTATTCGTCGATCGGCCTCGAGCGTGGCGTGGATCTGCTGTTCTGGCGGATGGCTCCCAGCGTCGACGTCCTCGAGTCGACCGCCGCGGGGCTGCTCCGGGCCGGCCTCGGCCAGTGGCTGACGGTGACTTACTCATTCATCGGCCGGATCGGTCCGTCGCAGTACGTCAGGAAGCCCACCGACCAGGAGCAGTCGCTGTTCGCCGGCGAGCGCTCGCGCTACCTCGTCGTCTACCCGTTCACCAAGAGCACCGACTGGTACCTCCTGTCGAAGGAGGCGCGCCAGGGCGTGATGAACGAGCACATGCGGGTCGGCCACGAGTACCCTCAGATCCGCCAGGCTCTTGCCTATTCCTTTGGGCTCGATTCCCAGGACTTCGTCGTCGCCTACGAGACCGACGACCTCGTGGCGTTCGGCGACCTCGTCCGGGCGCTGCGGGCGACCGAGAGCCGGCGCTCGACGGTTAGCGACACGCCGATCCTGCTCGGGATCCACCGCCCGGTCGACGAGATCCTCAGCCTGCTCGGAGCCGAGTGATGGCCGGCACGGCGATCGGGTCGCGGACCGCGGCACTCGTCGAACGCGCCGAGCGGCTGTTCCCCGGCGGCGTCAACAGCCCAGTCCGCGCCTTCCGCGCCGTGGGCCGGTCGCCGCTCGTTCTCGAGCGGGGCGACGGACCGTACGTCTGGGACGCCGACGGACGGCGCTACATCGACTACATCGGCGCCTGGGGCCCTGCGATCCTGGGGCACGCCCATCCGGCGGTCATCGAGGCGGTCGGGGACGCCGCGCGGAACGGGTTCGCCCTCGGGGCAACGAACCCGCTCGAGGTCGAGCTGGGCGAGGCGATCCGGGCGGCGATGCCGTCGATCGAGCGCCTCCGGCTTACGTCGTCGGGAACCGAGGCAGTGATGAGCGCGCTCCGGGTGGCGCGGGCTGCGACCGGTCGCAACCTCATCGTCAAGTTCGCCGGCGCCTACCACGGACACGCCGACGGGCTACTCGTCGAGGCCGGTTCGGGGGTGGCGACGCTGGCGATCGCCGGCAGCGCCGGGGTGCCCGACGTCGTGGCCGCGACGACGATCGTGCTCCCGTACAACGACCCGGCAGCGGTGAGCCGGGCCTTCGCCGATCACGCCGGGCGGATCGGGGCGCTGATCGTCGAGCCCGTCATGGCCAACGCCGGCGTCATCCCGCCCGAGCCCAGCTTCCTCGAGCACCTGCGCGAGACGACCCAGGCCGACGGCGCGCTCCTCGTCTTCGACGAGGTCATCACCGGGTTCCGGGTTGCGCCCGGCGGGGCGCAGGCGCGGTTCGGCGTCACGCCCGACCTCACCACACTCGGCAAGATCATCGGCGGCGGCATGCCGATCGGGGCCTATGGCGGTCGAGCGGACCTCATGGACCTCGTCTCGCCGGCGGGTCCCGTCTACCAGGCGGGCACGCTGTCCGGCCACCCGCTGTCGATGGCCGCCGGCATCGCCACGCTCGGGGAGCTGGGCGAGGAGCGCTATGCGGCCCTCGAGCAGTCGGCCGTGGCGCTCACAGCCGGGCTCACGGAGGCCGCGACGAGCGCGGGCCGGGAGGTGGCCGTCGCCCGGGTCGGCTCCTTGCTGACCGTGTTCTTCCGGTCGACGCCGCCGGTCGATGCCGCCGAGGCGCTTGCATCCGACCGCGATGCCTACGCCCGGTTCTTCGGGGCGATGCTCGATCAGGGCATCCTGCTGCCCCCTTCGCAGTTCGAGGCGTGGTTCGTATCGATGGCTCACGGGTCGGCCGAGTTCGATGCGACGCGCGATGCCGCACGAACGGCTTTCGCGGCATGAACGATCGCCTCCTGCGGACCTGCCGTCGCGAGCCGGTCGACGCCACGCCGGTGTGGTTCATGCGCCAGGCGGGCCGCTCGTTCGCCGCCTACCGCAGGCTTCGCGAGCGGTACGGCATCCTCGAGCTCGCCAAGACCCCCGAGCTATGCGCCGAGGTGACCCTCATGCCCGTCCACGAGCTCGGCGTCGACGCGGCCGTCCTGTTCGCCGACATCATGCTGCCGCTCGAGCCGATGGGGGTCGGCCTGCGGATCGAGCCCGAGGTCGGGCCGATCATCGACCGGCCGATCCGGTCGGCAGCGGACGTCGCTGCGCTCCGGCCCTTCGATCCGGCCCAGGTCTCCTTCACGTTCGATGCGATCCACCTCGTCCGGCGCGAGCTCGGCGGCTCGGCCGGCGTCATCGGCTTTTCGGGCGCTCCCTTCACCCTCGCCTGCTATCTCATCGAGGGCCGCGCGTCGCGCGACTACGCGGTCGCCAAGTCGTTCATGTACCGCGAGCCCGCCGCCTGGCACGACCTGATGGAGCGGCTGTCGTCGATGGTGGCTCGGTATCTCCGGGCGCAGGTCGCGGCGGGCGCCGAGGTCGTCCAGCTGTTCGACAGCTGGGTCGGGGGGCTCGGCCCCGCCGACTACGCGGCGTTCGTCCAGCCCCACGTCCGGCGGATCTTCGCGGCCCTCGACGAGGTCCCGACGATCCACTTCGGGACGGGGACGACGGCAATCCTCGAGCTCATGGCCGAGGCCGGCGGGGACGTCATCGGCATCGACCACCGGGTCGCACTCGCGGATGCCTGGCGGCGCGTGGGCTACGACCGGGGCATCCAGGGCAACCTCGACGCGGCCCGCGTCCTGGCCGGCTGGGAGGCGACGGAGGCGGGCGCGCGAGCCGTCCTCGCCGAGGCCGACGGTCGACCCGGCCACATCTTCAACCTCGGGCACGGCGTGCTGCCCGACTCAGATACTGCTCTACTTCGACGCCTGGTCGACTTCGTCCACGAGCAGACCGCCAGCACAGGCGTCAGCGCCGAGGTTCTCGCGTGACCGCCACCGAGCGCCGCGGGGTGCTCCTGATGACCTATGGCTCACCCGCCTCCCTGGAGCGTGAGGACATCCGGATATACCTGGCACGCGTCCGCGGCGGACGCGAGCCGGATTCCGAGCTCGTCGACGAGTTCGTCCGGCGATACCGCGTCATCGGCGGATCGCCGCTCATCGAGATCACCCGTGTCCAGGCGGCCGCACTCGAGGAGTCGCTCGGCTGGCCAGTCGAGGTCGGGATGCGCTTCTCCGAGCCGTCGATCGCGAGCGGCATTCGGGCCCTCGCGGACCGCGGAGTGGAGCGCATCGCCGCGATCGTCCTCTCGCCGCAGTTCTCGCCGCTGCTGATGAGCGGCTACGCGAGGGGGATTGAGGAGGCCCGGACGGCGCTAGGGGATGACGCGCCCGAGGTGAGCGTCGCCGGCGCCTGGCACGACGAGGCGGCGTTTGTTCGCGCGCTCGCGAATAGAGTCAGCGACGGGCTGGCAGCGTTGCCGCCCAACGAGGGGGAAGCGGTCGAGGTCCTGATGACCGCGCACAGCCTCCCGAAGCGCGTTGCCGAGCAGGAGCCCGGATATCTCGCCCAACTCCGCGACACGGCGGTGGCCGGTGCCGCCCGAGCCGGTCTCCCCGAGCACGGATGGCAGTTCTGCTGGCAGAGCGCGGGGCACGAGCCGGGCGAGTGGATGAAGCCAGACTTCGCCGACCTGATGCCGGAGCTCGCCGCGGCTGGACGTCGGTCGGTCCTGGTCGCACCGGTCCAGTTCCTGGCCGACCACCTCGAGATCCTCTACGACGTCGACGTCGGAGCCCGCGAGCAGGCGGAGCGATGCGGCCTGTCGTTCCGGCGGATCGAATCACTCAACGCGGAGCCGGCTCTGATCGAAGCGCTGGCCGCAGTAGCCCGACGCACTCTGGCGACGGCCGAGCCACTCGGTGTGGCCGCGGAGCGATCGTGATCCGAATACATGCTGCGTAGAGGACAGCGGAGCTAGGGAGGCCGTCGAAGGCGTTCCCGCGATCCGATGGCCGCGAGGGTGTTCGCGGTCGGCATGCCCGAAAATCGCTCAGGTGGCAGGTCTTCAGCGTTGTGGCAGACGCCGTCACTCAAGATTCGCAGCCTGAAGCAGCGGTCTGAACGGGAAAGGGGAGCCGGAGCCGAAACGCAGATTCGAACTGCAGACCTGCTGTTTCCGCCGACGCCTAAAACCGAGCCCACCGGCAGCGCTGTCGTTCACGGGCCATTGGCTGCGTACGGCGCGGCGCGGCGTGACACCTGGACGGCGGTGAGCGCTGCGAGGGCGATCACGACGATGCCGTAACCGAAGGCCGTCTCCCGCAACCCGCGATAGATCCCGACGTAGATGGCTGCCACCAGGGCCGCACGCCTGTCGGCGGGCGCGGCACTCACGAGCATCCTGAACAGCCCACTGAACGCAGGGCCAGGCCTAGGCCAGCGACGACGCTCCCACCAAAGAGGAGGGCTGCGGATCCCGTTGCTACCCCAGCGAGCGTCAGCCCGACTCCGACGGCCAACAGTGCAGATCCCGTCGCCGCCGTGGCGCGTGGGTCTGCGGCGCGAACCACGGCCGATGCGACGGCACCCGTGCCGAGCAATGCCCCGATTACCAGGCCGCCGGCCGCTCGGTTGTCGGTCGCCAGGAGCGCCAGGGCGAGCGATGGTCCGAGCGAATGGTAGAACCCGGCGATCGCCCACTGAGCGACAAGCGACGGCGCAAGCGATTTGAAGACCGGTCGCGCCGCGGCCGGCACGCCCACGTCGGGCCGCATCGAACGTAGCCACCCCGGCGACCGCCGACCGGGTCGGGCATGACCGCGACGGCGACCAGACCGACCACGTAGACCGCGAGCGGCAGCCAGAAGACGAGGTGGAGCGGATCCGGACCCTATTCGACGAGCAACCCCGCGCCGACCGCTCCGGCGGCGAGCCCGGCGACGGGCGCGACACCGCCAACAAGGCTCGCGAGCCTGCGCTCCGCCTGTGACTCGAGGTCGATCAGCCACGCGCTGATCGCGCCCGCGGCCACGCCCGTGGCGACGCCCTGGATGATCCGTCCAACGAACAGCGCCTCGACTCCCTACGCGACGTTGAATGCGGCCATCCCCTTAGATCTGCAACGTCAGCGCCAGAGCCATGACACGTCGCCGGCCCACGTGGTCGGAGAGTCGGCCGGTCGTCAGCAACGCCGCTAGCGCCCCGAACGCGTACACCGCGTAGATGGTGGTCAGGGTCAAGGGCGAGAACTGCCACCTCGCCTGATACACCGCGTAGAGCGGCGACGGCGCGCTCGCCGCGAACAGGAACGCGGCGAGGAGCCCGCCGAGCAACCAGAACGAGGCTTGTCGCGATCGCGTGGGTCGAATTGCGCCCATGGGCGGATCTAGGGACGCCTCCTGGCGATCAGGTCCTGCAGTCGGCCTAGCTGTGATTCACAGCAGCGTTGTTGACAAACGAGAGCCTCACGTCACGGTTTGGGGTGTTACCCAACCAGACCGTGAGGAGGCTCTCGTGGGACATCGTAGGGCGAAGCTGACTGTGTTCGGTCGGCGGCTTCTGGCCGAGCGAGTGGAGCTCGACGGATGGTCGGTCGCGAAGGCGGCGGACGCTGCCGGCGTGAGCCGTCAGACGGCCACCAAGTGGGTCCACCGCTATCGAGCCGATGGCCTCGCCGGGCTCGAGGACCACAGCTCTGCTCCGCGCCGGATGCCCCGGGCGTTGCCGGCTGAGGAAGTCCAGCGCGTGATCGAGGCGCGGATGACCCTGCGCGTCGGCCCGCACCGGCTCGCCCCGCTGCTCGGCATGCCGCGCTCGACGATCGGCGAGATCCTGCGCCGCCACGGTCTGTCCCGACTGCGCGATCTCGACCGGGCCTCGGGCATCCCGATCCGCTACGTCCGCGAGCGACCGGGCGAACTGCTCCATCTGGACGTCAAGAAGCTGGGGAGGATCCCCGACGGCGGCGGTCACCGGTTCCGGGGTCGCCTCGGGACGCCCAGGGCGCATGCCGGCTACGACGTCATCCACGTTGCCGTCGACGACGCCACCCGGGTCGCCTACATGGCTGTCCGCGACGACGAGCGGGGTCCGACGTGTGCCCGGTTCCTGGTGGAGGCAGCGGCCTGGTTCGCCCGCCACGGCGTGCGGATCGAGCGGGTCATGACCGACAACGCCCGCAACTACACCGACGCCCGGGTGTTCGCCGATGCCGTCCGGTCGATCGGGGCGAAGCACAAGCTCACCCGGCCGCGGCGTCCGCAGACCAACGGCAAGGCCGAGCGGTTCATCCAGACCATGCTCGCCGAGTGGGCGTACGCCCGGCTCTATCCGACCAACGACGCCCGGCTCAACGCCCTCCCGGCGTGGCTCGACCACTACAACCACAACCGAGCCCACACGTCGCTCGACGGCAAGGCACCAATGCAGGTGCTCGTCAGCAACGTGAATGGGAATCACACCTAGCCCAGCAGGCCAGGTCGATCACCTCAGACCGCGTTCGGCGCGGGCGTGGAGGCTGCCTCGGCATCGTCCTCCGGCCGGCGTTGCCACGGCAACCGACCGGTGAGCTCCATTTCCATCATAAGGCTCAGAACGGTACGAACAAGCACGATTCCGGCCAGGACAGCGACTGACTCGAGCGTTGGGCTGATCGCAACCGTCCTGATGATGTCGGCCGCAACGAGGAGTTCCAGGCCGAGCAGGATGCCGCGACCGACCTCGCGCCGAAAGCGGGCATAGACGGTTTGCTCACGTCGAGCCAACCGGCGGACCGCTAACCCGGCAGCGAGGACAACACCGCCAGCGATGGCCAGGACGCCGACGAGATCGATCATGCGACCGATCCCGTCGATCAACTGAATGGTGTTCATCCGACTTGGCCAGGCGCCGTCACTTCAGCGCGCACAACGGCGCCGCTACAACCTGACGGAAATCTGGGTGCTCAACCGCGCTGCATCTCCGGAGACTTACGCCGCCTTCGATCCTTCCGTCACCTCGCCCTTGTGCGCCGCAAACGCGGCGAGGACTTCGCCCTTCTCGCGCTCGGGCACATTAAACGCGTCGAGTGCCCGTGAGAGTTCGGCCGCGACCTCGTCGAACTCCTCCGGCGTGATCCGCAGGCGCCGGTGTGCCTCCTCGAGCCCGAGGATCGTGCTTCCCGGAACGGTGGGCGAGTACTGGAACGGTCCGCCGGCGACGTTGCACACCCAGAGCATGCGCATGAACTTCAGCCCAGGCAGCCTTCCGATGTCTCTCGTGGACCACTCGCGGAGCTGGGGATTGGGCGACTGCTCGCCCACCTTTGGATTCTTGATGATCGCGTCACTGAATCGGTCGACAACCGCGGCGATGGCGAAGACGCCACCGATCCGGTCGTACAGGGTCTGCTCAGCCACGTTCGGGTACCTCGCTTGCGCGTCGGGATCGATCGAGAGGAGGGGCGGCTGACGCAACCGACCGCTCCGCCGAAACGCCGGGCAAAAATCGGCTCAACCACCTCCTCGCGCGCCGCCATCGCGCTGATCTGGGCTGCGGCGCCCCCGAGGAACCTGGGCAACGGCAGCCCACGAACGGCTGCGCTCGTGCGGCGGTCGCGGTTCGCGAACAATCCGACGATAGCCTCGGTCCAACTCCCGTCGCGTCGATGAGTTCAACGACAAACTGCCGAAGTTGATGCGATTCGCGTGACTCATGCTGCGAGCCCGAACAGCCACCCCTCGCGCTCTGCAATCCCGACGAGGGCCGTGCGGCTCGTGACTGAGTAACGATCGAACAGGCGGCGGAGGACCGCCTCTACGGTCGGACGCCGGATCGACAGCCGTTCGGCGATCGTGGCGTTCGTTCCGCCGGTGGCGACCTCTGCGATGATCGCCAGCTCTCGCGGCGCCGGACGCCGGCGTGCTCGCTTGACGATGTCCTCCACGCCAGGGGCAACGACCTTGCCACCACCAGCGACGGTGCGGATTGCGGTGACGATCTCCGTGACCGGGGCGGTCTTCGACAGGACGCCCTCGGCCCCAGCGTCAAGTGCCGCCTGCAGGAGACTGGGCAAGATGATGCCCGTGAGCAGCACGACCGGCGGCCGGGGCGTGCGCGAGCGCAGGAGATCCAGTCCGCAGCCTCTGCCAGAGAAGGCGATCTCCGAAACGACGAGGTCGGCCCAACCATCAGCCATCGCACGAATGGCGGCCTCGGGTTCGGTGGCGGTATCAACCACGAGGCCAGCCTCGTCCGCGAGGAGTGTGCGCAACGCGACACCGACAATCGGATGCTCGTCGACGACGAGCAGCCGGAATACTTCGGGCGAAGCGGCGCGACTCGCCATGGCGTGGCCCGTAGAACGTCCACGAAGACGACGTGTCCGGCTTTGGGGCATCTCAAGCTCCGGGTTCGATCACAGAACTGGCGGCTGGGAAGGTGACTGGTGCGGGTTCGCGAATCTAAAACTAGCGTTGGTTAGTTATAGCGTCCCAGAGCCGACGTGTCAAGGTCGCCGCGCTTTCGCCGGCCGGCTCGCCGACGGGCGGCTTGATGCGCTCCTCGACCCCTGATGGCACGGCGCGCGACGGCAGCGTGATCCCTGCCCCTGGCCGACTCGAGTTCCTACGGTGAGGCGAGCTCACCTGAAGTAGTCGAGCCCCATCGCGGCGTGCACGCTGGCGATCGTCCGCTGCGCCTCGGCCCGGGCGCGCCGGCGTCCCGCCTCGAGCACGTCCTCGACGATCGTCGGGTTGTCCTGCAGCAGCGCAGCGCGGGACTCCCGGATCGGGTCGAGAAATGCATTCAGCGCTCTGGCGAGGCTGCGCTTGACCTCCACGTCCCCGACCCGGCCGGAGCGGTAGCGCTTCTTGAGCTCGGCCACCTCGTCGATGTTCGTGTTGAAGGCGTCGTGGTAGGCGAAGACCGGATTGCCCTCGACGCGGCCAGGCTCAGTCGCGTGGATCCGCCTCGGGTCCGTGAACATCCCCATGACCTTCGAATCGACCGTGGCTGGGTCATCGAAGAGGTTGATCGCGTTGTTCCGGGAGCGACCCATCTTCGGATCGCCGTCGGTGCCGGGTAGAAGGCCGACCCCCGGGATCAACGCTGCCGGCTCGCGGAAGACGGGCCCAAAGGCGGCGTTGAACGAGCGGACGATCTCCCTGGCGATCTCGACGTGGGAGGCCTGGTCCCGCCCGACGGGCACGACCTCGCCCTGGACGAGCAGGATGTCGCTGGCCTGGAGGATCGGGTAACCGAGCAGCCCGTACGAGGGTTCGGCGGCCCGAGTCTCGGCCATCTTGTCCTTGAGGGTCGGGATCCTGCGCACGCGGGGGACCGACACCAGCATGCCCAGGAGGAGGAAGAGCTCGGCCGTCTCCGGGACCTGCGATTGCAGGTAGATCGTCGCCCTTGCGGGGTCGATGCCGACGGCGAGGTTGCCGAGGACGTCCTCGCGGATGTCACGGCCCACGTCGGGCGTTCGATCCGGCCGCGTGGTGAGCACGTGGTAGTCCGCCACCAGGACGAACGGTTCGAACTCGTCCTGGAGACGAACGCGGTTGGCCAGCGTCCCGACGTAGTGCCCGAGGTGGAGCGGGCCGGTCGGTCGATCGCCGGTGAGCATCCGCCGCCGGGGCGCATCGTGCGGCTGACCAACCGCGTCGCTCGCCGGCATGAGGTTGCGACTTACGGCCGGCGTTGCGCCGGCGTCGCGGCGGAGATGGCGACGCAGCACTGACCGGGCTGCGGATCGAGCCTCGCACTGAGGCGGTCGTCGCCGAGCCCGTCCAGGATGCCGTCGGCCAGCGCGAGGTTCATGTTGCAGACCAGGTCGCGGTGGTCTTCCACCAGCGCGTGGAACGGGCAGTTCCGGAGTCGGATCTCGCCGGAGGGCGTCTCGGCGGGTTCATAACCGCGAGCCTCCAGTGACTCCTCCAGGGCTGCGCGCAGCCGGCGCCGGCTCGGTCGCGGTCCGCTCCGCCGGCGGGCGGCCGTCCCGATCCCCTCGCCGAGGCCGTGGGCGGCCGAACGAAGCGCATCGGGCGGCGTTGGCCCGGTAAGTTGCTCCATCGCCGTCGCCAGGAGCTCGGCTGGGACATCGTAGTGCCGGTCCGGCAGCGAGACGTCGAACTCCCGGGAGCCGCGACGGTAGAGCTTCGACGGGCGCCCGGCACCCGGCCCTGTCCGGCCAGACAGTCGCCGGTACTCGACCTCGAGCAGCCCGGCGCCGACGAGCTTGTCGAGATGGAACGCCGCCAGAGCACGGGTGACGCCGGCCGTCGAGGCGGCCTCGTCGCGGTTGAGCGGGCGGCTGGCGTCGGCGACGGCGTCATAGAGCGCCCGGCGGGCAGGTTCGTCCAGCAGGGCAACGGCTTCGATGTCGGTCGGGTTCGTCGGCATGGCTCCCATTCTAAAGGAAGTCGTCGCTAACGCAAGACTTGACAGCCTGAGCTGGGTTCTGTATTACTAGCGAATGCTCACGTTAGAACGCGCCAGATCGGTTTCGTGGGCATGGTCGTAATCCTGCTCGGCGTCGTCCTCTATGGCGTCCGGCGGACCTGCCGCAGCCGCGCGGGCGGCGACTCGATCGCCCCGACGCGTGCGACCTCCACCCCAAGGACTTGAAGGCGGCGCCTCGCGAGCGCTCCCGGAGGAACCAGCTATGGATGGACCCGCCTCGAGAACTCCCAGGACCTTGCCAGAGCGGGGCCAGCCCCGCCTCGCCCGCTGCCAGATCTGCGGCCACCAGCACGCATGCTACGTCGCGGATCGCCCAGGCCCGATCGGTCCAGAGGGGCCGTCGTGGCTTTCTTCCTTCGCGTGTCTTGGCTGCCTGATGCGGGCAGCCGACCGACCGCACGGACTGCGGATTGCGTCTATCCGGACTGACCGTCCGGTCACGCCCCGTTAGGCCCGATCTGCGGGCAAAGGAGAACAGAGCGATGCCTCGAAAGCTGGGTCTCGGCGCGATCGTCGGGGTCCTCACCGCCAGCCTGGCGCTTGCGTTCGCCGTCACCGCCACGCCAGCTGCTGATGCCCACTCGGGGCATGGAGCAGGTTCTGACAAGGCCGCCTTCCACGACGCGATGCGCAAGCTATGGGAAGACCACATCGTGTGGACCCGCCAGTTCATCGTCAGCGCCGCCACCGAGAGCGGCAACCTCGCCGATATCGGCCCGACGGCCGACAGGCTCCTCGCCAACCAGACCGATATCGGCAACGCACTCAAGCCGTTCTATGGCTACGCCGCCGGCAACCAGGTAACCGCACTGCTACGCGACCACATCCTGACGGCCGCCGAGCTCGTCGCGGCCGCTAAGGCCGGCGACGCGGCCGCGGTCGAGACCGCGTCAGCCGCCTGGTATCAGAACGCCGACGACATCGCGACCGCGCTGAACGGGCTCAACCCCGAGCACTGGCCGCTGGCCGAGATGCAGGCCCACATGAAGGACCACCTCGACCTCACGCTCAAGGAGGCGGTGGCACGGCTCCAGGGCCGCTACGCCAACGACATCGCTGCCTACGACGAGATCCACGTCCAGATCCTGGGCATGGCCGACATGTTGAGCGACGGGATCATCGCCCAGTTCCCGGCGAAGTTCGCCCGCTAACGAACAGACCCGGGAGAGGCGGTGTTCTTGCCTCTCCCGGAGTCTCCCCTTGGCTTCTGCGGGTTCACGTCGCATTGATGCCGCTTCGCCAGTCCGTTCAGCACACCAGCCTAGGGTCGGTCCGGTGGATCTCTGCGGGTCGCCGATCCAGCAGGCGGCCCGACAGCCCTCAGGGCTCACCAAGGAACGCTCGATGACACAACCAACCAACGGCCATCACGCCGCCGCTCTAATCACGCCGCCGCTCCTCGCCCGCAGCACGTCCCACCACGCCCAGCCCCGCCAGCTGTCGGACGAGGACTGGACGCGCTTCGAGGGCTACGCCGCCGAGATCCTGACATCGTTCGGCCTCGATCTGTCCACGCCGGGCACCAAAGACACGCCGCGACGCTTCCTCCGCGCGATCTTCGATGCGACTGAGGGCTACGACGGTGACCCGAAGCTGCTCACCGCCTTCCCGACCGAGTGCCGTGGCGGTGCGAACTGCGAACTCGCCCAGGTGGTCGAGGGGCCGATCCCGTTCGTCGGCCTCTGCGAGCACCACGTGCTGCCGTTCGTCGGCCGGGCGTGGATTGGGTACGTCGCCCACGACCAGATCATCGGGATCAGCAAGCTGACCCGCCTCGTCCGCGTGCTCACGCGCAGGTTCGGCGTCCAGGAGCGGATGACGCACGAGATCGCCGACTCCCTCCAAGAGATGGTCAACGCACACGGAACGGCGGTCCTCCTCGAAGCCAGCCACTTGTGCACACAGATGCGGGGAGTCCGCGAACACGAGCCGCTGACGCGGACGACTGCCTACCGCGGCACGTACATTGCTGACCCCTCGCTGCGAAGTGAGTTCTTCGGCTTGACCCGGACCGGAGCCGCGAGGGCATGACACTCACTGCTTCACCGCCGGCGGTGGCCGACCTTGGGCACGTCCGGGACCTCGACGCGCTTTGGCCGGTCGATCTCCTGTGGCAGTCCGGCATCGACCTGTCCGACGGGGAGGCTAGAGGGGGCGTGCTGCCCGCGGCGCTCGCGGCGCGCTACGCGGCTCCGCTCTCGATCCCGCTGCGGACCGATCGGCCGACGATTGTCGCAAACTTCGTATCGACGCTCGACGGCGTGGTCGCGCTGGATCGTATCGGCGCCTCCGGTGGCCGCGAGATCAGCGGCAGGTTCGAGCCCGACCGCTTCCTCATGGGCCTCCTTCGAGCTACGGGGGACGCGGTCCTGGTCGGCGCGGGGACGGTGCGGGCGAGCCGGACGCACGGCTGGACGCCGGCGCACGCGCATGCGGCCTCCGTCCCCGGGTTCGCCGCGTGGCGGCGCGAGCTCGGGCTCACCGCCTCACCGGCGACGGTCATCGTCACGGCATCGGGGTCGCTCCAGCCCGGGTACCTCCCGGAGGATCCCGGGGCTCCCGTGATCGTCGTCACGACGGAGTCGGGCGCCCGGCGCCTCGGCAGCCCTCCACGCGCTGAGATCGTCTCGGTTAGCGACGGGGATTCGATCCCGATGGACACCCTCCTTACGTTCCTCGACGCGCGCGGGTTCCGACTCGTCGTCTCGGAAGGGGGACCCACGGTGTTCGGCGAGCTTCTCGCTTCGTCGGTGATCGACGAGGTCTTCCTCACGCTCGCACCACAGCTCGCCGGTCGGAGCGCCGCGTCGGCGCGACTCAGCCTCGTCGAGGGCGTGGCACTCGCGCCAGAAGCGCGGTGGGGCCGGCTCCGGAGCGTGATGCGTTCGAACGACCACCTCTTTCTCCGCTACCAGCTATCCCAGCCACATCGTGAGGACTTGACATGAGCTCGATCGAACGCATCGTCATCGTCGGAGCGGGGCTTGCAGCTGCCCGTGCCGCCGAATCACTCCGGAACGAAGGGTTCGAAGGATCAATCACGATCTTCGGCGACGAGCCGGAGCGGCCCTACCTGCGCCCTCCGCTCTCGAAGCAGTTCCTCCGAGGCGAGGGTGGCCGCGAACAGGTCTATGTGTACCCCGAGACTTTCTACCCCGAGCAGCGGATCGACCTCGGGTCAGCGACCACGGTATGTGCGATCGAGCCTCGGTCCCGGGAAGTCGTCCTCGACGGCGAGGACCGGGTGCCGTTTGACCGGCTCCTGATCGCGACAGGGGCTCAGCCGCGGACGCTGCCGGTGCCGGGCGCCGACCTGCCGGGCGTCATGACGCTCCGCACGATGGCGGATGCGGACGCGATCCGCGCGGCCGCGACCGATGCCGAGCGAATAGCTGTGATCGGCGCGGGCTGGATCGGAAGCGAGGTCGCCGCATCGCTCCGGATGCTCGGCCGGACCGTTGTCCTGATCGCCCCCGAGGCCGCTCCGCTCGAGCGGGTGCTCGGGCCCGAGGTCGGCGGCGTCTACCGCGACCTGCACCTCGAGCGCGGGGTCGACTGGCGACCCGGTACGACCGTCCAACGGATCATCGGGACCGCCCGAGTCGAGGGGATCGAGACATCGGCAGGGGAGCGGATCTCCGCCGACCTCGTCGTCGCCGGTATCGGCGTGCAGCCGCGAACGGAGCTTGCCGTGTTGGCCGGCGCCGCCGTTGGTGACGGGATCGAGGTGAGTTCGACGCTCGAGACCTCGGTGCCCGGCATCTTCGCGGCTGGCGACGTCGCATCGGCGTGGCATCCCTTCTACGAGCGGCGCCTCCGAACGGAACACTGGGCCAACGCGAAGTTCCAGGGCTCGACCGCCGGCAGGTCGATGCTCGGCGGAACGGAGCCGTACGACCGGATCCCGTACTTCTACTCCGACCAGTACGACCTCGGCATGGAGTACACGGGCTGGGCGTCGCCGTCGGACCGGCTCGTCGTCCGCGGCAGCCTCGCTGATCGGCGGTTCGTCGCCTTCTGGCTTGCCGAGGGTCGTGTAGTCGCGGGGATGAACGCCAACGTCTGGGACGTCGCGAAGCCGATCGAGCGGCTCGTCCGGTCCCGTGCGGTCGTCGATCCGGGCGCCCTCGCCGATCCCTCCGTCGCGATCGACGAGCTGGCCGGGGTCGCCGCAGCTGCCTGATCCGGCCGCACCCTGTGAAGCCTGCAGGGCGGGTTGCCGCGCCGCCGCCGACGAGTGCGGTGATTCGACAGCGCCGGCGAGCGCCTGCCACCCTACCTCCGGCTCCAGATCCTGATCACCGAGCACTGGAGCCTTAGCCAGCCCAGGAGCTCGGCCGGATCGAGCCCAATCAGGTGCCCCAAAGACCAGGGGAGTCAGGTGTCCAAAACCATCTCGTCGGCTCCTCGCCGACGAGGTCCTAGGACTCCTCAGGCCACAAGATGTTGGGTTTCCCCTTCGGCATGCGCCGCATCTTGTGGAGTTGGCTGGCGAGGAAGGATCGGAACCTCAATCCCCTGATCCAGAGTCAGGCGCCTTACCGCCTGGCCACTCGCCAGTGAACGCGGGCCATTCTAACGTAGGTCGTGAGCACATCCCCGCCGGGGCCCTCGCCGGCCTGCCGCCTTGCGCCACATGCATCAACGGTTGCCGACGATCAGGGAACAGCCGATTTCTTGCCATTCCCTTGCGTCTGGAACAACGTGTCGCCCCAAGGCACGTGGCGGCGTGTCCGACCCCTACACCACACGCAAGTTCAGCGCTGATGAGGGGACGCAGGCGACCGTAGATACCTCTGATGCAAGGCGTCCCGGTGCCTTTGCGTGAGGCGCAATGACCCGGGCTTGCCTCTACGCAACGCCCTCACGCGGCGCCTCGATCTCGATGAGCACCGCGCCGGTGACATTGACGACCTGCGAACCGCCGTGGTCGAGGCGCCACGACTCGACACTTGCCGGGTGCACATGGCCGTGCAACCAGAGGGGCGGTCGGAACCGGTCGAGCAGCCATCGATAGGCCGAGAACCCCTCGTGGTACGTGTCCGCGGCGCCGTCACCGACGCCGAGGGGCGGGGCATGGCTGAGCACCACCACCGACCGGCCTTGCCCCGTGAGCCGTCGCACGAGCAGCCCGATCGTGAGTCGAGCGACGTCAAGCGCCGCGCTACCGTCATGGCGCTTTCGATCGCGGTGTCGGATGCCGGGCCACTCGAGCGTCAGGACCGGCAACCCGTCGAGCTCGTCGATCGATCCCGTCCGGAGGGCCATCGGCGAAAACTCCGCAACCGACTCCGCCCAACGGCCGCCGCGGTCGTGATTGCCGCGCACGTAGACCATCGGCACTCCGAACGCATCCGCCAGGAATCCGAGGTAGTCGGGTTGCAGATCGCCAGCGCCGACGATCGCGTCGAGGGGACCGAGCTCCCTGCGATTCACCTCGTATTGGAGCGCCGGCTCCTCGTCGTCCGAGACGGCGAGCCAGCGAATGGAGCGGTCGTCTCGAGCGCGAAAGGGGGCTGCATCCGGCCACACGATCCGCATGCGTCGGATCATGCCGGGTCGTCGGGGCCGTGGTCGGAATGCTCAGTCTGGCGCAGACCGCGCACCGCGCGGGCCGCATCCACTTCGGCCTCGAGCGTGCCGATGGGTTCCGTCCGCCGACCTCCGGGCGGGATGAGCTCGGTGACGGACGCGTCGATCTCCGGCTGGTTCCCGTACAGCGCCAGTGCCACGCGGTTATGGCCGTCGGTCACCCAGTACCAATCGTCGTATTTCTCGACGTCGATGGGCGGCAGGATCGTCAGCGCATCCTGGGCCTTGCGCAGGCGCTGCCAGCGGGCCTTCCAGTTCATGCTTCGGAACGGTTTGAGCGGCAGAAAATCGCCGCCCCGCTGATCCCCGCCGGCGACGGCCGTGCCACGGATCCTGTCGATCGGGATCGACCTCAGGCCGACGAGGACGGGCCTGGCTCGATCCGCCTCGGGATACAGGTCGTGGAGCGACGGAAGGGACTCGCGAGCGAGGCGCCGGAGGCGGCGGACGCGCAATCGAGGCATGTCACCGATCGTGCTGGCTGCCGCGCCCAATGCCGCGGTCACGCCCTCCACGACTGGTTCCGCCGCGGTCTCGGCACCGTGCAGCAGCCGACCGACCGGGCCCCGGGTCGGTGCGTCCCCCTCCGGCGCACGGTCGTGCCCGCGGTCTTCGCCGTCGTCACGCATGCGAGACGATTCTGCCCGATGTCGAGCGGGCGAGGGTTACGCGGCCCCGTCTGGTACCCTGCCGCGGATGTCGAACGAGGGGTTCGGCGCCGTCACGCCGCCGCTGCGCCGTGGGCGCAGGCGAGCCACACCGCTGACGCGCCGAGCGCGTTATCTGCCCGCCGTCCTCGATGCGCTGTTCCCCGGACTCGGTCACTTCGCGGCCGGACGGCGGCGCCAGGCGGCGATGTTCGGCCTGCCGATCCTTGGGCTGATCGCCCTCGGGCTGGTCGTGGTGGTGACCACCAGCGGCCCACGGCTGGCTGCGACGATGCTCGAACCTGGCGTGCTCTGGGGCCTGCTCGGACTCCAGGCTGCCATCCTCATCTGGCGGCTGCTTGCTGTCGGGACGAGTATCTGGGCACCGCAGCTCTCCCGGCCGACCCGCCGCGACGCCCTTCCCATCGCCGCGATCCTGCTCGTGGCCGTCATCGCGCCCCAGGCCTACGCCGGCTACACGACGGAGGTCGCGCGCGAGGCGCTCGACGAGATCTTCGTCGAGCCGTCGCTCCCGCCGGTGGCGTACGGCAGCCCCGAGCCCGATCCGAGCTTCCTCGATAGCGCACCCCCGAGCCCGTCACTGAGCCCCTCGCCTTCGCCGACGCCGCTCGTGCCGCGGGTCACCGTGCTGCTGCTCGGGATCGACGCCGGGATCGGCCGCAACACCTACCTGACCGACACGATGATCGTCGCCTCGCTGGACCCCGTGACGGAGACCGTTTCGATGGTCTCGGTTCCGCGCGACATGGTCGATGTCCCGCTGCCGGACGGTCGCAAGTTCCGCGGCAAGATCAATGGCCTCGTTTCCTACGCCAGGCATCACCCCAACCAATTCCCGAACTCGGACGGCACTGGTTTCGATGTCCTGCGCGGCGCGCTCGGCAAGCTGCTCGGCCTCGACATCAAGTACCACGCGGCGGTCAATCTCGGTGGCTTCATCGAGGTCGTCAACAAGCTCAGGGGCATCGACGTCAACGTCGCGCGGTCGTTCTGCGACCCGACGTACCACGAGTACGGCTACACCCGTGGCTTCTCGATCAGGAAGGGCAAGCACCACCTCAACGGCCAGCAGGCCCTGGCCTACGCTCGCGTGCGCAAGGCCGCTGGCGAGAGCGACTTCACCCGCGCCGCTCGCCAGCAGGAAGTGCTGTCCGGCATCCGCGACCGGATCGTGAAGGGTGGATTCATCGACGATCCGGTCGGGCTCCTGCGTGCGCTGTCCAAGACGATCACCACGAACGTACCGCGCAAGATCCTCCCCGACCTCGCCGATACGATGGCCAAGGTCGGGCGCCAGGACACGTTCCGGACCGTGATCACATCACCGTTGGTCGCCTCGGGTCGTGACGCGCGAGGCTCGATCCAGATCCCGAACCTGAAGCGGATCCTCGCCTTGTCAGCCGCGATCTTCCCGCCCACCGGCACAGTTCCAACCAAGAAGTATCGCGTGCCCAAGGCCGGCGGCGGCGCGGCCACGACCAGCGGCGTAGCCGGCTGCAAACCCGCCGCGACTCCGAGGCCGACTCCGAGGCCGACTCCGAGGCCGACACCCAAACCCACGCCGAAGCCGACAGCGAAGCCGACGACGGCGCCGACCCCGACGGCCTCGGCCGAGCCGGCGCCGCCCGCCAGCGAGGCTCCGGCCGAGGCCATCCCGGCCGCGCCCTAGGAAGATCCCGCAGGCCCATTGGCTCATACCGCGGGCCAAACCTTCGCCCGTACGTTCGGGTGGGTGGCAACCGCAGGTCGGGGCTGGCACCCTACGGGCATGCTGCGAACGATAGATCGTCGGCCTCGGCTGGTCGCCCTGGTCCTCGTCGCGATGATGCTGACCGGCGTCGCGGCAACCGCGTCGGCGGCGCCCGCGCTCCCGGCGTGCAAGGTCGCGGACACGCTGACCAAACATCGCTGGTTGAGCGACTGGCATCGTTCGCTGCTGGACACAACCTTTCGGCTGTCCAGCGCCTACGTCCCGCCGGACCTGCGATCGACCTACTACGCCGGCCTCAACACTGGCTACTCCGTGCGCAAGTTCGTGATCGCGGACCTCAAGGCGATGGCCAGCGCGGCGCGTTCCGCCGGGGCCCGATTCGTCGTGCAGTCGGCCTATCGAAGCTACAAGACGCAGAAGGCGACATTCGACTACTGGGTCAAGGTCCACGGCTATGCCACGGCGCTCAAGGAGAGCGCCCGCGCCGGCCACAGCGAACATCAGCTTGGGACGACGCTCGACTTCAAGGCGTACGGCGGTTCCGCGCCGTGGAACTACACCGACTGGGGCGCCACCAAGGTCGGGTCCTGGCTCAGGGCCAACGCCTGGAAGTACGGCTTCATCATGTCGTACCCGAAGGGCAAGACGACCGTCACGTGCTATACGTACGAACCGTGGCACTACCGGTACGTCGGCCGGGCAAGAGCGGCCACGATACGGGGGAGCGGGCTGACGCTTCGCGAGTTCCTCTGGCGGGAGCAGAACACGCCGGCTCCGACTCCCGCGCCGACGCCCCCGCCAACCCCAGCCCCGACGCCGGAGCCCACCCCCGAGCCAACACCGACGCCGACTCCTGTCGGCTGACGGGCTTCATGCCGCGCTGAACGGCTGAGCCCGGCCGGCCGCGAGCCATGCGGCTACGCTGTCAGCCGATGAGCTCGACCACGATGCCCGCCACCTTCCGAGCCTACGTCGCCGAGAAGGTCGACCGCCCGGATGGCACGCGCGCGATCGAGCGAGGTGTCCGCGAGTTCGCCGTCGACGACCTGCCGGCGGGCGGGGTCACGATCCGGGTCGACTGGTCCAGCGTGAACTTCAAGGACGGCCTGGCCACCCGGATCGATGGCAAGGTCGCGCGCATCAGCCCGCTCATCCCCGGCATCGATCTCGCGGGCGAGGTCGTGGCGAGCGACGACCCCGCATTCGCGGTGGGAGATCCCGTCCTCGCGCACGGCTACGACCTGGGCGTCGCCCGCCATGGCGGATTCGCGGAATACCAGCGGGTGCCTGCGGGATGGGTCGTGCCCCTGGATCGCGGGCTCACGCCGCGGGATGCGATGGCGATCGGCACGGCCGGTTTCACCGCGGCGATGTCGGTCGTCGCGCTCGAGGATCATGGGCTGAAGCCCGGAGACGGTCCCGTGCTGGTCACCGGGGCGAGCGGCGGGGTTGGCAGCACCGCTATCGCGATCCTGGCCGAGCGAGGCCACGAGGTCTGGGCCGCGACCGGCAAGGCCGGCGAGGCGGATCGGCTGCGCGGCCTCGGCGCCGCCGGCATCGTGTCGCGGGACGAGGTGACCGCCGCGGGCAAGCCGCTCGAGTCGGAACGGTGGGCCGGCGCCGTCGACTCGGTCGGCGCGGCCACGCTGCCCTATGTCCTTCGGACGCTGCGGGCGGGCGCCGCGGTGGCGGCGAGTGGCAACGCGAGCGGACCGAAGCTCGATACGACGGTCTTCCCGTTCATCCTCCGTGGCATTGCGCTGCTCGGGATGGATTCGGCCCAGATGCCGATCGACCGACGCCGCGCCATCTGGGCGCGCCTGGCGACCGACCTGCGGCCGCGCGCGCTCGGGGAGCACGTCACGGAAGTCACGCTCGACACGCTCGACGACGCGCTCGACGGCATCTTGGCCGGTGCGGCCCGCGGTCGCTGGCTGGTCCGAGTCGGCGCAGGGTAAGGTTGCCTTCCCCAGCCAGATGGAGGTGACGACATGTCGGTCGCACGGGTGACGGAGATCAGTTCCCGCTCCGAGCGGAGCTTCGAAGATGCGATCAACCAGGGCATCGACCGGGCCAACAAGACGCTGCGCAACGTCAAAGGCGGCTGGATCAAGGAACAGGCCGTTGACGTCGAGGACGGCCGGATCATCGGCTACCGAGTGAACCTGCTGGTGACGTTCGTCCTCGACGAGTGATCCTCAGGCGATCGCCACGCCTCGGCTGACGACGAGGCGGATCGCCTCGGGCCGCGTCAACAGGTCGGGATCCTCGTCCGGACGGCCGTCGATCGCGACGAGGTCGGCCGCCGCGCCGACCTCGATGCGACCCAGGTCTTCGCGTCCCAGCGCCGCGGCACCGCCCAGCGTTGCCGCACGTAGCGCCTCTGTAGCGCTGAGGCCTGCATCCACCAGGCGGATCAGCTCGCGGGCCGATGTCCCGGGCGGCCCGCTGTCGTAGCCGAGGGCCAGCGTCACACCGGCCCGGCGCGCCACCTCGACTGTTCGCCGCGCCTCCTCCCACTGCCGCTTGGCCTGTTCGACGAGCGCCGGAGCGAAGTCGTCGACGAACCGCTCGGCAAGGTCATGGAAGGTGGACAACGTCGGAACGAGGACCGCGCCGCGCTGCGCCATCTCGTCAAGCAGCCGCGGCTCGCGGTGCAGTGACATACCGTGCTCGATCGTGTCGGCGCCTGCTTCGAGTGCCAGCCTGGTTCCGTCCAGGCCCTCCGCGTGGGCTGCGACCCGGCGTCCCATCCGATGCGCCTCGTCGACGATCGCCTTCATCTCCTCGAGCGTCATCTGGGCCGGTTCGGGGTCCTCGCGCACGACGGATCGGGCTCCGGTCGCCATGAACTTGATGAAGTCGGCGCCGCGGCGGATCTGCTCGCGAACCGCCTTGCGCATCTCCCAGGGTCCGTCGGCCTCGCGGTACATCGTGCCGAAGACCTCGCCTCCCGGTGACGTTGCGGAGATGATCCGCCCGCAGGTGAAGATCCGGGGGCCAGGTACGACGCCGGTATCGATCGCCAGCTTGAGGACGCTCGCCTCGTCGTCGTAACTGCCGACGTCGCGGACCGTCGTGAATCCGGAACGCAGCATCCGATCGGCGGTCGCGGAGAGGATGTAGTGGCCAAGTGCCGCGGGGCGAGGCGACTCACCGTGCTTGGGCGGCGCCGGGCCGAACCCGGGGCTTCGTGAGGTGTCCGACAGGACATGTGCGTGGGCGTCGATGAGACCTGGCAGGACCGTTGCCCCGCCCAGGTCGCGGGCACCGTCCGGGGGCGATCCATCGGCGTCGCCGATAGAGGCGATGCGCTCGTCCTCGATCGTGATGACCCGCCGCTCGGTCGCCGATCCCGCCTCGGGGTCGATGACCCGGACGTCCCAGAGGACCTCCGTCACGTTCTGCTCGGAACGACGTCGAGCTCACCATGAAGCTGCTGGAGCGCGCGCTCGAGCCCCCGGCGCGCGTCCTCCGGCGGGTAGTCCGGGAAGGGGTGCGAGGCGATCGCGTCGTCGAGTGGTAGCTCGCCCGCCTCGACACGCCGGGCGGTCTCCGCGAGCGCCCCGAGGGACGCGGCCTGAGCATCGGCGAACGCGCGATCGCCGCAGTCTCCATGGCCGGGTACCACGATGCCGGAGCCTTCCTTGACGCGCACGGCCAGCGCCGCGGCGGTCGTCGGCCAGTCGAGCGGGTAGGCGTCGCCGAAGAACGGGACGTTGCCGTTCTCGAGGAGATCGCCCGCGAAGACGACGTCGGTCTCGGGGATCTCGATGACCACGTCGTGGTCGGTGTGGCCGCGGCCGAGATACCGCAGCATGACCTCTCGGCCGCCGACCTCGACCCTTGCGTGGGTGGCGAAGATCCGATCGGGCGGATCGATGACGATCTCGGCCAGCTCATCGGCTAGCGCCGGCTCCTCGGCGGCGATCGTTCGTTTGCGGGCCTCGCCGGTCCGGACCATGAACGTGACGCATCGTTCGTGGCCCCAGATCGTCGCCGGCCGAAAGATGCCGTTGCCGAAGACGTGGTCGAAATGGCCGTGGGTGTCGACGACGACGCCGACCGGATCGTCGGTCAGCTCGCGGATGTCGGCCTGGATCTCACGAGCCTGGGCGTAGGTCGACCGCGTGTCGATGACGAGCACCTCGGCACGGCCCAGGATCACGCCGATGTTCTGGTCGTAGAAGTCGTACCGGCGCACGAAGACGCGATCGCCGATCTCGACCCAATCGCTTGCTGCAGCCATGCGTGTTGCATCCTAGCGGCGTCATGCCCTCCGTCATCGGCTCAGCCGTCACCGCCGACGGCGTGCAACTGCGGACCCGACACTGGCCATCCGTCGATCCGTGGGCGAGTGTGCTGATCATCCACGGCCTGGGCGAGCACTCGGGTCGATACGAACACGTCGGGGAGCACTTCGCCGCCGCAGGCATCGAGGCCTTCGCCTACGACCACCGCGGCAACGGCGGGAGCGGCGGCGCGCGCGGCGACATCGACCGCTGGAGCACCTACCTCGACGACCTCGAAGAGCAGCTCGTGGCGGTCCGCGTCTTGTCCGGCGGTCGGCCGGTCGTGCTGTACGCACATTCGATGGGCGGACTGATCGCGGCCGGCTACCTGTTGTCGCCTCGTCCGCGACCGGACCTGACCGTGCTTACCGCACCGGGACTCGACTCGACGCTGGCCGCCTGGAAACAGCGCCTTGCCCCCTTCGTCGCGCGGATCGCGCCGACCCTTTCGATCCCAAACGGCGTGCCTTCCGAGACCCTGTCGCGCGATGCTGACGTCGGCCGTCGAATGGCCGCGGATCCGCTCAACGGGCGGACCAGCACGGCCCGCTTCGGCGCCGAGGCCCTGCGTGAGCAGGCGCGGGTCCGCGAAGGTGCCCGCTCGATCGGCGGTCCTACGCTCGTGCTCCACGGCCTCGACGACCGGCTCGTGCCGCCGTCGGCCTCGACTGTCTTCGAGGGCGCCGCCGGCGTAGAGCGACGGACCTATCCCGGGCTCCGGCACGAGCTGCACAACGAGCCCGAGGGGCCCCA
This sequence comes from Candidatus Limnocylindrales bacterium, assembly GCA_044868045.1. Classification (GTDB taxonomy): domain Bacteria; phylum Chloroflexota; class Limnocylindria; order Limnocylindrales; family CSP1-4; genus SPCO01. The sequence continues at coordinate 32,801 of JBIOWA010000111.1, forward strand.
CATCCTGGACGATGTTGTGGCCTGGATTCGCGCCCATGGTAGGCTTGACGCACAACTGAACACCGCCTCCGGGGAGCGCCTCGCGCGCTGAGAGTGTGGCGAATGCCACAGACCCGCCGAACCTGATCCGGCTCGTACCGGCGAAGGAAGCAGGCCCGCATCGACTTCGATGACGCCGTCCCGGAACCGGGGCGGCGTTCTTCTTGGAGGAATCGAGTCGGTGAGGAAATTCGGAGCGATCCTGGCAATGGTCGTCCTCGTCGGTGGCTGCGGCGGCGGGCCGTCGCCTGCGCCGTCGACGGCGACGTCGAGCCCGGCGGCGACCCCGGAGCCGGCAGCGTCCGCCAGCCCGTCGCCGTCGAGCTCAGCCACGCCGGCCACGGTTCGCCTGGCCCTCGACTGGACGCCGAACACCAATCACACCGGCTTCTTCGTTGCGGAACACGAGGGCTGGTACGCCGATGCCGCGATCACCCTGCGGATCCTGCCGTACAGCGGGACGCTGCCCGAGACGCTGATCGGCGCACACCAGGCTGAGTGCGGCATCAGCTTCCAGGACTCGCTGACCTTCGCGGTGGCCGCCGGGGTGAAGGCCACGTCGGTCATGGCGATCCTGCAACGGACCGCATCGAAGATCGCAGTCCTCGAGAGCTCCGCGATCGAGCGTCCGCGCGACCTCGATGGTCGCGTGTACGGCGGCTTCGGGTATCCCAACGAGGTGCCGACCATCACGTTCGTGATCCAGCACGACGGCGGGAAGGGTGATTTCAAGAACGTCGTGATCGATACAGCCGCGTACGAGGCCCTGTATGCCAAGCGGGTCGACTTCACGATCCCGTTCACCGCGTGGGAAGGCGTCGAAGCCGACCTGCGCGGCATCAAGCTGCGCTACTTCGCGTTCACGGACTACGGCTTCCCGGACTTCTACCAGGTCGTCCTCGCGTGTGACCCCGACTGGCTTGCCCGAGAACCTGACGCCGCACGACGATTCGTTGCCGCGACCGTGCATGGCTTCGAGCTGGCGGCCCGTGACCCGGATGGGGCGGCCCAGATGCTCATCGACGAGAACCCCGCTGCGTTCGCGGCCAATCCCGAGCTTCCCAAGGCGAGTGCGGAGCTCCTGGCCCGGGATGGCTACTACGTTGACGACAGCGGTCGCGTCGGGCCGCAGACGCTCGAGCGCTGGCAGGGCTATTCGGGGTTCCTGTACGACCAGGGGCTGCTGGTCGACGCCGCCGGCAAGGCGTTGACGACGCCCCCGGACTACGCGGCGCTGTTCACGAACGACTTCCTGCCGTGACGCTGCGGCGGTTCGGCCCGCCGGTCATCGTCGTCGGTGCGGTGCTCCTGGCCTGGGAGGCGTATTGCCGCCTGGCGGGGGTCAGCCCGGTGGTCCTTCCTGCACCGAGCAGGATCATCGATCAGCTCTGGACCTTCCGCGGGGATGCCGCGCGTCATGCGATCCCGACGCTCGCCGAGACGGCCCTGGGATTGGTGCTGTCCATCGCCGTCTCCGTGATCGCAGCCGTCGCGATGGACCGGTTCACGACACTGCGTCGGGCACTGCAGCCGTTGTTCGTCGCGTCGCAGACGGTGCCGATCGTGGCGATCGCGCCACTGCTCGTCCTGTGGTTCGGGTTCGGACTGGCACCCAAGGTCCTGATCGTCGTCGTCGTGACGTTCTTCCCGGTCACGATCGCCCTGCTCGACGGTTTCGCCGCCGCGTCCGGCGAGGCGACGGACCTGCTCAGGTCGGTCGGTGCCGATCGCCTGCAAATCTTCCGCAAGCTCCGCTGGCCGGCGGCGCTGCCATCGTTCTTCACCGGACTTCGTATCGCGGCCACGTACGGGGTGATCGGAGCGGTCTTCGGCGAATACGTCGGGGCGTACGAGGGTCTGGGCATCTGGATGCAGCTCTCGCAGAACGCCTTCCGTACCGACCTCGTCTTCGGCGCGATCCTGCTCTCGGCAGCCCTGAGCATCACCTTGTTCGGCCTCGTCGTCGTCGCCGAGCGCCTGGCGATCCCGTGGTATCGCGCCTCCCGCGCTGCCCGATAATCCTGCGCTGTGAGCGACGCACGAACGATCGTCTTCTTTCCTGAGGGCGCATACGGTCCGACCAACAATTGCGTCGGGATCGGGCAGGTCCTTCGATCGCGCGGCCATCGGGTCGTGTTCATCGTCGAGGAGTCGTTCGCCGGAACACTCGAGGCCAAGGGCTTCGAGGAACGGCTGATGCGGCTCGGGCCGCAACCGGCCGAGCCCGAGGTCCCCGGTCAGTTCTGGATCGACTTCATCCGCGACACGGCGCCGGTCTTCCGCAAGTCGACCCTCGAGCAGCTCGGCGAGTTCATCGCGCCCACCTGGCAGGCGCTCATCGACGGCTCGAAATACGTCAACCCACGCCTCGCCGAGATCTTCGACGAACTGGCCCCGGATGTCATCGTCGAGGACAACGTCGTGGCCTTCCCGGCGATCGCGGCCAGCGGCCTGCCGTGGGTACGGATCGTCTCCTGCAACCCGTTGGAGCTGAAGGACACGCACCTCCCGCCATTCAGCAGCGGATATCCGGTCGCCGATCGGAGCGGCTGGGGCGAGTTCCTGGCCGAGGTCCGCCGGACGCACGCGGACATGTGGCGGGATTTCGACGCGTTCTGTCGGGAGAACGGCGACCCCGGACTGAGCTACGGCGAACTCGGTCCGGAGTTCATCGGCGAGTCTCCGTACCTGAACCTGTATTCGTATCCGGCGGAGGCCGACTACGAGCGCGCCAGACCGCTCGGCCCGCCCTGGCACCGGCTCGACTCCACCGTCCGCGAACCCGAGGCGACGTACGAGCTGGCGCCGGCAGTGGCCGAGCGGGACGGGGCGTTGATCTACCTCTCCCTGGGGTCGCTCGGCTCGGCGGACGTCGAGCTCATGCAACGGCTGGTCGACGTCCTGGCAACCACGAAACACCGCGTCATCGTGTCGAAGGGCCCGCTGGCCGACCGGATCAAGCTCCACCACAACCAGGCAGGGGAGGGATTCCTGCCGCAACCGGCGATCCTGCCGCAGGTCGATCTCGTCATCACCCACGGCGGCAACAACACCGTCACCGAGGCGTTCCACCACGGCAAGCCGATGATCGTGCTGCCGCTGTTCTGGGACCAGGTCGACAACGCCCAGCGGGTCGATGAAACCGGGTTCGGCCGGCGCCTCTCGACCTACGGCTTCCGTGACATGGACCTGACCGGCGCGATCGACGACCTGCTCAAGGATCGGACGCTCGCGGAGAGGATGGCGGCGATGTCGGCCCGCATCAAGTCGACGTCCGGGACGGTGATGGCCGCGGACCTCGTGGAGCGCGTGGCGACTACCAAGGAGCCGCTCCCGGCCTGATTCGAGCACCGCAACGGCACTGTAAGGGCGTACGTGGGGCTGGCGGACCGTCGGTCACGCCGTTCGTGGGACGGTCGGATCCTGAAGTTCCCAGTACCGGGAGTACGGTCATGACCCAGCAGACCATGCAGCGCGTGACGGGTGACGTCGAACACGAACACTCGCACCCTGCGGCCGTGCACACGCACGACCACTATCACGTCTCGCACCACCACACCGGTGGCCCCCTCGGCGAGTTCGAGCATCGGACCCACTACCACGAGCACGAGCACAACCACGCCGCCCTCGTCCACGCCCACGAGAAACGGAGCGAGGCGGACGAAGGCAAGGACCACGACAGCACGGCCCACACGCACGACCACAACGCGCCGGCCGGGATGGGACGGTAACGATGGCCACGCTTGACACCAAGGATCGCGACAAGCTTCGCTCGAGCCAGTTCGCGTACGTCGACAAGAAGGGCGAAGAGCACCTGCCGATCAACGACGCATCGCACGTTCGCAACGCGATCGCCCGCTTCAACCAGACCGAGTTCGAGAGCCAGGCCGCCAAGGAACGCGCGCGCAAGAGGATCCTGAGCGCCGCCAAGCGGCACGGCGTCGATGTCGACGAGGATTCGAACATCGCCAAACCGACACGGTCGCTGCGGGCGGCATCGACCAAACGCGGGCCTCGCGGCGGTCGGAAGGAAACGTGACGATGGCGACCGACAAGCAGCGCGCCGCCGCCAGGAAGAACATCAAGAAAGCGCAGAGCGCCGCGAAAGAGAAGCGGACGATCTCGCATCTCTCGGACGAGACCAGGACCGCGCTCGGCAAGAAGGGCGCCGAGGCTGCCGCGAAGAAACGAACCCGCGGCTAGCGTTCAGGGTATGTAGGCGCCTGACACCGGCCCGATACGATGGGGCGGATGGAGATCATCCGCCCCATCCTCGCGCTCACCCATGTCGGCTCGGCACTGCTCTACGTCACCGGTTATGCGAGCACCAAGACGCTGAGCAACCTGGCCGTCGCCGAGCAGGACCCGACGCGACGACGGTGGATCCTGGGACTCGGCGACAAGTTCGACTTCCGGTTCCAGATCCTCGGTGGCACCCTTGTCGCCCTGTCCGGGATCCCGCTCGCCGTGGCGAACGGCTACGACCTCACCCAACGATGGATCGTCCTTGCCATCGCGATCAACGTGGTCTTGATCTTCATGGGAGCGGGCATCTGGCGTCGTCGATCGATGGCCGTGCGTGCGGCGCTCGACGCCGGCGATGATGCGGGAGTCCTGACGCTGCTCACCGAACCCAGGGCTCGCCTCCTCGGCTGGATCGAGCTCGTGTTGCTCGTCACGATCATCGCCCTGATGGTGCTGCGCCCGGCGTAAGCCGCGGAGCGGCGTGAACTCGTCGACCACGCTGCGGGACGGACTTCCGGCACGGGACTAGGATGTCGAGACTCTTCCTCTCGACACTGTCACGCCCAGGAGGCCTCCCGTGACCGAGACGCTCGAACGAGTCAAGACATACCAGCAGTTCATCGGCGGCGACTTCGTCGATGCCGCCGACGGCCGCACCGCCGAGGTAGTCAACCCGGCGAACGACAAGGTCATCGCCAGCGTGCCGGCGAGCGCGCAGGAGGACGTCGATCGGGCGGTGAACGCGGCCGCGAAGGCGTTTGATACCTGGAAGGCCACCACTCCCCAGGACCGGTCCCTGCTGCTGCTCAAGATCGCCGACGCACTCGAGGCCAAGGCGGACGACCTGGGCCGCCTCGAAAGCGCGAATGCCGGCAAACCGGTCGGCGCCGCGATCGACGAGATGCATACGAGCGTCGATCTCTTCCGGTTCTTCGCCGGCGCCGCGCGGGTGATGGACGGGCTGGCCGTCAACGAGTTCATGGCCGGCCACACGTCGATGATCCGGCGCGACCCGATCGGCGTGGTCGCGTCGATCGCACCGTGGAACTACCCGCTCTACATGGCGACCTGGAAGCTCGGGCCGGCCCTCGCGACCGGCAACACGGTGGTGCTGAAGCCGTCCGCACGCACTCCGCTGACGGCGCTGGCCTTCGCCGAGGTACTCGGCGAGATCCTCCCGCCCGGGGTGGTGAACGTACTGTCGGGCTCGGGCGGCGACATCGGCGACGCGCTGGTCGGGCACCCGAAAGTCCGAATGGTTTCGATCACCGGCGACACCGCCACAGGCAAGCGGGTCGCGAAGATCGCGGCCGACACCGTCAAGCGGCTCCACCTCGAGCTGGGGGGCAAGGCGCCGATCATCATCTTCGACGACGCCGACATCGAGCTCGCTGCCGAGACGCTGCGATCGGCCGGCTACTGGAACGCCGGCCAGGACTGCACCGCGGCCACGCGCGTGCTCGCCGGGCCGAAGGTCTACGACGGCTTCGTGTCGGCCCTGAGTGAGCAGGTCAAGACCATCAAGTGGGGCGACCCGGCCGACGGCGACGACATCGAGATGGGCTCGCTGATCGCGAAGGAGCAGGCCGACAAGGTCGCCGGCATGGTCGACCGGGCCCGCGGCGGTGCGGAGATCGTGCTCGGTGGCAACCGTCCGGATCGCCCGGGCTCCTACTACGAGCCCACGATCATCGCCGGCGCCGACCAGACGTCCGAGATCATCCGCGACGAGGTGTTCGGTCCGGTCGTCACGGTCCAGCAGTTCAGCGACGAGGAGACCGCGATCCAGTGGGCCAACGACACGCCGTACGGACTGGCGTCGTCGGTGTTCACGCGCGACATCGGCAAGGCGATGCGCGTCGCCAAGGCCCTCGAGTTCGGCCACGTCTGGATCAACGAGCACTTCACGCTGACCTCGGAGACGCCGCACGGCGGCGTGAAGCAGTCGGGCTACGGCAAGGACGGCTCGAAGTACGCGCTCGAGGACTACACGTTCATCAAGCACGTGATGATCAACACGGGCGCCTGACCGTCAGACCGCGCGAGCGGCCCCACCCTCGCGGGGCTCGCTACCGAGCTGGCGCGCCTGATCCCGACCCGACGCCGCCGATCTTGACCCGGCGCGGCCGATCCCGACCCCGCCCTGGTATTGCATGTCACGCAGGATCGGCATCTTGCGTTACGTCTCACGTATCAACGGTCGCCAGGCGGTCGACCGAGGGCTCGATGCTTGCATCTGCCACAAGAATCCGTGCCTACGGCTCGATCCTTGCGTTGGGCGCATGAGGTAGGCCGGTGTGGGTCGCGAGCCAGGCGCTCGGCGACCGTAGATGCATCTCGTGCAAGGCCATCGCGCTCAGACCGTCGAGAGCTCCAATTCCGAGCGGATCTCGCCCAGCCGCTCGATGGTCTCGATGTCGAACGGCTCGCGGAAGACGAACATGACCTCGCCGACGCCGTTCTGTCGGTAGCGATCGAGGTAGGCCGCGACCTCCTCGGGCGGACCGCCGACGGTCAGGCCGCCATCCGTGCCGTCCGACCCGAGTTTGCCGACCAGACCGTGTCGTTGGGCGATGGCCTCCCAGGCCGCGACCGCCTCGGCCCTCGTATCTCGCACGACGATCTGCGTCGTCACGGTCCGCTCGATCGACTCGAACGGCCGGCCGACTCCCTCGCAACGCTCGCGGAGCACCTCTGAGGTCGCCGCGATCCGCTCCGGGTTGCCGTATCCGTTCCAGAGATCCGCGTACAGCGCCGTAGTCCGGAGCGTCTTGGTCGGCCCCGAGCCGCCGATCAGGATGGGCAGCCGCCGCTGGATCGGGCGCGGCGTGCACAACGCGTCCTGCAGGTCGAAAAACCGGCCGTGATGCGTCACTCGCTCCCCGTCGAGCAGGCGACGGATGATCTGGGCGGCCTCGTCCAGCCGATCGAGCCGCTCGCCGAAGCCGGCACCGAAGTCGATCCCGAAGGCGTCATGCTCGCGCTTGAACCAGCCGCCACCGAGACCGACGACCGCGCGACCGTCGGAGATGTGATCGAGGGTCGTCGCGAGCTTGGCGATGAGCCCTGGTTTCCGGAACGTGGTCGACGAAACGAGCAGGCCGAGGCGGACTCGCGGGATCAGCGCGGCGGTGGCCGCCAGCGCCGTCCAGCCCTCGAGCTTCGGGTCGCGCCAATCCGCCTCATCGGACAGGAGGTGATCGTCAAGCCAGATCGAATCCCAACCCGCCCGCTCGACGGCGAGGCAGGCGTCTCGCAGCTCGGGCCACAGGGTGCGTTGGATCCAGAAAGCCGCCCCGAGCCGCATCCGCGTCGTCAGGCGTCGAGGTTCGACAGGAAGCGGAAGACCGGTGTCGCGGTCGCGTACGCCCTCGCGAGGATGTCCGGCAGGCCCGGCGAATAGACCTCATCGTCGGATAGCCGCCGCCCGAACACGATGTCCTTGTAGCGGAGCATGTCGGCCATGGGGTGGTCAGGCGGGAACCCGGGTGGCACGCGTTTGAGGGTATCGTGGCTCTCGACAGGTCCGAACTCGGCGATGAAGGCCGGGTCCTCAAGCGCATCGCGCACCCGCTGTTCGTCGTCGAGGATCGACTGCCGGAACGCGTCGAGGAGCGGCTTGGACGCATGCCACATGCCGCCACCGGCGAAATTCTCGCCCGGCTGGAGGTGGAAGTACGCGCCGTTGCGATGTTCGGTGTGCGAGATCGACGCGTCGCCGCCCGACTCCTCGACCCAGGGAAAGCTCGCCCCCATATGGGTTTTGTACGGCGACTTGTCCTTCGCGAACCGGGTGTCGCGGTAGATCCGGAAGATCGACGTCTTCGGGTCGGCCTGGAGCGGCAATCGATGCGCCGCGAAGCGCTCGGCGAGTGCCGCCACGAAGTCCTCCATCGGCTCCTTGAGGAGGCGCTCGTAGTCAGCCTTGCGCGGTTGGAACCACCCGCGATCGTTGTTCTGGGCCAGGTCCGCAAGGAACTCGATGGCTTCGGGTCGGAAGCCGGTGAACCGATTGGTTTCGACGACCATGACGGGTCCTCCTCGGGGGCGAACCCGAATCCTACGCGGTCGAGATCACCACGCGATCACTTGCTGTTGCACCGCCGCTATCCTGCGGCTCGTGTCGGACTCACCGAGTATCCCCTTTGCGGCGCGCGAGGCGATCCTGGTCTGGTACGCAGTCAAAGGCCGGCGACTCGCCTTCCGCGAGACGTCCGACCCGTACGCGATCCTCGTTTCGGAGGCGATGGCCCAGCAGACGCAGGCGTCAAGGGCAGCCGACCACTGGCGGCGCTTCGTTGTGCGATTCCCGACCGTAGCCGCCCTCGCGGGCTCGAGCTACGCCGACGCCCAACGTGCGTGGCAGGGTCTCGGCTACAACCGCCGAGCGCTGGCGCTGTGGCGGGCGGCACGCGTCATCCAGAACGAACACGGCGGTCGCGTCCCCGACTCGGTCGAGTTGCTGGAAACGCTGCCCGGCGTCGGTTCGTACACCGCTCGGGCCGTGGCGGCCATCGCCTTCGGCCGTCCGGTCGGGGCAGTCGACGTCAACGTCCGCCGCGTGCTTGGTCGCATACTCGGGCGCGATCACGATGCGCTCCCGAAACGTCAGATGCAGGCCATCGCCGACGACGCGGTCCCGCCAGGAATGGCTGCGAAATGGACGCACGCAGTGATGGATGTCGGCGCGACGCTGTGCCGCCCTCGTGAGCCGCGCTGCGAGGAATGCCCGGCGCGGCAGTGGTGCCGTTACGCGACTGCCAGGGGAGCGGAGGCGGATCATCCGGCGAAGGCCTCAACGACCAAGCGCAACAGCACGCCAGCGTTCGCCTCGACCAACCGCTGGCTGCGGGGCCGCATCCTTGATCGACTCCGAGCCGTCGCGGACGATGGCTGGCTCACGATGGATGCCGCGATCGGCTTGCACGACGCCGACCGGGTTCGCGCCGCGGCCTCTGCGATGGCCGGGGAGGGCCTGATCGAGTTCGACGTCGAAGCTCGCGAGGCCGGTCTCATCCGCGCACGACTCGCGACGCGCTGATCTCTGTACGACCCCGAAACCGCCGTGGGCTACGCTTGGCACGCCATGGGCCCCACCGCCGCGACCCCCGACCCAGCCGTATCCCGGCTCCCGGGCGACGACCCCGAGCTGTTCGAGCTCGACCTGCGCGGCCTTCGCTTGCGCTGGGCCGACCGAGCGGCGATGAGCGCGATCGGGGCCGAGGCGATGCGCGGCGCCGATCGCCGTGCCCAGGCCCTCGGTGTTCCCGAGGAGCGGTTGATGGAGCA
>JBIOWA010000112.1:0-5686 GCA_044868045.1 Candidatus Limnocylindrales bacterium
TGAGGCGGGGGCCGCTTTGCGGCCCCCGCTACCCTCATCACGAAGCTGAGCGAGGGTCGGAGATGACCGGAGCCGCCCCAGCACGCGCCCGGCGCAGGTTCCGCCTCGGGACGGTCGAGCGGCGCAACCTGCGATGGGGTCTGTTCTTCATCAGCCCGTGGCTGTTCGGGTTTTTCGCGCTCAGCATCTTCCCGATCCTATACACGTTCTATCTCAGTCTTACGCGCTACTCGGGGATCAGGGACCCGGTCTTCATCGGACTCGGGAACTATCAGAGGGTCACGACGGATCCGCTGTTCTGGAAGTCGGCCTACAACACGCTCTACTACACGCTGCTGGCCGTTCCCGTCGGCGTCGTCGTCGCGATGTTGCTCGCGATCGCGATGAACCAGAAGGTCCGCGAGGTCCGCGTCTACCGGGCGATCCTCTATCTGCCATCGATCCTGCCGATATTCGCGATCTCGCTGATCTTCATCTACATGCTGAACCCGGCATACGGGCTGGTAAACGGGCTCCTCCACCTCGCGGGGCTGCCGTCGCCGAACTGGCTCGGTGATCCGGCGTGGTCGAAGATCTCCCTGGTGATGATCGCGCAATTGGGAGCGGGGCAGTGGGCCCTCGTGTTCCTGGCCGGCCTCCGCGGGATCCCCATCGAGTTGTACGAATCGGCGGAGATCGACGGGGCCGGATCATGGACGAAGTTCCGGCGGATCACGCTCCCACTGATGACGCCGGTCATCCTCTACGACATCATCATCGGCCTCTCGCTGGGCCTCCAAATCTTCACACAGGTGTTCATCCTGACCGGCGGCGGCGGCGGTCGGGGTGGAGGCGCAGGCCCCGACAACTCCCTGCTGACCTACGTGTTCTACCTGTACAAGCAGGCTTTCCAATTCGGGCAGATGGGATATGCGGCCGCACTGTCGGCCGTCCTGTTCGTCGTCAGCCTCATTCTGGCCGGGGCCGTCTTCCGCTGGGCTCGCGGGTGGGTCTTCTACCAGGCGGAGGAAGCCTGATGGCAACCACCGAGATCACGGGACCCGCGGTTGCGGCAGCCGGTGAGCCAAGCCGGCGACGGACGAGAGCCATCCTCACCAGGTCGGTGCTGCCGCGCATCGTGCTGATCCTCGGCTGCGTGGTCTTCCTGCTGCCGTTCTACTTCATGGTGGTAAGCGCGCTGAAATCGACGCAGGAGGCGACCCAGGCGCCACCCACGTTCATCCCGCATTCGTGGGCGTGGGGCAATTTCGAGGCTGCCGTCAGCTTCATCCCCTTCGGCCTCTATGCGTTCAACTCCGTCGCCATCACCGTCGGGGCCACGATCGGCGCAGTGCTCTCCAATACGATGATCGCGTACGGCTTTGCGCGGATCCGCTGGCCCGGCCGCAACGTGGTCTTCTACATCTGCCTGGCGACGATCTTCCTGCCCTACCCGGTCGTCCTCGTGGCGCTGTTCGACATCTTCGGGCGCCTGCCGTCGTTCGGTCTGCAGGGTGCGCAACATTGGGTTGACACGTTCCTGCCGCTGATCGTGCCCACCTTCTTCGGCAATCCGCTCTACATCTTCTTGATGCGCCAGTTCATGCTCGGCATCCCGCGTGAACTGTCCGATGCGGCGCGCGTGGACGGGGCGAACGAGCTCCAGACGTTCTGGCACGTCATGTTGCCGCTCACGAAACCGGCAGTCGTCGTCGTCGCGATCCTCGCGGCGGTCGCTTCCTGGAACGAGTTCCTGCTCCCGCTGCTGTACCTGCAGAGTCAGGACAAGTATCCGCTCGCCGTCGGCCTGGCCTTCTTCACCCAAGAGCACGACGTGGCATACAACCTGCTCATGGCGGCATCCACGCTGATCGTCCTGCCGATCATCATCATGTTCATCCTCTTCCAGCGCTTCTTCATCGAAGGGATCACCGTCGGTGGGGTGAAGGGGTGACCCCGCTCGTCGCGACGGTCGCCGGTCAGCCCATCCCGCTGGGCGTCCTGGAGGAGCGTCTCGTGCTGTTGCGCCGGGGGCCGCGCGGGCGTCACATCCCGTCGCCAGGAAGTCCTGGATACGGTGACGCCTGCCGGTGGGTGGTGCGCGAGCTCGTGACCGAGGCGGTCCTGGAGCACGAGGCTCGGGCGCGCGGCTTGGCGGAGCTCTCGCAGCTGGTCCTGGCGGTCACTGAGGGGGTGGTGGTGTCCGACGAGGAGATCCGCTCGTACTACGACCGCAACCCCGATCTGTATCGCAGAGGCGCCACGATCATCCCGTTCGAGCAGGCTGCGGCCTCGATCCGGCCGGAGCTCCTGCTGGCCGCGCGGGTGCGGGCGTTCGACCAATGGCTCGAAGGGCGGCGGGCGGATTTGGCGGTCGTTGAGCCGGGGTACGAGCACCCCGCCGATCCGACCTACCGATTCCCGAGCCACCGGCATTGACGAGGGGTGGCGATGGCGCGAGTCGTGGTGACGGGCGGCAGCGGCAAGGCCGGACGGGCGGTCGTCCGCGACCTCGTAGAGGCCGGCCACGACGTGCTCAACGTGGACACCGTCGCGCCGACCGAGTCGCCCGGTAGGTTCCTCCGGGCTGACCTGACCGATCTCGGCGAGGCGATCGAGGCGCTCCGAGGCGCCGACTCCGTGGTCCACCTGGCCGCGATCCCGGCGCCCGGCATCCGCACCGTCGGGCAGACGTTCGAGATCAACACCCTCAGTACCTACAACGTCTTCAGCGCCGCGACGCAGGTGGGTCTCGAGCGGGTCGTCTGGGCTTCGAGCGAGACGGTCCTGGGCCTGCCGTTCGGCACGAGCCATGCGCGCAGCCTGCTGGATACAGACGCCGCGCCCGGCCACATCCCCGAACCCGACTACGTCCCGATCGATGAGCTGCACCCGCGACGGCCACACTCGAGCTACTCGCTCTCGAAGGTCGTGGGCGAGGAGATGGCCGCCCAGTTCGCGCGCTGGAGTCGGATCCCGTTCATCGGCCTGCGGTTCTCGGCGATCCGAGAGCCGGCCGAGTACGAGGCGTTCCCGGAAACTTGGGGCGATCCACATACGGGCGAGTGGAACGTCTGGGGCTACGTCGACGCGCGCGATGTGGCGCAGGCGTGCCGGCTGAGCCTCGCCGCCGATGTGTCCGGGGCGGAGGTCTTCATCATCGCGGCGGGGGACACGGCGTCGGATCGCCCGAACGCTGAGCTGCTGGCGGCGTGCTTCCCGTCCGTCGCGGTCCGCCCCGGCATCGGTGATCACGACACGCTCCTCGCTATCGGCAAGGCCCGCGAGGTCCTGGGGTATGAGCCGGCCTACTCGTGGCGCGACGCCCTCGACGCCAGGGCTCCGGCGGGCGCCTCGGGTGCAACCGGCACGGGGCGGCGGTAGCGGCGATGGAGGTCGTCAGCGCGACTGCCACCAACCTGTTCGTCGGGTCCGAGGAGGATCCGCGCCAGGTCGCCCGCGTGGCCGTCCGAGCAAGTGAGGGCGACGGCGCCGAGCCCGCTCGGGTCAGCGTCGAGGGCGATCGGCTGCGGACCGAAGCGCCCGTCTCGGTCGGCCCGTTGCGACCGGGGGACGGCGTTGCATTCGAGATCGGCGTTACCGCCGACGAGGGCGCAACCGCCGGTGAGACCCTCGCCGCCGAGGTCGTCGTCGATGGCGCTGGCGGAACGGTCCGTCATCCCTTCGATTTCGACGTCGGCGAGCCCGGTTGGCGCCTCTTCATGATCGCCCACTTCCATTACGACCCGGTCTGGTGGAACACCCAGGCCGCGTACACGGAGTCCTGGGCGACGGCCATCCGCTACCGGGTCGGCTTCCAGGAACCGGGCCTGGCTTTGGTCAAGGCGCATCTCGAGATGGCCCGCCGCGACGCCGACTACAAGTTCGTCCTCGCCGAACTCGACTATCTGAAGCCCTACTGGGATGTCTACCCGGAGGACCGCGAGTACATCCGTCGCCTGCTGGCCGAAGGTCGGCTGGAGCTGGTCGGGGGCACGTACAACGAGCCGAACACCAACCTGACCAGCGCCGAATCGACGATCCGCAACGCGATCTATGGGGTCGGCTACCAGCGCGACGTGCTCGGCGGAACGCCGGCGACGGCCTGGCAGCTCGATGCCTTCGGTCACGATCCGCAGTTCCCGGGGATCATGTCCGACGCCTCGGTCACGTCGAGCTCCTGGGCGCGGGGCCCGTTCCACGAATGGGGCCCCAACTGGGTCCGCGGCCCGGCCCGGATGGCGATCGCGCAGCTGGCTGCCGGCGACGTTCCGCGGATGCAGTTCCCGACGGAGTTCGACTGGGTGGCGCCCAGCGGGCGGGCGCTGCTGACGAGCTTCATGGCCGACCACTACTCCGCCGGCTGGTGGCTCGAGTCGTCGCCCACCCTGGAAGCGGCAGAGGCGGAGGTCCATCGCCTGTTCACGGAGCTGGCGACGGTAGCCGCGACCCGCAACGTGCTGCTGCCGATGGGCACCGACTACTCACCGCCCAACCGCTGGCAGACGGCGGTCCAGCGCGACTGGAACGCCCGCTACGTCTGGCCGCGGTTCCTGAGCGCGATCCCCCACGAATTCTTCGACGCGGTGCGCGACGAGATGTCGAGTCGTGGGCGCCGATTCACGCCGCAGACACGGGATATGAACCCGGTCTACACGGGCAAGGACGTCTCGTTCATCGACACCAAGCAGGCCCAGCGGCTGGGCGAGAACACGTTGCTGAGCGCCGAGAAGTTCGGCGTGATCGCGAGCCTGCTTGGTGCCCGCTACCCGGTCGAGGCGACCGACAAGGCGTGGCGCCAATTGCTGTTCGGTGCTCATCACGACGGGATCACGGGCTCCGAATCGGACCAGGTCTACCTCGACCTCATGGGCGGCTGGCGCGAGTCGTTCGAGCTCGGCCGCGGCATGCTCGATGGAGCACTGGACTATCTGGGTTCGCGCGTCGACACCTCGGGGGAGGGCCAGGCGGTCACGGTCTTCAACCCGCTGTCGTGGCCACGAACGGACGTGGTACGAGTCGCGCTCCCGGTGTCCACCCGCGGCGCCCAGGTCGTGGATGACTCGGGCGCCCCGGTGCCCCACCTCGCCGAGGATGGGCACATCTCGTTCATCGTGCACGACGTTCCGGCCGTGGGCTACCGGACGTACCGCCTACAGGGCGCCGACGGCTCCGGGGCAGACGCCGGCTGGCGGGCCGTCGACGGCAGCGCGATCGAGAACAACGTCTATGCGGCTCGCGCCGATCCGAAACGCGGGGGCACGCTCGTCAGCCTCGTCGACAAGCAGACCGGAAAGGAGGTCATCCAGGCCGGCGGCATGGCGAACGAGCTCCTCGAGTACCGCGAGTACCCGAACCACCCGTTGTTCGCCGAAGGACCGTGGCACCTGACACCCGACGGCCGGGTCGTAGGATCCGCGGAGGGGCCAGCCAGCGTGCGGGTCGAAACCTCGCCCATCGGTCAACGGCTCGTCGTCGAGCGTCCGTTCCAGGGCTGCCGACTGGAGCAGCAGATCACGCTGTGGGATGGCGTCGCCCGCGTCGATTGCACGACGCGGCTCCACGGCTACGACGGCCATGATCGGCTGTTCCGGCTGCGGTTCCCGGTCTCGGTCGAGGGCAGCGCACCCGTTTCCGAGGTCGGCAACGCGGTCGTAGGGCGTGGATTCGGCACGCCGAACGTCGATGTGAGCGAAGTGCCCTTCAC
>JBIOWA010000113.1:0-6107 GCA_044868045.1 Candidatus Limnocylindrales bacterium
ACGGCCGATCCGCACGGCATGACGGCATCCGAGACCGCCGACGCATCGCTCACACCGACGGCGTTTTCGGCGTACGCCCGGCAGATGTACTGCACGCCGTTCGTGAGGCTGCCGATCTCTGCAGTCGTGTCGGCCGCTCCTGCCTCGACTGCACCACTCCAGGTGGCGCCACCGTCGCCCGAACACTCGTAGCGGTAGCTGGAGACGCCGGTTGCGTCGGCCGGCACGACGTTGAGCCGGACCCCGCGGTCCAACGCTTCGACCGACGGCTTCCCCGGTGCCGCCGGGCGTCCCATGGGCGTGATCGCCGTGGTCGCGGCCGTCCACGTGCCCTCCGACGCCGAACCGACCGCCGCGACCTCACATTGGTACGCGACCCCGTTCGTCAGGCCAGCGACGACGGCTCGTGTCTCGAGCGACACGCTTTCCGTCGCCTCGACCCATTCCCCGACGCCGGCGCGGCAGCGGGCCCGGTAGTCGACGACCGGCGCAGACGTAGCTGCGGGAGCAGCCCAGGTCAGCTCGATCGCCCCGTCGCGGGCCGTGAGCCGGATGCCCTGCACGGCACCGACTGTCGGTGCAGGAACGGCAGGAGGCTCGACGGTGAACGTGCAGGTCGCGTTCTGGAGCGCTACGGCGACGGCATTGCCCGCCTCGTCGGGTGACTCGAAGACGACCTGGGGCCAATCGAACGTACTCCCGCTGACGCACGGGGGCATGGCGCTGACGATCCGCATGCCGGCGAGACCCGTCTCGAGCGCATCGCGCTTCGTGGGGTCGAGGCCCATGCCGACCGGCAGCAGCGCGAACGGCGAGCGGCTCCCGAAGAGTCGGTCGCGAACGATCCGTACCTGGCTGACGGGTACGCCCCGCACATCGTGTCTGCCGTCGGTGAACAGGATCAGCGCGGGTCGAACGGCGTCCGCCGGAAGGTGCTTCGCCGCCTGGTCCATCGCCGCGACGTAGTTCGTGTCGATCCCGATCTTCCGGGTGAGTGCGGCATCGAGACCCTTCCGATAGGCCCTCGCGACCGATCGCAGGCAGCCGGCGAACTGGGCGACGGCCTGCGGGCTCGCGAGGAGTTTCAGATCGGCGCACCGCGGATAGTCAGCGGCTTTCGCGGCGAACTGCACGATCGACACCGTGGTGTCGCCGGCGATCAGGTCGGACGTCGTCTCCTCGACCCGATCCGCGATCCGCTCGAGGGCGGCACCGAAGCGGTTCCGGTCCGCCGGCTCGTCGAGGATCGAGGCCGAGAAGTCGAGGACGATGACGACGTCGGACGGATCCGGCGCGGTTTGCGCGCGGACGGTCGATGCCGGGGCGCCGCCGATGAGCAGCGCCGCCATGGCGGTCGTGACGACGGCACGTATCCGCGGATCGAGGCGACTCAACGATTGACCCCCTGTGCGTTCGTACGGGCGGAGCCGTCGATCGCTCGCAGATGGAGCGAAGCCCCAGTGTGCCCCCTAACCGCTCTGGGTCGGAATCCGTCGCTAGGGCTTCGCGGCTCGACGATGACTCGCCCGTTCGGTCCTATCAATAGGGAAACGAAAGTACTGGGTGCATCTGCGCACCGTGGCAAGCCCCCCACCGCCCCGGACTACTCCGGACCGTCCCGCCGCATCAAGGATGCCGAGGTACGCCTTCCACGGGCCGGCCTCGGCGTCGTAGCTGCCGGCCAGCGCAGCGTAGGCTTGCGACCGGTGGCTCAGGTCCGTCAGAGCGCCAGTACGAATCGCATCGCTTCGTCGAGCCGCTCCAGGGTCTCTGGGTTGAGTCGACCCAGTCGAGGCCCGACGCCCTCGATCGGGCGCGTGAAGATCTGGTTCACCTTGACATACCCGTTTCGTTGGAGGCCAGACGCCCTGGCCGTGACGGACACCAGATACGGAGGCAGATACGCCTTCGGGTCGTGTCGGATCTTCGACGTCAGCGGGCAGACGAGCACGGTGCCGCTCGCCGGGTTCAGCCTGTCGGACGAGACGATCACCGCGGGATGCGGGCCGGTCAGGACGCGTCCGGCGACCTCTGGGAACTCGATCAGGTGGACGTCACCGCGCCGGGGTCCCAGGACCGGTGGCTTCGAACCGATCCCTACCACTCGAGCGTCTCGACCAGTCTCGCGTGCGTTTCAGCCGTTGCGGCCGCCCACTCTCGATCCTCATCGGAGTCGAGCCGCAGGGCAGCTTCAAGGCGGTCCTGCTCGGACACAACCAGGCTGCGACGAAGTGATGCGGCGATGGTCGCGCTGACGCTCAGGCCACTCTCCTTGGCTGTCTTCCGAAAGATCCTCACCAGGTCCGCCGGAAGGCTTACGGAGAGCTTTGTGGTGCCCGAAGGTGACTTCTCCGTCGTCGCGTACGGCTCCAAGATCTCGCGTAGCCATTTAGTACGAACGTCGCTCTCACTCATGGTAGGAGCGACTGTAGGACAGTCGGTCCGATGATGTCAAGCGGTCCGAAGCGTCAGGAACCCGTCCGGCACGAGACTCGTGGCGAGCATGACCTCGTTGATGTGGCGGTGGTCGAGCCAGGGCGCCGCGCGCTGTTGTTCGGGGTCGAGCCAGAACGCGTCGATCTCATCGCGCAGCGACATGAAGCGCGATAGTCCAACGGCGAAATCGCCGAGCAGCGGCAGCGCCGCCAGGCCGATCGCCAGCCCGAGCTCCCGGAACGCAAGCCGATAGTCGGCCGAGCCACGTAACGCGCCGGGACCCAGCGCGCGGAGCCCGACTAGCGCCGCCTCGAGAAGTCGATCGCGCAGGCCCGGGCCGCTGATCGCGCCGTCACGCGCCAGTTGCTCGACCCGCCACGCGTCTCCCAGCAATCCGCCGATGCCCAACGGATCGTCGGTTGCGAGTTCGTCCGGGATCATTGCGGCGAGCTCGGCCGCCTCGACCATCAGCGTCGGACCGACGTTCGCGACGCCTAGCAGTTCGGCCGTGCCCTGGAGCTGCCGGAACGTGATGTAGCCATCGAGCGGGTCGTGCCTGCCCATCGACGCGACCAACGGCCGCGACAGATCCACACTCATCTTCCAGTGCATCCGCCGCCCGCCGGACTCGCCCGCCGGCACGTACGTGAACGCCCGGAATGCGACCTCCGCCAGCTCTCGCGCCCAGACGTTGAACCGCGGCTCGCCGGTCGCCCGCGCCACCTGGTCGAGCGCGTGCATCCACTTCGTCAGGTAGTGGAAGTACTGTCCGTCGCGGTCCCACTCGAGCCGCTCGTCGAACGACTCGTCCGCATCTCGCTCGGGCAGCCGCTTGCCGATCCGTAACCCGCCCCACGTCGGATGCTTCTCGGCGGCGGTGTCGTCGAGCCCGCTCAGCCAACCGTCGTCGCCGTGGATAGGATCGCGCCGCCCTAGCGTCCGATGGACCTGATCGACCAACCGCAGCGCGAGCTCGGTTTCGCCGAGCGACAAGAAGTTGCAGACCGCGAACGCGTCGGTCCACAGGTACCGGACGGGTTCCCGACCCTCGCCGACCAACCCGGTGCCCTCGGCGAATTCCGCCATGAGTTCGCGCGCCTGGGTGGCGGCGGCGCGCGCTTCGACATCGATCATCGATCGACCGTCGCGAAGGGGTGGCCCTCGCCCAGGCTCGGCGCCTCCCCGCCGCGCCCCAGCGCCCGGACCGCGGAGCTCTCGTCGAACCAGATCCACTCGTCGAACTGGTCGGGCAGGATCGCCTCGAAGTAGTGGCTCAGCAGCTCGGTGTCGGGGCGGTAGATGACGCCGATCGCCCGCTCGAGGCGTGGTGGCCGCAGTTCCTCGGCGAGATCCGAATCGCCGCCCAACGCCAGCAGGAACGCACCCACGCCCGACTCGTGGCACAGCCGCTCGTAGCTCTCTTCGTGCGACGGTCGGACGCGCTTGATCTCCATCAGCCCGTCCCAGTCGGTCGCCGCCGCGACGGTCCCGTGGTCGGTGCCAAACCCGATCGAATACACGTCCGGGCCGAACCGCTCCCGCAAGAGCTGGCCCAGGTTGATCTCGCCACGCCGGGCCATCGCTGTCGCGGACGCGTCGCCCAGGTGGGAGTTATGCGCCCAGACCACCGCTTTCGACCGAGTCCCGTGGAAGGCGAGCAGCGCCTCGAGCGTTTCGAACATGTGCGTGTCGCGCAGGTTCCACGACTCGGCGCCGCCGACGTACATCGCCCGGTAATAGCGCTCGGCGTTCGCGGCGACCCGTGCGTTCGCCTCGACATCGAGGATGTCCACCCCATCGTGCAACCGGGCCTGGCCGCGCCGGCCGCGCAGGTCGGTGAGCATCGCGACGACATCGTCTTCGCAGGACCGGTAACGATCGGTCAGCGCCGCCAGCCCGTACATCGCCGGGTCGGACTGGAACGGCGTCAGGCATCCGTACCGATGACGCGCGATGCGCGCTGCCTCGGGATCCACGCGGTCGAGGTAGCGCAGTACCTCGCCGATCGAGTTGTAGAGGCTGTAGAGGTCCAGCCCGTAGAAGCCGGCCTGGCGACCGTCCTCGGCGGTAACGCGCTCGTTGTGGTCGCGGAGCCAGTCGATGAACTCGAGCACCTCGTGGTTGCGCCACATCCAGGTCGGGAAGCGGGCGAACGCCTCCTCCGGGCGTTTCTCGTCGCCCGTCCCACGCACCCAGCGATCGATTCGCGCCGCGTCCGGCCAGTCCGCCTCCGCCGCGACGACCGTGAACCCGCGCTGCTCGATCAACTCGCGCGTGATCCGCGCCCGCATCCGATAGAACTCCGACGTGCTGTGCGAGGCCTCGCCGATGAGCACCAGTCGGCGATCGCCGATCCGCTCGAGCAGCGGCCCCAGGTCGGCATCCTCGAATCGCGGGAATGCCTCGACTGCCCCGGCGATCAGGTCCGGTAGGCTGGCCTGACGGGCGGGCGGGGCTGCGACGGCCCAGGCCGGGTCCGCCCAACCCTGCGCACCGACGAGCGGCACGAAGGACACCGGTCCGAACTCCTCCTCGTCCCACTCGGTCTCGCTGCGGCGGGTGGCACGCACGAGAAACTGGAGGTGGCCCTTGCCGCCGATCGGGATGACAATCCGGCCGCCGACAGCGAGCTGCTCGCGCAGCGCATCGGGGATCGCGGGGCCACCGGCGGAGACCAGGATCGCGTCGAACGGCGCCTCCTCCGGCCAGCCGAGCGTCCCGTCACCCTCGCGGACCTCGATGTTGTCGTATCCAAGCCCGGTGAGCGTCAGCCTCGAGGCGTCGACCAGTTCGGCGTGCCGTTCGATCGCATAGACCCGACGGCAGATCCGTGACACCACCGCCGCCGCGTAGCCGGATCCCGAGCCGACCTCGAGGACCCGGTGCTCAGGCTGGAGTTCCAGCGCTTCCACCATCACCGCCACGATGTACGGCTGCGAGATCGTCTGGCCGGCGTCGATCGGCAGGGGAGCGTCCTCGTGGGCGAACTCCTGGAGCTCGATCGGGACGAATGCGTGGCGAGGGACCTCGCGCATCGCTTCGAGGACGGCGGCATCCCGTACGCCCCGGGCGGCGATCTGCTGCGCGACCATCAGGTCGCGTGGGGACGATGCGATGACCAAGCAGCCACCTCCGAAGTCGGCAGGCGCACACGCCCGCCACGTACCCACGGGCAGCCTGATGCGCTCGACGTGATGTGCGCTACGTCATGGATCCCGGGAAGATTGCGCCGGTGTGCCGAATCGATGAAGCCCGGCGGGGTCCGCCGGGCTTCATCAGTAGCTCAGTCGAGGGCTACCAGCTTCGGCGCTGCGTCGCGAAGCAATCGCTGCAGTAGACCGGCTTGGTGCCATTCGGCTGGAATGGGACCTGCGCCTCGCGGCCACAGCTCGCGCACGTCGCGCTGAACATCTCTCGGGGGCCGCGGTCGTAGCCGCCGCTCGAGAAGCCGTTGCCGGCGCCAGCGCCGTTCGAACCGCGCCGTCGCCGGTGTCTTCGCTGCCGATCGAGTCATCGTCCACCGGATGCGGGCGACGGCCTTTTCACTCCTGACCCCGTTCTACTTTCTGAAGGCCGGATCGCTCGTGTCGCTGCCGGCGATCGTCGCCGGCGCCGGGCTCATCGCGCTGTTCCTTGCCGTCAAGGTCGGCGCCAAGGTCGTTGGTGTCTGG
>JBIOWA010000114.1:0-24240 GCA_044868045.1 Candidatus Limnocylindrales bacterium
GCAGGCTGAACCCATCGAACTTGCCCTTGAGGTCCGGGATGACCAGGGCCAGCGCCTTCGCGGCGCCGGTCGTCGTCGGGATGATGTTCTGGCCGGCCGAGCGAGCCCGCCGCGGGTCCTTGTGCGCCACGTCCAGGATCCGCTGGTCGTTGGTGTAGCTGTGGATCGTGTTCATCAGCCCGCGTTCGATCGTCACGAGGTCGTGGACGACCTTCGCGGCGGGCGCCAGGCAGTTGGTCGTGCAGCTGGCGTTGCTGATGATGTGGTGCGCAGCCGGGTCGTAGCGCTCCTCGTTGACCCCGAGGACGATCGTGATGTCCTCGTTCTTGGCCGGGGCGCTGATGATGACCTTCTGGGCGCCCGCATCGATGTGGGCACGCGCCTTCGTCGCGTCGGTGAAGATGCCCGTCGACTCGAGGACGATGTCGACCCCGAGCGAGCCCCAGGGCAGTGCCGCCGGGTCCTTCTCGGCGAGGATCTTGATCTCGCGGCCATCGATGATGATCGAGCTGTCGCCGGCCTCGACCGTCCCGTCATAGGCACCGTACGTCGAGTCGTGCTTGAACAGCAGCGCGTTCATCTTGGCATCGACCAGGTCGTTGACCGCCACGACCTCCACGCCCGGTGCGCGCTCGATGAGCGCCTTGAGCGATTGGCGGCCGATCCGGCCGAAGCCGTTGATGCCGACGCGGACAACCATCGTGGGGACCTCCTCGCGGTCGGGATCGGACCGCCGGTGCGGGAAGCGCGGGCTGGGCGCGCTGGAATGTCGTCAGGGGAATGCAGTCATTCTAGCAAAGGCACCCTCGCCGCCAGCCGCCCCCGATCGGGAGCTGGACATGCAACGACCCCCGCCGTCGCCGGCGGGGGTCGCACCATGATCGGTGACGATGGGCGTCAGCCGCCGATCTTGAAGACCTTGTTGCCGCAGATCGGACAAGTGCCCTGCAGCGCCGGCTTCCCGTTCTTCATCGTGATGCGCTGCGGGTTCACGACTTCGACTTTTCGCTTGTCCTTGACGCAATAGGCCTCAGCCATTCCGGGCTCCTCCTCGTGGAGTCGAGCGTCACGGAAACCTCTGTCCCGTATCCGCTCAGCGGTGTCGCGCTATGTCGACCACAGCGACGGCCGCCAGCGGTCCGTCGACGCGGTTCGTTTCTGGGCGTCCATCTCTGCCAGCACCAGCAGGCTCTCGAGGCCCGTGTCGACGCAGGCCGCCTCGGCGGCGTCCTTCATCGATCCGCCGATGAACTCGCCGGTCGTCCGGTTGGCATACACCGCACAGACGACCCCGGCCCGACAGCCGGCGAGCGACGAGAACACCAGCAACGCCGATGCCTCCATCTCGAAGTTCATGACGCGCTGGCGCATCATGTCCTCTGCCAGGTCAGGGTAGCGGATGGGCAATTGCGGGATCGGACGCCCTTGCGCCCCGAAGAACCCCGGTGCCGTCGCCGTCACCCCGACGTGATATCGATGGCCGAGCCGTTCCGCCGCCTCGATGAGCGCCATGACCGCCTCGTAATCGGCGATCGCCGGATACCCATCGTGGACGTACCAGCTCGTGGTCGTCTCGAGGCGGACCCCACCGGTGGTGATGACCAGGTCACCCAGATTCATCTCCGGCTGGAGGGCCCCGCACGAGCCGACCCTGATGAAGGTCGGCCGCGTCGTGATCGCCAGGATCTCGGCCACAGCGATCTCGACGTTATCGGTGCCGATGCCGGTCGACACGACCGACACCCGCTGGCCTCGGAACGTGCCGGTCGCCGATGCGAACTCCCGGTGTCGATGCTCGAGCTCGATGGAATCGAAGCGCGAGGCGATCCGGGGGGTTCGGTCCTGGTCCCCGGGGAGGAGGATGTACTCGGCCAGGTCTCCCGGTCCGAGTCCGATGTGGTACTGCCGTTCCCCTTCCGGGATCGCTATGCGGCGATCTCGGGGGCTGTCGACGCGGGTTTCCGCGTTCGGCAAAACCTCTCCTCGTTCACGTTTCCTGCTTCGCTGGCGCGAAACTCGGCCGAGGATAGTCCGGCGATTCTGCGAGCGTCAAGCACGCTTGCGCACGCTTGACCCACGCACGGGCCACGTTCAGCGCCCGTTCAGGGCGAGGTCGGGTCGCGCTTGGGCGTCGAGGGCCTCGAGACCGCGGCCAACCGGGCCGCGATCCGAAGGGCCATGAGCCGCCTGACATGCCGCCGCCGGACGATCGTCACGGCGATGGATGCCAGGCTGATTCCGACCAGCCCGACCAGCCCGACACCGGCTCCGCGCAGCCACGTCGCGTCGCCGCCGAAGCCGGCCACGACGACATCCGACCGTGCGGCTGCGGCGGTGTCGATCGCGCCCTGCGATGGACTCACACCGGCCAGACCGTCGAGGGTGCTGCCGAGCGCGATCGCCGCCGGATCGTCCACGACGACCGCGAGGTCGCCGCCATCGACGCGGGTGACGCGGCCAACGACATTGATGGCATCGTCGGGCTCGATCAACGGGATCGTCTCCGCGGCCGGGCCGGCTAGGACCACGACCCCCACGGCGGTGCCGTCGTCGAGCGTGAAGCCGGTCGGACGCAGGTCGACCACGAGTCCACCCACGCGCACCGTCTGACCAACGAATGACGCGAGGTCGGCGAGGTCGACATCGGGAGCGGCGGCGAAGAGCGCAGCGCCCGCGGCGGCCGATCCGGCCGCCGAGCCACCGACCGTACCCGCGCCCGTCGGGGGCGTCCCGTCGGTGGCGGCAGACGCGGCGGGACCCAGGCGGATGTCGCTCCGCGAGCGAGGCAGCACCGATGCGCGGCGATCGGTTGCGCTCGGATAGGCTGGTCGAGCGATCCCGACGACGTCCGCAGCGCGGCCTTCGACGAGTGTCGTGCTCTGGATCCCCGAGCCGGGCTGGCCGACGACGACAAGCCGGGCAGCACCGACGGCCAGCTCGGCACGCCACCGATCGCCGAGCTTGTTGACGCTGTCGACGCGACCACCGATCGACACGAGCCGCCAAGTGTGGGCGCTGGTGAGCGGCCCTGTGATCCGAAGTGGTGCCGGAACGCTGGCAGAGCCCCGTGCGTCGACCGATTCGGCCCGCAGGCGCGGGGCGCCGTATGCCGTGCCCATTCGGCCGACGACCCTGATCCGCCGCCCGACGGACGGCGCCCTGGTGTCCTTCGGGAGCAGCACCTCGACGGCCCCGGAAGCGTCCTGCACGACGACTCTCCGACCGGATGCGTCGAGGAGAGTCGCCGGGGCCGTCACCACGGCCTCGATGGCGACGTCGCGGTCCGTCGTTCGGAGCGCGCTCGAGATCGGCACGGTCGCGGTCGTGGTCCCCCCGGCAGCATGCGAGGACGTCGGCCTGGGGGTCGCGCCGACGGGGGACGGGCTCGTCGACGGCGCGGCCGCGAGGAGCGTGATGTCGTTGCGGTCCCGGGCCCAGATCCGGTAGCCGTCGGGTGCGCCCTTCTTGCTGGCTCGCTGACCGGCGATGCCGACGACCCGGTACTTCGCGTAGAGGTCGAAGGCGGAGGTCGCGATCCCGCTCGAGGCGTCGGCCAGGATGCGCACTCGCGTCCCGTTCGATGTCTCGATGGTCAGGGCGATGTCGCCGCTGGTCGCCTTGGTGGCACGCACCACGGCGAGACCCGAGACCCGCACGAGCCGGCCCTCGGACGTCTCATCGGGGCCCGACGACGGCACGTCGATGGCCACCGGGAGCTCGGCGGTCGCACCAACCACCACGCCCGCGGCGGCCGGCCGGATCTCGAGCTGGCCGTACGGATCGGCCAGTGCACCGCGGACGTCGACCAAGCGACCACGAGCAGGTGGCGCGACCTCGGCAGGGAGCCTGATCACGATCCCGCCAGTGGGATCCGCGATCGAGAAGAGTGCCGGAGTCCCGAGTCGGCCGGGCTCTGCCGTGACGACGCCCCGGACCGAGACGATCGTCCCGACCGGCATGGCACGTGCTTCCGCGATCGTCATTCCGACCGGCGTCGGGCTTGCAGAGGAGCTCGGCGTCGGGCTTGGCGGCGTGACGCTGGGGCTGGGCGGCAGGCTAGGGCTGGCGGTCGGGTCCGGTGTGGGCGTCGGGTCCGATGTCGGCGAGAGGGACGGGCTCGGCGTCGGGGTCGGTGGCGGATCGACGATCAGATCCTCGAAGCGTGTCACGTAGAGGCGATATCCCGAGGCACCCGTGCCGGTGCTGTCGCGCTGCCCGAGCGGGCCGGTGGCGGTGACCAACGATCCGGCGACCAGGTCCCGTCCGCCGAGGGCGGTGGGCGTGACGATGATCCGAAGCGGTCCGCTGCCATCATCGATGGAGACCGCCGTCCCGTCGGCGAGCGCCTCCGCCTGGCCGACGATGGGCGCGGTGACGGTCACCACGGTCCCTTCCAGGGATTCGGTGGCGGCACCGGTGGTCGAGCTGATCGCAGTCGGCAGCGCGGTCGCACCCAGCGCGATCAACTCGGGCTCGCTGACCCGGAGCGTCGTTTGCGCGTAACGCTGGTCGACCGTTCCGGTCGCGACCACGGTCGTCCCGGCGGTCAGTGGTGCCACGACCGCCGCATCCAGATAGAGCGCGATCCCACCGGTCTCGTCCTGCAGGAACGCGGTCCGACCTGACTCCAGCGCACCGAGATCCGTCGTCAGCACGCCGTAGATCGTCACCGTCGTGCCGTCCGGCAGCGCCCGGGCGGCAGCGATCGAGATCGGCGCTGGCGTCGGCGTCGGAGCAGGCGTCGGCGTTGGCGTCGGCGACGGGGTCAGGCCCGGGGTCGGTGATGGTGTCGGCTCCGGCGTCGTCGACGGATCGGCGGTCGGGTTGGGCGTCTCCGAGGGGATCGGCGAGTCCGAAGGGATCGGCGAGTCCGAAGGAACCGGCGTCGGTGTCGGTGCCACCGTCGGTGTCGCGGTCGGCGTTGGGGCGGGTGTCGCGCTCGGGCTCGGGCTCGTACCCGGATCCGGGACGGGCGGGGCCAGCAGGCTCTGCGGCCCCGGCACCGGGGCGACGAACCAGTCGGCGCTATTGTCGTTCGTATCGGTGCCGTTCCCGGCCGCGCCACCTGGACGTCGTTCCAGGCTCGAGCCGGCTGGTGGTGCTGGCGCGACGATCCCTTCGACGAACGCGTTGGTCGCATCGCCCCAGCCGATCGCGTCGATCACCGACCCGCCCACGATGCGCAGCGCTATTGCCCCGCCGGTGGCCGCGAACCCGCCGCTGAAGCTCGAATCGCCCATCGCGACATACGACCCGGCGGCATTGACGATGAGGATCCGTTTGCCCGCGCCCAGGATCGTGGAGCTCGCCCAGGTCGCCTTGCGAGTGACGGTCGACCCTGACGACGTCGCGTAGACGACTTCCAGGCCGATCAGGTCCACCGGACCCGCGCCCTGGTTCGCGATCTCCACGAACTCGTCGGAGGCGCTCGCCCCACCCGTCTGGACCTCCGACACCACGAGCGTGGATGTCGGCCAAGGCACCTCCGCTGCCTGGGCGACCGCGACCCTCATGGGCAGCGCCGTCGTCGGTCCGCTCGACAGGCACAGGACGACGGCCAGAGCGAGCACGGCACCGGCCGCGCGTCGGACGCGTTGCATGCGTGACCTCCCGGCGGGGTCAAGCGGGCGGCGGCGCGACGGATTGATAGCAGGCGGCGATCGTCGGCGGACAACTCAAGGCTTCACGCGCGCTTATCCGCGGCTCACCGGGCACGCAACCGCCGTCCACCGGACGATCACCCGCCTGCCGAGCCACGCCTGCCGTGGGCCATCGACTACGATGGCCCGCACGTCGACCACCACCCAGCTTGTCGAAGCGAACCAGGAGAGACCGTGGCCCGCGCCAAGAGGACTGCCCGGGCCGACGCCCGACGACGCTACCGAGCCGACCAGGCGCTGGTCGAGACCTCGCCGGCGGAACCCGGCGAACCGGTCGAGGCGGCGTCCAGCCGATCGACGGAAGGCGCCTCGAGAGGCACGACCCCGGCTCCCGGAGCGCGGCGAGGGGTGGCGGCCGCGTTCCGCGAATCCTTTCGACCAATCGACCTGCCCGGCGACATCCGGGCCTTTCCAATAACCGCGCGCAACAAGGCGCTGTGGATCCCGATCCTCCTGACCCTGGCCAGCGTGGTGGTGTACATCGGAGCTCGATCCCAAGCGCCGGACTCCCCAATCACGCTGATCAGCAGGTTCCTGTTCGAATACTTCGTCGTCACGCCGGCGATCGGGGCGGCTTTCATCGCCGGCTTCCTGGCTCCGCGGGCGAGCTGGCTGCTCGGCGCGATCGTTGGCGTCTTCTCGGCCGCCTGCTACTCGTTCCTCGGCCTGGGCGGCTACATCGCGCTTGCTCCCGGTGCGCCGCAACCGGTCGCACGGGACGTCGTGATCGCGGCGTTCACGATCGGACCCATCCTCGGCGCGTTCTTCGCCTCGGCCGCGGCCTGGTACCGCCGCTTCCTTATGCTCAGCAACCCGAACCGTGGTCGGGCGCGGCGGCCCGCCAGCGCACCGCGGCGACCCGACGGTCGATCACGGGCGGCGGACAGCGGCCAGAAGGCCGGTGCGCGGCGCTGACGCCGGATCGGTGTCTGATCGAACAATTCATCCGAGCCGGCGCATACCGGCGTGGCCGAGCTGCCTGACGCCGCCGGGCTGATCCGGTCCGCCGGCTGTGGCGGCCACCTCGGAGAGTGGCCGAATCTCCCGCGCTACGAGGTTCACGACCTGCCCCTCGCGCTGGAGTTCGCCGTCGACCAGCAATAACGCGTGCCGCCGGACGACGCCCCGGAGCCGTTCCCAGACTGACGGCCAGAGCGTGACGTTGACCATCCCGGTCTCGTCCTCGAGGGCCAGGAAGACCGTGCCCTTTGCCGTCATGGGGTGCTGTCGCGTGACGACCAGGCCACCCACCCGGACCTCCCCCGGACGACGGTCGGCGAGTGACGCGTTCGTTTCCGCCCCGAGTCGGTCGAGAGCCCCGCGGAACAGCCCGACGACCTGGCGCCGCGCATCGAGGCCGATGACAGCGTACGCATCGCCGATCCGCTCCGATTCGGTGATCTCGGGGAGTGGCGGCGCATCGGTCGCCGGTAGTCGCAGGTCCAACGGTCGACCCGCCGCTGCGCCGCGCTTCCCCGCCGCTCGA
Source organism: Candidatus Limnocylindrales bacterium (assembly GCA_044868045.1). Classification (GTDB taxonomy): domain Bacteria; phylum Chloroflexota; class Limnocylindria; order Limnocylindrales; family CSP1-4; genus SPCO01. The sequence goes on from JBIOWA010000114.1 coordinate 7,147, forward strand.
ACGCTCGCTGCGCTCGCGACGCGTCGCGCGGGCCTTGCAAACCTGAAACCGCGTCCGCGGGACGCCCCGGCCACCTCGCGGAGCTGCCACAGCAGCTCGCGTCGTGGTCGACCGAGCGAATCCATCGCACCGCTCCGGATGAGCCGCTCGAGGACCTCCTCCGGCAGTCCCGTCCGTTCGACCACGTCGGCGAGACTCCGATACGGCCCTCGCGTCAGCTCGGCATCCAGCAGCGCTTCGTGCAGCTCGCCGATCCCCTTGACGAGGCTCAGCCCGAGTCGCACGCCCCAGCCGGCGGTCGTCGCCGGCGTCCAGTGCGCCCGGGCCGCCGCGGACGGGACGATGCAGGCCGATGAGACGATCGGATCCGGCTGGGCATCGGGTCCGACCCATTCGGTCGTCGTCTTGTACGTGGAGGCGTTGATGTCGACCGGCAGGACCGCCACGCCGTGGCGTTTCGTGTCGTTGACCAGGACCTCGACCGGGTAGAAGCCCATCGGCTGGGCGTTGATGAGCCCGACGAGGAACTGGGCCGGGTAGAACAGCTTGAGGAACGACGATTCGTAGGCCGTCCGCGCGAAGGCCGCGGCGTGGCTCTTGGCGAACCCGAAGCTCGCGAACGCGGCGACCTGGCGGAACAGCTCCTCCGCGACGTCCTCCTCCATCCCCGGCTGGCGCAGCGCGCCCTCGACGAACCGGCGATGCAATTTCTCCATCTCACGGGTCGACCGCCACGTCCCCATCGCCCGCCGAAACCCATCCGACTCGGCCGGCGAGAACCCGGCGACCTCGATCGCGATCCGCATGACCTGCTCCTGGTAGAGGATCACGCCGAGCGTGTCCTTGAGCACGGGCTCGAGGCTGGGGTGGAGGTAGGCGACCGGCTCGAGGCCCTGCTTGCGCCGCAGGTAGGGGTGGACGGCGTTGCCCTGGATCGGGCCCGGGCGGATGATCGCGACCTCGACGACGAGGTCATCGAGGCTCCCCGGGCGCGACTTCGGGAGCGTCTGCATCTGCGCTCGACTCTCGACTTGGAAGACCCCGACCGTGTCGGCCGCCTGGAGCATGTCGAAGACCTCGGGCACTTCCTCGGGCAGTCGATCGAGGTCGAGGCAGACCGCGCAGTCATGTTCGATCAGCTGGAGCGTCTCGTCGATCGTGGCCAGCATGCCGAGTCCGAGCAGATCGAGCTTGATCAGCTTGAGCGTCTCGACGTCGCGCTTGTCGAACTGGACGACGACCCGGTCGGGCATCGTGGCGCGTTCGATCGGAGCGATGTCGATGAGCGGCGCCGCGGTCACGAGCATCCCGCCCGAGTGGATCGAGAGGTGGCGCGGGAAACCATCGATGCGGGCGCAGAACTCGAGCCAGCGTTCCCAGTGGGAGAGCCCGACCGTGGAGCCGCCGCGGGCCTGTGGCGGCGCTTCTGGCTCGATGCGGGCGACCGAGTTGTGGTGGGCGCGATCGCCACCCCGGCCCATCGACTGGGGCAGTGGCGACGGCGGGTCCCACATGCTCGGCCGACCAAGGCGATCCGTCTTGCGCGGCGGAGGCAACGGCATGCCGCTTTCCTCGTCGACCGGGATGGCTCGCGCTCCCGGCGAGGGCGCAGCCGCGTACCCGGTCCCCCGGCCCGCCCGCAGCCAGGCCACGCTCGCAGGGGAGTCGCCGGGGCCTCCTTCGTCATCGGAGTGACCGCCACCCCGAATCGTGGTGACTGGCGCGAGTCGGTCCTCGCGGAACGGGATCGGGCCGTTGTCGGCCCCGTTTCTGCCACCACCGTACGAATCGGGGGTACGGGAGCCAGAAGGGTTCCCGACGGGCCGTTCCTGAGCGTGATGCCCGCGGCCCGGGCTCGCTTGTGACCCCTGGAGCCCCGATTCCTCTGCTGGGGTCAGAATCGTGCTGGCTATCGGCGCGAGCGGGTCGGCAAGCGGGTCTGCGGGCGCTTCCGAGATCGTTCCGCCTCCGGTGGTCGCCTCCCGCAGCCAGGCGAACGGTCGTTCTGCGTCTGGGTCTTCCGGCTTCGGCGGCTGGCGCCAGGGCGGCACCTTCCCGACGAGCGGGATCCGCGTGTTCAGCTGGCCCATCCGATCGACGAGACCGTGCGCCTCGGCCTCCTCGGCCGCGCGTGCCTCGCCCGGCAGACCCTCTCCCGTCCGTCGGAAGAACTCGGCAAACCCGCCGTCGGCCTCGAGGTCGCGCCGGACCATGACCGAGTCGTACGTCTCGAGTGCCTTCGCGACCCGATCGACCAGCGGGCGTGGGAACCCCAGCGCGTAGCCCACCTCGCGCACCGCCGACCGCGCCCGGTACGTGACGAGGTTGCAGACCATCCCCGTGTGCTCCGGCCCATACCGTTCGTAGACGTACTGGATGACCTCCTCCCGACGCTCGGAGGAGAAGTCGATGTCCACGTCCGGGTAGGTCGTTCGGCCGGGATTGATGAACCGCTCGAACAGGAGACTGTGGGCGATCGGCTCGACCCGGCTGATCCCGAGCGTGTACGACACGATCGAGCTGGTCGCGCTGCCCCGGCCCTGGGCCGGGATCCCCCGCTCCTTCGCGAAGCGCATCAGGTCCCAGCAGATGAGGAAGAACTCGGCGAGCCCGGCTCGCTCGATGACGTCGAGCTCATGGGCGAGCCGCTTGACGACCGCCGAGGTCAGCGGGTGGTAGCGGTTCCGGGCGCCCGCCCAGCACAACTCCGACAGGTATGAGAACGGCGTCTCTCCGCCCGGGACCGGAAAGCCCGGGAAGCGGTACTGCTCGAAGCCGAGATCGACATCGCATGACGCCGCAACCTCGACCGTGGTGGCGATGCCTTCGCGCCAGGCTTCGGCGGTCGCCGGGTCGAACCCGTCCGCCAGTGCGACGAGCTGCTCCCCGGATTTCAGGTAGGACTCGGCGTCCGGCCGGCGAAGGTCGCCGAGCGTATCGAGCGTCCGGCCGTGCCGGATCGCCGTCAGGACGTCGTGGAACTCGCGGTCGTCGGGGGTCGCGTAGTGGACGTCGTTGGTGACGACGACCGGCAGCCCGAGCTCCGCGGCGAGGGCCGCCGACTCAGCCACGAGCCAATCGTCGTCGGGCAGCAGGTGGTGCGACAGCTCGATGAAGAAGCCGCTCGACGACGGCCCGTCGCCACGCCCGAAGATCGAGGCGTAGCGCTCCGCGGCCGCCCTGGCTCCCGACCGATCGCCGACCCGCAGACGTCGGGCGATCTCCCCGTCGCGACACCCCGACAGGGCGATGATGCCTTCGCGATCCTCGGCGAGCAGAGCGTGGTGGATCCGGGGCATCGCCTTCGTCCCGGCCAGGTTCGCCCGCGAGATGATCCGGCACAGGCTGCGCCAGCCGAGGGAGGTCCGGGCCAGCAGCACGAGATGCGGTCCGCGTGCCCGCTCGCCGATCCCGCGCAGATCCTCCTTGACCGGATCGCGATGACCGGGAAGCTTGGCACGCTCGGGTCGTGGTCGGGCCGGACGACCCTCAAGGACGAGCGTCTCCGGAGCGGCGGGTTCGCCACGTCGCCGCCGTGGCCGGCGACGGGCCGGGACGACGACCCCGGTCGGGTCTGGAACGGCCGGGTCGAGCAGGTCGAGCTCCGCGCCGACGACGCCGTGGAGCCCGGCTTCTTCGGCCGCACCCATGAACCGAACCGACCCGTACAGGCCGTTGCGGTCCGTGACGGCCAACCCGGTCAGACCCAGGGCGACGGCCCGCTCGACCAGCTCGTCCGGTGGCGACGCCCCGTCGAGGAACGAGAAGTTGGTATGCGCGTGCAGTTCGGCGTATTGGATGGTCACCGCGGGATGCTCCGTCGGATCCGTGGAGCCTCATTGTAGAACATATGTTCTAGGACCCAGTCTCGCGAAATCGCATCGAAAACGCGAAACAACATGGCCACGTCCGGCGTCTCTTGGCCATGCACGCACTCACGCACTTCGATCGCCCGATCCGACCGGTCGCCTGGACCGCGCTCCGGACGGCTCTCGCCGTCGTGGCTGCGATGCTGCTGATCCTCGTCGTGTTACCTGCAGCCCTCGCGGTGCAGGCGGCGACGATCTAGCACTACACGACGTCTCGGCGCCTGGGGGCTCGGGACGATCGCCGGCGACCGACCGCGATGGTCGAGCGCGCCGGACCGCCGGATCGCTGGTGAGCAACGACCCGGCCACAGGACCCCGTCGCTGGGGGCGACGGGGTCCTGTCATGTCCGCGGCTCGAAACCGCAGGGCCGCCTAGACTCGGGCGATGACTTCGCGGCGTCGCCGCCTCGTTTTCGTGGCCCCGCTCGCTCTCGCGCTCGTCGCGTGCGGACCCGGCGCGGGCTCCGGCCAACCAGGTTCTGCGGCGACCGGCGAGGCTTCGACACCACCTGCCAACTCCGGTGCCGACCACCGGCCCGACGCACACCCGGCCCCGAACGCCTCGAGCACCGTAAGTCAGACCGACACGGCGTGGGGACGGATCTGGGATACGGTGCCGGCGGGTTTCCCGCGCTATCCGGGCGCAGCACCGGCCGACGACGCCTCGCCGGACCCGGCCAGCCTCCGCTATGCCATATCGGACAGCGACCCGGAAACGATCGCGGCCTGGCTGCAGGCGGGCCTGGAGACCGCGACACTCAGCACCGACGTGTCGGGTCCGCTCGAGGACGGGAGCTTCACGCTTGACTCGGTGGGCGATGCCGGTTGTCGGATCCAGACGACGGTCGCGCCGCTGGGCGGGCTGACGTTCGTATCCGTGCTGTACGGGGTCGACTGCCCGATCCAGTAGACGCACAGGGTGGTGCCATCGTGCACCACATGACGCGGGCGGGGTATGCTGCGGGCAGCCGGCCGGGATTCCGTCCAGTCAGGGGGAACGCCGCCCATGCAGTCCACCCAGCCTCGTGATATCGGCGCCGCGATCTTCGCGATCGGTGTCTTGCTCGTCCTCTTCGTCGTCAGCCTCGCGCTCGGGTCTCCGCTTCGCTGACGCCCGCCTGACGACTCTCAGTCGTAGAGGCGTTCGAGATGCCAGGTGCCGGCGATCCGGTCCTGGTAGATGAGCGCGAGCCAGCGCTCCCCGACGACCTTGGCGTAGTCGCGCGCGATCGGGTCGCGCCACCACGACTCTTCGACCCGCCATCGATTGCAGACCTCGACCGCCTCGCGCCGGCCGTTCCAGCGGATCGCAACGAGCCGGCCCTCGGCATCGAGCTCGACGTCGATGCGTGGATGCTCGCGTAGGAGCCGGGTCACGCGGCCGGCCCTCCCCGTTCACCCTCTCCCAGGCCGACCGTCTGCCACGTCCAGCGCTGCTCCGGGAGCGGCGCCTCCGGGTCGGTGATGGCGACCCGCCGAACGCGATCCTCCCCGTAGGTCAGGGCCAGCCTGGCGAGCTGCCACCCCAGCCGTGCCGTTCGCGCGGCCTGTGGCACGAACAACGGAAGTTGCTGGCCCGCCGCCTCGGTCGTGCCGCGCAACTCCAGGTCGAGTCGCTGGACGGCGGCCGGTGGCGGCTCGCGTTCCAGGTGCGCGAACAGCAGGCGCTCGACGGCCTCGGGGTCCGCGGTGGGTTCCGGGAAGCGCTGCTCGACCTCGATCCGCGGAGAGGTCCCAGCCCGGGCGAACGCGAGATCGAGCTCGAGGGTCAGCACCGCGCGGTCCGCGGCGAGACCCCGTCCCGTCAGCTGCTCGGTTAGTGCCGCGACGAGTCTGTGGAGGACGAACCGAAGCGGCTCGAGGTCCTCTACCGGCGGCTCGATCGGGAGCGCCAGGCCGAGGCGCTCGGTCGCCCGGCGTGACCGGAACGGGTCGGTCTCTTCGCCGCGCGCCCGGGCGTGCAGTCGAGCGCCTTCCTCGCCGAACCGGGCGATCAGCGCCGATCGCGGGAGCTCCGCCACGGCCCCGATCCGGCGCAGGCCGAACCGGGTCAGTCGAGCGCGGACATCCGGGTCGGTGGTGAGGAGGCCGGACGGTCGATCGGCGAGGAACGCGGCCTCGTCCCCGGGCGGGACGACGATCGGCGCGTCCGGCCGAGCGTCCATCGCCGCGATCGTCGCGGCGAAGTGCGTGCCGGCGATCCCGGTCCGTGGCCGGAGCGCACTCCCGTCCGGTGTGTCGGGCAAGCCTGGGAGGGCCGTCGACACCGCCCGGGCCAGCCACTCGATGAGGATCGGCTCGGCGCCCCACAACGGGCCGAGCCCATCGACCCCGACCTCGAACAGCCCGAACGCCACATCGAGCGGATCGCTGGTTCCGGCGAGGCTCGGGCTGAATGCCCCGAGCGCCTCGAACACGGCCTCGGCAGCTCCCCGGTCCGCATCGGGATCGGGGTCGATGAAGGTCGCCTCAGGAACGAGTCGATGGGCGCTCCCGAGCGGCATCCCGCGCCGGACGCCGAGCGCCCGGGCGGTCGGGTCGGCGTCGATGACCGGACCCGGATCCCACGGTCGGCCGCCCAGCACGAGCGGGCCGGTCGGGAAGGGCTCGGAGCGTCGGGCCCGCGCCAGGTTGAGGGGCAGGTGCGGCAGGAAGAGGTGGAGACGTCGCATGGTCGTGGGTCTTTCGATCGGGGGTCTCGGCTGCTGGGGCTTGGTCGATCAACAGGGCGTCCCGGGCGAGACATGCGTCCCGCTCGCCGCCCTCGGCGTAGAGGATCCGGAGGGTCGCCCGCCGCCCCGGCGGACCGTGGCGGTTGTGCGCGACGAGCGCCTCCGTACGCTGGCCGACGACGTCGCGGCCCAGGCGGACCCACGACCGGCGAGCCAGCTCGAGCCGGATGCCGGTCGACTCGGCGACCGCGGTCGCGAGGCCGCCGGCGGAACTGCCAGCGTTGGGCGCATCGAGGATCAGCAGCAGGGTCTCCGCACGACGGGCGAGCGCGGCGAGTCGATGGAGTCGATCGGCGATCCTGGCCGGTTTGTCAGTCCTGGCCAATCGACCGCCGGGCAGGTCGAGGACGAGCACGTCGACCGACCTCCCTGCCAGGAGGCTGCCGGCGATGCTGAGGCCCTCGTCCAGGCTGGCCGGGGTGATGACGACAAGCCAATCGAGCTTGATGCCGCGGGCGACGGCCTCGACCGGGTCGAAGCTGCGCGACAGGTCGAGCCAGGCGACGACCGAACCCTGGGCCTGAGCCTCGGCGGCCACGCGCAGGCTGAGCGTCGTCCGGCCGCTCGAGCCCTCACCGCGGATCGCGACGCTGGCCGACTTGGGGAGGCCGCCCGGTCCGAGGATCGCATCGAGCGCGGCGAAGCCGGTGCGGATGACGCGGTCATCGGGTCGCGGGTCGTACTTCGGCTGGAGGTCGGGTGCCTCGACCGGCGTGGGGGCCAGAGCCAAGGCTCCGACCACCCCCGGAGCTGCGGCACCCCATCGAGCCCGGAGGCCCGCGACGGCAGCATCCACATCACCACGCCCGGTCGACATCGGACGCCTAGGATAGAACAGATGTTCTAGTCAAACAAGCCCGGATTTCCCCTACCAAGGCTCACGTGCACTCGATACACGCATCAAACCCAGACCGCACCAACGGCTTCGGCAGGTTGCCGTTCTTGCATCCTCTGATGGCGCAGAACTATCGAGCACACGGCCCAGACAGGCCATATCGATATCTCTCCGCCCACTTTGCGGCAGCCAATGCCACATCCCAGGGGAGTCCAGGCTCCGCGTCGCAATTGCGTGCGTCCGATGCACAACGCTCCGACCGAAGTCGCATCGGATGCCGCACATCGGACGCCATCACCGAGTCGACGCACCAACTCGTCACCGGATCGACACGGCGGGCTCCTAGCATCGGCCTACGATGCTTCCGATGCCGACCGCATCCTCCGACCCGGTGATCCCGACCGCGCCGATCCTCGTCGTCGACGATGACGCCAAGATCGTCAGGCTCGTGCGGACGTACCTGGAGCGCGACGGCTTCAACGTCGTGACGGCTGGCGATGGCCCGGCGGCGCTCGATGCCATCGAGACGCACGCGCCGGCCCTCGTCGTGCTCGATCTGATGCTCCCCGAGCTGGACGGCCGGGCCGTCATCCGGGCTGTCCGCCGGGACGACGAGGCGGGCCGCACGCCGATCATCATCCTGTCGGCACGCAGCTCGACGATCGACCGGATCGCCGGGCTCGAGGAAGGCGCCGACGACTACCTGCCCAAGCCGTTCTCCCCGGCCGAGCTGGTGCTCCGCGTCAAGTCGATCCTGCGCCGGACGGCGACCGGCCCGGCGCCAGATGCGCAACGATCAATGCCTCTTCTTCGACACGGCGACCTGACGATCGACCCCGCCCGGCACGAAGTCCGGCGTGGCGACCAAGCGATCGACCTGACGCGCGTCGAGTTCAAGCTCCTGACCGCTATCCTCGCCGCTGACGGCCGCGTCCTGTCGCGCGATCAGCTTCTCGACTCCGTGTACGGCCACGAAGCCGCCGACGTCCTCGACCGAACGATCGATGTCCACATTCGCCGGCTGCGGGACAAGCTCGACGACGACCCCGATGCGCCGCGATACGTGCAGACGGTCCGCGGTGTCGGGTACCGGGCGGCGCGGACGTGAAAGACGCCCGGACCGGTCACTATCAGCGACCGATCGGTGAAGGGTGCGCACGGGTCAGTACACGAAACGACGGAATCGCCCGCGACCTACACACGTGCGTCTCGCAACTGTCGCTCGCAGTGACACAGGGCGGGGGAAAATGATCAGCCGCGGGATCGCCGGGCGCATCGCGCTTGCTGCGATCGCCAGCGCCGCGGTCGGGCTCGTGATCCTCGGCGTTGGCGTGGCCGTAGTCGGTGCCGACGTTTTCACCCAGCTGATGATGGAGGCCGGCGACTCGGCCGAACACGCGCGCGAGATGTACGACGACTCGGTGACGAGGGTCGTCATCGCCGCGACCGTCGTGGCGGTGCTGGCCAGCGTCGGGCTGGCGATCGTCCTGGCTCAGATGCTCGCCAAACCCCTCGCCGAGATCGGCGCCGCGGCCCGGCGGATCGCCGACGGCGACTACGCGGCCCGGGTCCCGCGAGCTGGGCCCGAGGAGGTCGCCAGCCTGGCCGATTCGTTCAACCAGATGGCGGCCTCCCTCGAGCGACAGGAGGAGATGCGTCGCGACTTCATCGCGAATGCCGCGCACGAGCTTCGAACGCCGCTCACCAATCTGCAGGGCTACCTCGAGGCGCTCCGTGACGGCGTGATCACGGCCGATCGCGCGACCTACGAGTCGCTGCACGAGGAGGCCGATCGACTCGTCCGCCTCTCACGTTCACTCGACGCATTGGCGGAAGGCGACGCGGGAGCGAGCCCGCCGCACCTCGTCGATCTCGACCTGGCGATCGCAGTCCGCACCGCGATGGACCTAGCGGCACCGTCGGCGGAGCGGGCCGGGCTGCACCTGGACGCCGAGATGCCGGCCGCCCTGCCGGCTCGTGCGGACCCCGATCGTCTGGCCCAGGTCCTGGCGAACCTGCTGACGAACGCCGTCCATTACACGCCGCCTGGTGGCGCGATCACAGTCCGGGCCGAGCGGCGTCCCGGCGACGTGCTGGTCTCCGTTTCGAACACGGGTGATGGGATCCCGGCGGAGGACCTCGCTCGCGTGTTCGAGCGGTTCTATCGGGTCGAGAAGTCGCGCGATCGTGCGCGCGGTGGAGCCGGGATCGGGCTGGCCATCGTCAAGCAGCTCGTCGAGTCCTTCGGCGGGCGGGTCGGCGCAGAGTCGCGGAACGGCCTGACCCGCTTCTGGTTCAGCGTTCCGGCTTCATAGGCAGCAAGCTACGGCAGCGCGATCGCGATCATCCCGACGAGGATCCCGCCCAGTCCGAACCACTGGATCGGCCGGAGTCGTTCGCCGAGCAGCGCCACGGCAGCGACGATCGTCACCGCCGGCCCGAACGAGGACGCCAGCCCGACTAGCCACGTCGGGGCGTTCTCGAGGCCGTAGGCGAAGGCCATGAGTCCGGCGATATCGAGCACACCGGATAGGACGACGGCCGCGATGACGGGACGAGTAGCTCGGTTGCCGCCGGTCCCGTTTGCGCCCTCGATCAGCGCCGACGCCTGTCTCCGAAGGACCGTCGTCGCGATGACCAGCACCACGACCGAGAGCGTGGCATTCGACAACCGTGAGACGAGCAGCACCTCGAGCCATGGCGCGCGATCGATGACGATGTCGCTGCCGATCGACATCGTCGCGAAGAGGACCAGGGCGACCACCGCGAAGACGACGCCGGGGCTTGCGAACCTGCCTCGGGACCCGTGGTCGAACGACACCCCGGTCAGCACGACCCCGATGGTCGCCGCGGCCGCCCCGAGTGCCTGGACGAGGGTCAATGTCTCGCCCCGGAGCGCCACCGCCAGCACGACGGTCAACCCGCCGTACGCCGCGACCACCCCGCTTACGACCGCGATCGGTCCGATCCGAAGGCCCGTGAAGTACGAGAGGTAGGCGCCGGCGCCGGCGAGGCCGACGAGCGCCCCGCCGGCCAGGACGAACGGGTCGGTCGGCACCGGCGTGCCGGTCACGATCGCCGCGAGCGCGATCAGGATCGCGCCGACGACCTGCATGCCGGTCGTGACCCTGAGGCTGCCGATCCGTCGGCTGGCGAGGGCCAGGAATAGGTCGAGCGTGCCCCATGACAGGGCCGCGCCGAGACCGGTCAGAAGGCCGAGTGGCATCGGCGGAGCCTAGGGTCGGGTCGCGTCTGATGGACCGCAGTCCCGTGGCCCGGGACGGACCCACGGCCGGGAGCGGCCGAGGTCGCATGCTACACTCCGACGCCCGTGGGGATGTAGCTCAGCTGGGAGAGCACCGCGTTCGCATCGCGGGGGTCAGGGGTTCGAGTCCCCTCATCTCCACCATCCCCGACGCCTCCGGTTGATCGGCGGTGCACCTCGCGATAAGCGCTGGATGAGCGCTCATCGGCAGCATGGTCGGCATGAAGTCGACCAAAGCCGCCAAGGACCAACGACGCGCCCGTCGCATATCGAAACGGAACCGGCGTCGTCTCGGGGACCTGACACTCACCACGCTCGGTCCAGGCACGCTCGAGCCCGGGCTCGCAGAGCAGATCCTGGCCGCGTTCCGAGGCTTCGACCCGTCCGGCCCGTGGTCGGCGATCGCGCCCCGGATCGTCCCGGTCCTGAAGCGCCGGCGACACCCACATCCACCCGAGGCGGCACCGCTGCACATCCACGTGCCGCCGGGGATCTGGACCGGCTTCGGCATCGATGTCGGACCCGCGTTCTCGCACGTCAGTCAGACACTCCTGGACGGCTGGGGTATCGACCACGCGACGCTGCTCGCGACAGCGCTTGACAACCTCGCTGGGCTGGTCCGCTCGGAGCCGCCGGTCGTGGAATCGCTGCACATCGGTGGTGTCGACGTCACCGCCATCCAGGGCCAGGGCTGGGGCTCCTCACTGGTCCTGGCGCCCGATCTGTTGCGGCCGCTCCTCGATCCGACGCCGCGCGTCCTCCTCGCACCGGTGCGGAACACGCTGCTCGCGCTGCCGGACGATGTCGCGGCCGAGCTCGCATTCGAGCTCTGGGACGCGATCACCGAAGGAGCCCACGACGAGCTCGAGGTCGACCCCTTGCGATGGACAGGGTCGACGGTGACGCTGCTCGCGGATTCGTCGACAGTCGGTCTGCCGAACTAGGCAGGCCGCGCCACCGGTACGAGGCGCGGTCCCGGGTCGAGCGCCGCGTGCAGCTCGGTCGAATGGTCGTGGAGCCAGCGTCGCCAGACTCGGTGATCCGGCCGACGCGACGCGACGAGCGCCCAGAACTTCGGTCCGTGTCCGAAAACTCGGAGATGGGCCAGCTCGTGGATCACGACGGTCTCAAGCGCCTCTGGCGGCGCGAGGACCAGGCGCCACGAGAAGGACAACCGACCCGTTCGGGCGGCACTCCCCCAGCGCGTCCGCGGATCGCGAAGCGTCACGGCCGCGGATCGGACCCGCAGCCCTTCCGCATGCGCGACGACCGCGGACTCGATCGCTTCGCGCGCCTCCTCTCGCAGCCAGCGCTCGAGGATCGCCGCGTCCGAGCGTCGTTCGGCCGCGACCCGATGGATCACGAGCTCGTCGTCGAAGGCGACGACATCGGATCGGCGGATCCCCGAGACGGCCGGCACGACGCGGATCCGGTGGAGCCGGCCGCGGAACGGGATCCGGCCACCATCCGTGGCGCCGCCACGCGCCGCGAGCTCGGCCACGAGGGCTGCCTGACGTCCGAGGTGGCGACGGAGCCAGGGCTCGCGCTCGGCCAGGAACGCCACGGCATGGCGTTCGCCATCCCGGCGCCCGGCTCGAACCGGGACCGTCACGACGACGCCACGCTCCGGATGGAGCACGACCCTGAGTCCGCGGGCTCGCGGCGAGTGGCGGAGCGTGAACGGGATCGGGCCGCCAGGAAGGTTGGCGATGGCCGGCGCCTCGGATGCGCGAGCCGCGGATCGCCGGGTCATCGGACCTCGGTCATCCGTCGTTCCGGAGGAGCCGGCCTGCGCGCTCGCCCGTCTCGGCGCCGTCCAGGACGGCGAGGCTGCCGTTCACCAGGACGCGGTCGATGCCCCTCGGATGGCGGTCGGGTTCGTCGTACGTGGCTGTATCCGCGACGCTCGTCGCGTCGAACACGACGAGATCGGCGAACGCGCCCTCACGCAGGACGCCTCGGTCGCGCAGCCCCAGTCGCGCCGCCGGGACGCTCGTCAACTTGGCCACGGCCGTCTCGAGCGTCACCGTACCGCGGTCACGAACGTACTCGCCGAGGACCCGCGCGGTCGAGCCGTAGGTGCGGGGATGCGGTTTGCCCGCGCCCAGGATCCCGTGTCCCGGACGTCGACCGGAGGCGTCGGTGCAGACGGCGATCCAGGGGACGGCCAGGATCGTCTCGACATCGGCCTCGATCATGCAGTCGATGACGACCGCGACGTCGAGCCGGTCGTCCATCAGCGCGTCGAGCGCGAGCTCGGCGGGGTCGGCACCAAGGGACTCGCCGAGATCGGCAAGGGAGCGGCCCGACCAGTCCGGGTGGCTCGCCGCGTACGCGATCCTGATCCCCGCCCACCCAGGGTCACGCCCCACGTTCTCCCAGCCGGAGATGCCCTGATCGATCTCGGAGTGCACCCGTCCGCGCACCTCCGGATCGCCCAGCGCAGCGACACATTCCTCGACGCCGAGGCCGAGCAACGCCGGCGGCAGGATCGTGGCGAGCGTGGTCGATGCCGCGGTGTACGGGTACTGGTCCGCCGCGACGTCCAGCCCATCGGCCCGCGCCCGCTCCAGGACCGCCACGACCTCGGCCGCGCGACCGTGCACGGCGGCGGAGCCGCACTTGAGGTGCGAGACCTGGAGTCGGGGGCGGTCGACGCCGGCGTCGGCTGCGGCACGGATCGTGGTGACCGCCTCGTCCAGCGCCTCGAACAACGCGTCGGACTCATTCCGGATGTGCGTCGCATACAGGCCGCCACGCCTGGTCGCTGCCGTGACGAGCGCGGCAAGCTCGCCATCGACCGCGTGGATCCCCGGCGCGTAGATGAGTCCGGACGACAGGCCGAAGGCCCCGCAGCCGAGCGCTGCCTCGATCTCGTGCACCATCGAATGCCGCTCGAGGTCGGTCGAGCCACGCGCCTCCGATCCCATGACCGCGGCGCGAACGGTCCCGTGCCCCACCAGGAAGGCGACGTTGATGCCGAGGGTCTCGGCCTCGACGGCCTCGAGGTACTCGGCGAACGTGCGCCATCGAGCGACGACCTCGTAGGGCCGGAGGGCGAGCTCCACCACCTCGCGCCCGATGTCCGTGATCGGCGCCAGGGACTCGCCGCAGTTGCCCGACAGCTGCGTCGTGAAGCCCTGCATCAGATGGCTGACCAGCGCACCATCGACGAACAGCGACGCATCCGAGTGTCCGTGCGGGTCGATGAACCCAGGCGTCACCACCCGCCCGGCGGCGTCGATGACGGTGGCTGCGTTCGTGCCGTCGACCTCAGCGAGGTCGCCGATCGCCAGGATCCGGTCACCGAGGATGCCCACGTCGGCTGCTCGCCCTGGCGAACCCGTGCCGTCGACGACGGTCCCGCCGCGGATCAACACGTCGAACGACGTCACATGCGGATGATGCCACCCCCGGACGAGGGGCCAGCGCCGTTCCCCTGACGTCGGTTCGTCACAGGCTGTTTGGTACACTGCCCGTCCCGTGGGGCTATAGCTCAGCTGGAAGAGCACCTGCATGGCATGCAGGGGGTCCGGGGTTCGAGTCCCCGTAGCTCCACCAGAGATGGAACCGCCGACCTTCACCCCTCGCCAGCGGCGGGGGGTGAACCGTCTGCGGCGACCGACCGAGGGTCCACCCGTCGTGACCGAGACCGCCGATAGCCGAACCAGGGTCGAGCGCTACGACCCGTCCGTCATCGAGCCGCGCTGGCAGGCTCGTTGGGCGGAACTCGGCCTGCACGACACCGATCTGCACGAGACCGGCCGGCCCAAGTACTACCTGTTAACGATGTACCCGTACCCCTCGGGCGACCTGCATATCGGCCACTGGTACATCGTCACGCCGAGCGATGCGCTGGCGCGGTTCCGCCGGATGCACGGTTACAACGTCTTCTTCCCGATCGGGTTCGATGCGTTCGGGCTGCCGGCGGAGAACGCGGCGATCAAGAACGGTGGCCATCCTTTCACCTGGACGATGGCCAACATCGAGAACATGCGGCGGCAGTTCCGCACGATGGGCGCGACGTTCAGCTGGAAGCACGAGGTCGTCACCGCCGACCCGAGCTACTACAAGTGGAACCAGTGGCTGTTCCTGCGGTTCCTGGAGAAGGGCCTGGCGTATCGGCAGCGGTCGGCGGTCGACTGGTGCCCCAATGACGGAACCCTGGCGCGCGAGCAGGTCGAAGGCCCCGAACGCCGTTGCTGGCGGTGCGGTGAGCTGGTCGAAAAGCGCGACCTGGACCAGTGGTACCTGAAGACCACGGCCTACGCCGATGAGCTGCTGTCGTTCGACGGTATCGACTGGCCCGAGCCGATCAAGGTCCAGCAGACTAACTGGATCGGTCGCTCGGAGGGCGCCGAGATCGACTTCGAGACCGCGCCGTCGGAGCATCACGCCGGCGGCGAGTCGATCCGCGTCTTCACGACGCGGCCGGACACGTTGTTCGGGGCGACGTTCATGGTCCTGGCCCCGGAGCATGCGCTGGTCTCGGTCCTGACCGCTCCGGAGCGACGGGCCGAGGCCGAAGCGTACGTCGAGCAGGCTCGACGGCGCACCGAGATCGACCGCCTGTCGACGGATCGGGAGAAGACCGGCGTGGCGATCGGTGCCGACGCGATCAACCCGGTCAACGGCGAGCGGATCCCGATCTTCATCGCCGACTACGTGCTAGCCGGTTACGGGACCGGCGCGATCATGGCGGTGCCGGCCCACGACGAGCGTGACTTCGCGTTCGCCCGCCAGTTCGGCCTGCCGATCCGGCGGGTCGTTGCCGCACCCGGCACCGAGGCCGACGACGAGATGACCGACGCGTACGTGGCACACACCGCGGGCGAGCGGCTGGTCAACAGCGGTCGGTTCGACGAGATGCCGGCCGACGAGGGCGGGCGCGCGATCGTCGAATCCCTGGCGGTCGACGGCAAGGCCCAGCCGACCGTGACGTACCGACTACGCGACTGGCTGATCAGCCGACAGCGCTACTGGGGCACGCCGATCCCCGTCATCTACTGCGAACGCGACGGCATCGTCCCCGTTCCCGATGAGGACCTGCCGGTCCTGCTGCCGGAGACAGTCGATTACCGGGGGCGCGGCGACAACCCGCTGAACCGCGACGAGGCGTTCCTGCGCGTCGACTGTCCTCGATGTGCGGGCCCGGCGCGACGCGAGACCGACACCATGGACACGTTCGTCGATTCGTCGTGGTACTGGTATCGCTACCTGTCGCCCGACAAGGACGACGGCCCGGTCGACCGCGCGATGACCGATGCCTGGACGCCGGTCGACCAGTACACGGGCGGCGCAGAGCACGCCGTGATGCACCTGCTGTACAGCCGATTCTGGACGAAGGCGATGCGCGATTGCCGCCTGATCGCCGAGGACGAGCCGTTCCGTCGCCTGTTCAACCAGGGACAGATCCTGGGCGCCGACGGCGAGCGCATGTCGAAGTCGCGCGGCAACGTCGAGGATCCGGACGAACTGGTCAAGCAATACGGCGCCGACACGGTTCGCCTGTTCCTGATGTTCATGGGCCCGTGGGACCAGGGTGGACCGTGGAGCCCGACGGGGATCGGTGGCGTCCATCGCTTCTTGAACCGCGTCTGGACGCTGGCCATGGACCCCTACGGGCGAGAGCACGGCGATCCGTCGGCCGGACAGCTACCGGCCGGCGAGAGCGCCGCGGACGCTGAGGCGGCCATTCGCGCCGCAGCTCACCGGACCTTGCGCGACGTGACCGAGGACTATGAGGGCTTCCGCTTCAACACGATGGTGGCGAAGCTGATGGAGCTGTCCAACACGCTGTACCGCTACCGGGGCACGGAGGTGGCCGGCGATCGGGAGTGGGACGAGGCGATCCGCCTGCTGCTGGTGATGCTGGCGCCGGCCGCCCCGCACATCACCGAGGAGATCTGGGCACGGCGGGCCGAGGCTGCCGGCCTCGACTGGACATCCATCCACGCCGAGACGTGGCCGGTGGTCGACGAGACGGCCATCGCCGTGTCGGTCCGCGAGGTGCCGGTGCAGGTCAACGGCAAGTTGCGCACCCGAGTGGTCGTCCGTGCCGATGCCACGCCCGCGGAGATCGAGGCAGCGGTCCTCGCCGACTCCAAGATCGTCGCGATCCTGAACGGCCGGACGCCGGATCGGATCGTGGTCGCCGGCGGCGGCAAGCTCGTCAACGTCGTGCTGCGCGACTGAACCGGCGCGCGGGCCCAGCGGCCGCTAGCTGAAGCTGGCCGGCTCCACAGCATCGACGGTCGCCGCCTTCGAACGGGCTCGATGGCGGGCTGCTTTTGCCCGGTTCCCGCAGGTCGCCATGTCGCACCAGCGCCGCCGCCCGGTTCGCGAGGTGTCGAAGAAGACCCAACGGCACGTGTCGTTGGCGCAGATGCGGAT
>JBIOWA010000115.1:0-4015 GCA_044868045.1 Candidatus Limnocylindrales bacterium
ACGCTCGTCCTCGACAACGCCGACGCGCTCCTGCCGGTCGAGTACTCGGTGGTGGAGCTGGGGCGGCGCCTGTACCGCTCGGGCGAGAACGACTACCTGCTCAATCGCCAGCGGGTCCGGTTGAAGGACCTCGTGGATCTCCTGGATTCCGCCAACCTGGCGGAGAACGCCTTCCTGTTCATCGGCCAGGGGATGGTGGACCAGGCGCTCGCGCTGCGTCCGGAGGAGCGGCGGCCGCTGTTCGAGGAGGTCGCCGGGGTCCGGCGGCACGAGCGCCGACGGCGCAAGGCCGAGGAACAGCTGACGGAGTCGGAGGCCAACCTCGCGCGGGTCGATGACATCCTCGCCGAACTCCGGCCGCAGGCACGGCGGCTCGCGGCGCAGGCCGAGCAGCAGACGACCCGGTCGTCGGTGGGGGAGGAGCTGGCCGCGGCCCTCCTCGCAGCAACGCACGCCCGCTGGCACGAGTCGGCGGCCCGGTTGGCGGAGGCGACGGCGCGGCGATCCCAGACCGAGGCCGACGCGGTCCAGGCGATGGCCGACCTGGAAGCCGCGGAGCGGACCGCTGGCGGCCTCGCCGGGGAGCTCGCGGCACGGGCGGAGGTGGAACGCGAGCGTCGCGAGGCCCACGAGACGGCGCGGTCGGCACTCACCGCCTTGCAGCTGCGGGCCGGTCGGGTGACGTCGGACCTGGAGGCGATCGAGCGCGATCGCCGTCGGTTGGTCGAAGAGCGGGCAGCCGCCGAGGCGGAGGTTGCGACCCAGCGTCGGGCGATGGCGGCACCCGTGCCGGCCCGCGACGTCGACCTCGAGGCGGGCGTCTCCGAGGCCGATCGCGAGCTGGCCGAGGCCCTCGCCGAGCTGGCCACGCTCCGCTCGGCATCCCTTGGGCGCGGTGAGGATCTGGCCGCCGTCCGACGCGCGGAAGCGGCGCGTGCCGCGGAGGCCGAGACGGGCAGGCGTCGGCTTGCCGAGGCGGAACGGCGAGCCGCCGAGGAACGGCTGGCCGCGGACGCGTCGGCGGCGAAACGGGAAGAAGTCGTCGGCCGATCGGAGGCCTCGGCCCGCGCGCTCGAGTTGGCCCTCGCGTCGGAGGGCAAGGCGATCGCGACACGAGAGGAAGCCCGTGCCGCCCTCGAGACGGCCGAGGCGGACCGGGTGGCTGCATCCGAACGCGCGACCGTTGCGTCGGCCGCCGCCGCTGCGCTGCGCGGCCGGGTCGACTCGCTCGCGGCGCACCTGGACGAGGACGAGCGACGACCGATCGCCCGCGCGGCGCGACGATCCGGTGGGCGGCGCCTCGACGAGGACCTGGCGGTCGACCCCGAGCTGCGGCCCGCGGTCGAGGCCGCCCTGGCCGATCGGGCCCGGGCGTACCTGGTCGCCGCCGACCGCGTCACGGACCTCGCAACGGAACGAGGGCGACTCCTCGTGGAGGAACGGCTCATCGGAGCTGAGCCGGCGTCCGATGCAGCGACCCGTCGCTGCCTGGACGCAGTCGCCGAGGCCGGCGGTGGCCGGCTGGCGGACGCCGTGCGGCGCGACGCATCGGGCGCTGCCCGGAGGATCCTTGCCCGGGCCGTCTGGCTGCCGGACCTGCAGGCGTGCCTCGCCCTCCAGGCGAAGCTGCCCTCGGGCTGGGTCGCGGTTCCTCGCGACGGTTCGGCGGTCATAGACGATACGGGCGTCGCGCTCGGGTCGTCCGATTCGATCCTCGATCGACGAGCCGAACATGCCCGCCTCTCGGGGGACCTCGAGCGAGCAGGGGCCGAGCGCTCGAAGCTCGAGGCCACGGCCGCTGCGGCCGAATCGGCCGCCGTCGCGGCACGGGCTGCCTTCCACGATGCGCGATCCGAGGAAGCTCGGCTCACGGGCGAGCGACGACGGGCCGAGGAGGTGGAACGAGCGACCTCGACGGAGGCGGAGGCGATCACGCGCGAGGCAGCATGGCACGCGGCGCAGCACGCCCGGATGGAGTCGGAGGCGGCGCGGCTGCGAGAGGGGATCGCCGCGACGACGCCGCCGACGGACGGCGAGCCGCCGACCGCGGGGTCTTCCGACGGCGAGTCATCGGACGCGCTGTCGACCTGGGAAGCACGCTCCGCCGAACTTCGCGAGCGGCGCGATCGCCTCGCGGCGCGGCTAGCGAGCTATGACGCGACGCGACGAGACGCCGAACATCACCGAGCCCGGGCTGAGGCGGCGGCGGCCATCGCCGAGGAACGGATCGCCAGATCCGACCGTGAGACGGCGGGGCTCGTCGAGCGAGAGTCGACGCTGCTCGCGGTACGGGACGGGCTCCGGGCCGACGTGGCCGCCGCGACCGCCACGGAACGCGATGCGCGCGAGGCGCTCTCGGCGCTGCACGCTGCGGATGCCGCCGACCGTGCTCGTCTCGCGGACGCCGAGCGTGGTGCCGCTGCTGCCCGGGAACGGCTCAAGGTGGCGGACGAGCGGGCACGCGCCGGAGATCACGCCGAATTGGAGGCGCGCCTCGGCCTGGAATCGCTCCGCGAGAGTGTCCTCGTCGAGTTGGCCGGGATGGGCGAGCTCGGCCGGCTCAGCCTCGGGTTGCGGGCTGGCGCCAGTGACGAGCATGCGGCCGATGACGGCACCGACGAGGATCGCGCCGACGAGGACGGCGCCCTCGACGCGGCGTTGACGGTCGCCGCCGAACGCTGGACGAGCGCGCAGCCCCCTGAAGACGTGCCGTCTTCCGGACGGCTGGCGCATCTGCGCCGTCGATACCACGAGCTCGGGGCGGCCAACCCCTTCGCGGTCGAGGAGTACGCGGAACTGAAGTTCCGCCTCGACGGCCTGGAGGCCCAGGGCGCCGATCTCCGGGATGCGATCGGCAAGACCCGCGAGCTCATCGCCGAGCTCGACACGATGATCGCCGACCAGTTCCGGACCACGTTCGCCGCGCTCGAGACGGCCTTCGAGCGCCGCTTCGAGCAGCTGTTCGATGGCGGCTACGCGAAGCTGTCCCTGACCGATCCGACCGATCTGGGCACGACCGGGGTCGAGATCGTGGCCCGCCCGCCCGGCAAGAAGCCACAGGCCCTGGCGATGCTCTCCGGGGGCGAGCGTGCGCTCACCGCGGTCGCACTGCTGTTCGCGATGCTGGAGGTCCGCCCGGTTCCGTTCTGTGTCCTCGACGAGGTGGACGCGGCCCTCGATGAGGCGAACATCGGCCGGTTCGCCGAGGCGCTTCGAGGCCTCGCGGACAGGACCCAGTTCGTCGTGATCACCCACAACCGGGGCACGATCGAGTCGGCGGATGCCCTGTATGGAGTAACCGTGGGTGACGACTCGGTGTCGCGGGTGATCAGCCTTCGGCTGGATGAGGCACAGGCGCTGGCGTCGGAGCGCAGCGGCGAGCTCACGACGGTCGGCTGATGCCGTTCTGGCGCCGCGGGCGAGCCGAAGAGGCGAAAGGGCCGCAAGCGTCTCCAGGCGAGGCCGAGGCTCCGCGTCCGGACGAAGGCGAGCCCTCGCGTCCGGACCAACGCTTCGAAATCGAAGGATCTCCCGCGCAGGAGACGCCGTCGACGCACGGCGCGCACGACCCTGTCCCGGCCTATGCGCCGTTCGACCCGACTGCGTTCCTCGCGGTGGCACCGGCGCATACGCTCGACCAAGGTCTGGAGCGCACCCGCGGCAGCTTCGTTGCGCAGCTTCGCGGCTACCTCGGCACCGAGGGCGGCCCGGCCTGGGACGAGGTCGAGGAAACGCTGATCGCAGGTGATGTCGGGGCTACCCTCGCGATCGAGCTCGTCGACCGCGCACGGCGTCGCCGCCATCCCGACGGTCCCGAGGCCGCGATCCGGGACGAGTTGGCCGCACTCCTCGTCGATCGCGACCCGGACTGGTCACCGGGACGACGGCCCGATGGCCCTGCGGTCGTCCTCGTCGTCGGCGTCAATGGCACCGGCAAGACGACGACCATCGGCAAACTGGCGGCGCGCTACACCGCCGAGGGTCGGACGATCGTCGTGGCCGCCGCGGACACGTT
>JBIOWA010000116.1:0-2275 GCA_044868045.1 Candidatus Limnocylindrales bacterium
CCAGGAGCGCGGCGTCCTTCGCCGCCCGGGTGGCCAGGGCCAGCTCCTGGGCGGCGGCCCGCGCCGCGCGCGCTGCTCTCTCGACGTCCTCGGTGATCTGCACGCCCCTAGCCTACGTTCGCGCCGCAACGGGGGCCGGGTTGTGGCCGATGGCTGCAATGCCGCGCGGCGTGTCGCTGTGCTCATCGGCCATCAACGGGGACCCGTGCAGGCATCGGCCACAGGCCCGCGTCGAAGAACCTCCGTCGACGATCACTAGCGTGGACCGCAGCGGAGCGCCGCAGCCCTCCCCCGCACAGAAGTACGACCGCGACCCCAGCCACCGGCGCTCGGTCGACGTGTGGATGCGGCGCGAGGGGTCGAGCAGCGTCGTGCCGCGCACGCCCTCCATGTGTGCTCGTCCACGATCGGGCCAGTTGCCTTGCCGATCACCCCGAAGCGCATCGGGTAGTCCTCGCGGCTCTCGTGACGGCGGTCGGCGCGCCCTCGGTGGACCGGCCCGGCGTTGCGAAGGCGGACCAGCACGTCGCGCAGGCGCATGTACATCCACGGCTTGTCCGTCGAGGCCTTGCGGCCCTGCTCGTTCAACGGGTTGTCGCCGCGCGCAGCGACCGGCCCGCGAGGATCGCCTTCGTCGCGTCGCGGATCACCTGGGCCTCGTCCTCGGTGTCCTCCAGCCACGCGGCAACCTTCCGGTCCGTGGCGTGTTCCGGATGATCGCGTCGATGTGCGCGCGACACCAATCAACCGGATCGCCGACTGGGCGGCAGCTGGTGCGAAGATGGCGGAATGGCCGCATCCCTTCTCGATCGCGCGATCTACTCGTACGCCGACGTAGATCGGCTCGTTGGCCTGCACACCGGCACCGCGCGCCGCTGGCTGGAGGGATACGAACGCCAGGGGCGCTTCTACGACCCGGTCCTTCGGCCCGAGCCGACCGGCTCCGACGCCGTCACTTGGGGCGAGATGGTAGAGGCACGGCTGCTGGCCGAGTTCCGCGATCTGAAGGTGCCGGTGCAGCGGATGCGTCCCGCGATCGTGAAACTCCGCGAGGAGTTCGGGGGCTACCCCCTGGCGCGCGCTCGGCCGTTCCTCGACGTCGAGGGTCGCGAGCTGGTCCAGGTGGTGCAGCAGGAAGTGGGGCTAGAGCTAGGTCTGCAGCTCGTCGTAGTGCGTGACGGTCAGTACTTGCTCACTGACGCTGTGCAGCGCTTTAGCTCTGCGGTGGAGTACGACGACTATGTGGCCGGCCTGCTGCGTCCCGACCTGCGGACCCCCGACGTTGTCATGGACCCACGACGGGCGTTCGGTCAGCCGGCAGTGCGCAACGTCCGCACCGACTCGCTTGCCGAGGACTACCGAGCGGGCACCAGCCGCGACGAACTCGCCGACCTCTACGACCTCACTCTCGAACAGGTCGAGGAAGCGATCCGCTTCGAACTCATCGCCGGTTCCGAGCGCGCTGCCTGAACAAGGCGGCAAGGGTGCCGGTGTACTTCACCGACGAGAACACCCTGGGTCTTGGGAAGCTGCTGTGCCGTGCCGGCCGTGATGACGTCGTCTATCCCGGACACGAGGATCTGTCCGAGGTTCCCGTCGGCACGCCCGACCTGGACTGGATGCCGGTGATCGCCCGACGGAACCTCATAGTCGTGACGCGGGACAGGCGGATCCGCACCCGACCTGCGGAGCTGCGGGCCTACTGGGAGCACGGCATTAGGTCGGTGTGGATCGGCGCCAAGCAGGATCTCGGGCCGCGACAGCAGGTCGAGCTCTTCCTCCAGCACGAGGAGCGTCTCCAACGCGTGATCACAAAGCGTGGCCCCGGTCCGTGGGCACTGGCGATGAGCCCATCCGGCGTCCGTCCGCTCAGCCTGCGTGAGCCCGCCCCCGATCGTGGCGAGCACCAATGAACGTGAACCCCGAGAGTGGAAGAGCCGGACAGACCGGCGGTCCCCGCCTTGCCCGCACGATGGCCGGCTCCGGAAGGGCCGATCAGCGGCCTAGTACGGGAACGGGGTGACCGGGCGGAGCTTGTCGCGGGGGTCGGCGCACTCGCGGCCGGTGTAGAGGTCGCGCTCCAGGACCTCCAGGCCGACGACCTCCCAGTGCGGCAGGCCGGCGGTGTCGCGGTGCTCGTTCCAGACCCGCAGGGCCAGGGAGGACGCGTCGAGCAGCGACTCCGCCTCCTCCCAGTACTCGACCACGGCGCGGTCGCCGGCGAAGCGCACGGACTGCAGGAACGGGCGCTGCGCGCTCAGCCGCAGCAGCGCGC
>JBIOWA010000117.1:0-28340 GCA_044868045.1 Candidatus Limnocylindrales bacterium
AGCGCGAGCAGCGCCACGACGGCGAGCAGCACCGGGATCCCCAGGTTCGTGATGTAGAAGAACGCAGCCGCATCGGGCCCCTCCGCGAACCGGGCCTCGCTCCAGCCTTCCACGAATCGGAATGAGCCCTGCGCCCCCTGCCTGAGCGCGGCAGGGAGCACGTATGGCAACGCGACCACGATCGGGCCGAGGAACAGCACCGCATCGCGCAGCACGGTCTGGTCCCGCCACCGACCGGCGAACAGCACGTACAACCCGACGATGAGGTAGGTCGCCGGGAACGCGTAGAACTGGAACGGCGCAAGCAACGCCGCGAGGATTCCCGCGAGCAGGACGGCTGCGGGTCGCCGGCCCAGTCCGGCCACCACGAGCAGCACGATGGCGACGAGGCCCGGTAGCCCGAACGTGGTCGCGCGATGCGGCAGGAACCCGGTGCCGAACACCGACGCGATCCGGAACCAAGGCCAGGCGTCGGCCCAGGAGTTGTCGTACGGCCGCTCGACGATCAGCGCCGGGATCGACGGCCCACCGCCGATGACGTCGCCGACGAGGCGAAGCCAGCCCATCCCACCTGCGCCGCAGACCAGGATCGTCGCGATCGTGGCGACCCGGCGATCGCCGGTGAGCTGGAGCGTCAGGCCCCAGACGACCAGCGCGAGCACGCCCGCCAGCAAGGCGCTCGACAGGAAGAAGACCGGGATGATCGCGACGTTCGCCGCGATCGCGCTGATCGCTCCGTGGAAGTCGGCGAACCAGTGGTAGGTCAACGGCTGGCCGACGAAGTACGGCACCTCGGGTGGGAAGTTGCCGTGCACGATGCTGTTGCCGATCGCGACGTGGACCATCAGGTCGCTCCAGTTCCAGCCACCGGACACGAATCCATCGGGTGTCGGGTGCCAGCCGTTGGTCCCGAGGATCGCGGCGACGACGAAGGTGACCGCCGCGGCGACGATCCAGGCCGGAGCGTCCGCATACATCGCCCGCTGCACGGATCCGGGGATGGCACGGACTGGCGGCAACGACCATGGCTCGAGCCATCGATGACGGACGCGGGCCACGATCACCGTCCCGAGGACGAGGAGAACGACCGAGACGAGGACTGCGGCGCGACCGAATCCGCCGACCGACGCGATCACCTCGACCAGATGGGCAGAGACGTAGACGCTGGTGACGACTGCGACGCCGACCTGTCCCGGGCGCGGCAGGTCCGGGGCGACGCGCCTGACGATGACCCAGCCCGGAACGAGGAAGAGCCACGGCCAGGCGAGGGGGATCGCCAGGAGCGGGATCGACCAGGCCAGACCCAGGGCGACGGTCAGCCCGATGATCAAGGCGATGACCTGCGTCGGGGGCAGCGGTTCGATCCCGAAGCGGTCGTCGGCGGGCGGCTGCACTGAGGGCGGATGATACCGACCGTGACCGAGCGGACGATCCTTCACGTCGATCTCGATGCGTTCTTCGCGTCGGTCGAGCAGCGGGATCGACCGGAGCTGCGAGGCAAGCCGGTCATCGTCGGCGGCGATCCGCGCGGACGGGGCGTGGTCTCGGCCGCCAGCTACGAGGCTCGGCGATTCGGCGTGCATTCGGCGATGTCGCTGCGGGAAGCCGTCAGGCGCTGTCCGGACGGCGTCTTCCTCCCGGTCGACGGCCGGCGCTACCAGCAGGCCTCGCGCGAGGTCATGGCGATCCTCCGCAGGTTCACGCCGCAGGTCGAGCCGATCTCGATCGACGAGGCGTTCCTCGACGTCACCGGTTCGCGCCAGCTGTTCGGCGATGGGCGCGCGATCGCGCTGGCGATCAAGGCCGCGATCCGCGAGGACGTGGACCTCCCGGTGTCGGTCGGTGTCGCCACGACCAAGCTCGTCGCGAAGATCGCCTCGGACCTGCGGAAACCCGACGGGTTGGTGGTGGTCGAACCGGGTGAGGAGGCGGCCTTCCTGGCGCCGCTGCCCATCAGTCGACTCTGGGGCGTGGGCGAGAAGACCGCGAGGGCGTTCGCCGATTACGGCGTACGGACGATCGGCGATCTGGCGGCGCTCTCGCCCGACCTGCTCGTCCGTCGCTTCGGGAAACACGGTGGGTCGCTCGCTTCGCGAGCGCGCGGCGTCGACGAGGATCGCGTCCACGAAGGCGATCCCGCCAAATCGGTCGGGCACGAGCACACGTTCGATGTCGACACGAGCGACAGGGAGACCATCGAGCGGACGTTGCTCGCGATGAGCGACGGGGTGGCCGGTCGATTGCGATCTGCCGGCGTTCGCGCTTCGACGATCGCGGTCAAGATCCGCGACTCGTCGTTCCGGACCATCACGCGGCAGCGGACCTTGCCGGAACCCACGGACATGACGGACCCCATCTTCCGAGCGGCGGTCGAGCTCGCCCGGCCCGAGGTGCGCGGCATCCGCGTCCGGCTCCTCGGCGTGACCGCGTCGAACCTGGGCGGTCGCGAACAGCTCGGGCTCTTCCCGAGCGATGAGCCGCGTCGACGGGCGGCGATCGAGGCGGCCGATACCATCCGTCGGCGGTATGGGGAGCGTGCCGTCACGCGCGGACGATTGGTGGGGACCGGCCTGCCGGCGCCCTTCGAGCGCGATCCGCGCAACCCCTTGGACCGGCGCGCGAGGGGTGTCGCGGCGGAGGCGGACGAGCCCGATTCGAGGGGCGCATCCAGCCGTGACAGCCTAGGTGACACGGAGGTCGACGACATTCCCCCCGACGACGCTTGACATCGAACACTTGTTCGGTCTAGTGTTTTGTGACATCGAACAGATGTTCTGTCGGCCGACGTGCCCCGAGCGACGTCGATGATGATCCGCCCGGCGGCTTGGGCGGGCTGAAAGGAGCTTTCCGATATGGCGTTCATCCGCGTCGAGCCCGTTCCGGTCCAGGTCCGGACCGACTGGTTCAGTGGTCGCCCTCGTGAGATCAAGTGGGGCGCCGACCGGCTGCCCATCACCCACCTGTCCGTCGTTCGTGAAGAAGCGGCTGCATACCCGGTCATCACGGGCCCTCGAACGCTCTTCGAGGTCGAGACGCCGCGTGCGCGTTTGGCGCTGTCGTACCAGCATCGATCCAGGCGCTGGACAGTGACCGCCCTCGATGAGGCGCGCAAGGCGGCATAGCCCGCAACACACAAGGCCGGCGGGTCTCCCTCCCGATCCGCCGGCGACTCGTCGGGGATAGGGGCGGGCGCGCCGGTACCGCGCCCGCCCTTACCGACGCGACTGCTGGGAGGGCCGATGCCTGCGGGCACGCGCGCCTACTCGCCTGCTGCCCTCCGCGTCGGCCTCGACCGCGGAACTCGTCAGATCCGCTCGGGTCGGCGCCGAGTTTCGCGCAACACTCGGATGAGCTCTGCTCCACCTCTCGGCGGTGCTACCGACGGCGCTCGCCGCTCAGCGGACCGTCAGACCGGTCATTCGGAGGCGGAAACGTCGCGTTCTCCGTCGGGCGCACCCTGCAGCGGTGCAGAAGGCGAAGGTCGCATGGGCCCGGTCGCTGGTAGCACCGCTGGGCGGTGACAAGGCGTCTGGCGATCCGCCGCGCTCCCGGAAAACGTGCGGGCAATGAGCGCGGAGGTTGCGGGCGGCAACCTACAATCGCGCGGTGCAACCCTCCGATCCCGGCAGGAGTTTCCGCGATCTGACCATCGAGGATTTCGTCGGCCGGCTCGCGTCGTCCGATCCCGTCCCTGGCGGCGGCAGTGCATCGGCTGTGGCTGCGGCGCTTGGTGCGAGTCTCGTGACGATGGTCGCGTCCCTCACGACGGGTCGCTCCAAGTACGCCGAGCATGAGCCGATGCTCGGGTGGGCCGCTGAGACGGGGCGGCGGTTGTCCGAGCAGTTCCTCGACATCGCCGACGCCGACGCGGATGCATTCGGTGGGTATGCCGCTGCGTTGAAGTTGCCCCGCGACACCGATGCGGAGATCGAGGCCCGGGCCAAGGCGATGCAGGCTGCCGCTCGGCGAGCATCCGAGGCGCCGATGTCGTGTGTCGAGGCGTGCTTCGACCTGCTCCAGGCGGCGGAAGCCCTGGCCGGTAGGAGCAATCCCAACGCCTCGAGCGATGTCGATGTGGCGGCGTTACTCGGGGAGGCCGCGGCACGCGGAGCCGCCGCCAACGTGATGATCAACCTGCCCTCGACCGGCGACCCGGAGCTCGAGGGCCGCCTCACCGAACGGGTCACCGAACTGCTCGCCGCGATCGGGGACCTTGCCTCGCAGACGCATCAGGCGATCGGATCGGGCGAACGTCGCGACCCTGTCGAACCGGCCGGACGGGCGTGATCGACGCATCGACCGGCACCGCCCGGTTGCTCGAGGGCGGGCCGATCGCGGCGGAGATCCGGGCCGCCGTTGCCGAGGATGTCGAGTCGTTCACTCGATCGCAGGGTCGGCCACCCGGGCTCGCGGTCGTGATCATCGGGCGCGATGCGCCGTCGACGGTCTACCTCGAACAGATCCTGCGTGGCTGCGCCAAGGTCGGCATCGACGCGCGGTTCGCGGAGCTCGAAGGCGAGGCGACCGAGGCATCGGTCGTGGCGGCGATCCGTGACCTGAACGCGACCCCGCAGATCGACGGCGTGATCGTCCAGATGCCGCTGCCGCCGACCATCCGTCTACGGACCGTGATCGATGCCATCGACCCCGCGAAGGACATCGACGGTATCCACCCATTGAATGCCGGCCTGCTCCGCCTCGGTTACGACGGGTTCCTGCCCGCCACCGCGCACGCGGCGGTCGAGATCCTGCGCCGCTCGGGGATCGAGATCGCCGGCAAGGACGCATTGGTCATCGGACGTTCGGCTGTCGTCGGCATGCCAGCCGCGTTCCTCCTCGTCAAGGAGGACGCGACCGTGACCGTCAGCCACTCCCGAACCCGGGATCTACCGGCGCACGTCCGCCGTTCCGACATCGTCGTGGTCGCCGCGGGTCATCCCGGGCTCGTGACGGGCCCCATGCTCAAGCCCGGGGCCGTCGTGGTCGATGTCGGGATCAACGTCGTCGACGGCCACATCCGGGGTGACGTGGACTTTGAATCGGCGCGTCGGGTGGCGTCGGCCATCACTCCGGTACCCGGCGGCATCGGCCCGCTCACCAACGCACTCTTGCTCACCCACCTCATCCGCGCGGCGGAGCGCCAGGCCGCGGCCGGCTGACCCGAGGAGACCCGACTCGATGACCTTCCCGTCCGATCTGGAGATCGCTCGCTCCGTCACGCCGCGGCCGATCGTCGACATCGGCGCGGAGCTCGGGATCCGTGACGACGAGCTGGAGCTCTACGGGCCGGCCAAGGCCAAGGTGACGCTCGAGGCGATCACTCGACTCGAAAGGGAGCGTCCGCGGGGCAAGTACGTGGTCGTCACCGCGATCACGCCGACGCCGCTCGGCGAGGGCAAGTCGACCACCACCGTCGGGCTGGCCCAGGGTCTGAACCGCATCGGGAGAAAGGCGTCGGTCAACATCCGCCAGCCTTCGCTGGGTCCCGTCTTCGGGATCAAGGGCGGAGCCGCGGGCGGCGGTTACAGCCAGGTCATCCCGATGGAGGACTTCAACCTCCACCTGACCGGGGACGTCCACGCGATCGGGGCGGCCCACAACCTGGCGGGAGCCTTCCTCGACAACAGTCTCCACCACAAGAACCCGCTGGGCGTCGACCCGCACGGGATCCTCTGGCCGCGTGTCGTCGACATCAGCGACCGAGCTCTGCGCCACGTTGTCATCGGCCTCGGCGGACGCGAGGACGGCGTCCCCCGCGAGACCGAGTTCGTCATCACCGTCGCGTCCGAGGTCATGGCGGTACTCGCCCTGGCCACGGACCTGTTCGACCTTCGGGCGCGGCTCGGGCGAATGGTGCTGGCGACCCGGGTCGACGGCTCGCCAGTGACCGCCGAAGAGCTCGGTGTCGCCGGCTCGATGACGGTCCTGTTGCGGGATGCGATCAAGCCGAACCTGCTGCAGACGCTCGAGGGCGGGCCGGCCTTCGTGCATTGCGGGCCGTTCGGCAACATCGCCCACGGCAACAACTCGATCATCGCCGACCGGCTCGCGCTGGTCACCAACGACATCGTCTGCACCGAAGCCGGGTTCGGTGCGGACATGGGTGCCGAGAAGTTCTTCGACATCAAATGCCGGGCGTCGGGGCTCGCCCCGGATGCCGCCGTGGTGGTCGCCACGGTCCGAGCGCTCAAGATGCACGGCGGTGTCGGCAGGATCGTGGCCGGCAAGCCGCTCGATCCCGCCCTGCTCGAAGAGAACGTCGAGGCCGTGCGCACGGGCGCGTCGAACCTCGCCGCACACATCGGCATCGTCCGGACCTTTGGGATCCCGGCGGTCGTTGCGATCAACTCGTTCCCGACCGATACGCCAGCCGAGGTCGAAGCGATCCGCGAAGTCGCGATCGCCGCCGGCGCGCGCGACGCGGTCGTTGCCACGCATTTCACGAACGGCGGTGCCGGCGCGACCGATCTCGCGCAGGCGGTCTGGGCCGCCACGGAAGACCCGTCGCGCTCGTTCCGATTGCTCTACCCGGACGAGGCGCCGCTCGGCGAGAAGATCCTGACCATCGTCAAGGAGGTATACGGCGGCGACGGCATCGAGCTCACGCCGGCCGCGCAGAAGTCATTGAAGCTGTATGAGTCGATGGGCTTCGGTCACCTGCCGGTGTGCATGGCGAAGACCCAGTACTCGCTCAGCCACGATGCGAATCTCAAGGGCGCGCCGTCCGGGTTCACGGTCCCGATCCGCGAGATCCGACTGTCAGCCGGCGCCGGGTTCATCACGCCACTGTGCGGGGAGATGCGGACGATGCCCGGTCTGCCGTCCAAGCCGGGCGGCGAGAAGATCGACATCGACCCCGAGGGGAACGTCGTCGGGCTGTTCTAGCCTCTCAGGTGCTAGGAGAGCGCCGCGGTCGAGAGCGCGAACGCCAGCGCCACGGCCAACCCGAGCACGACCCCGAGGACGCCCGCGCCCCAGGCGATCGCATCGATCGGGCCCAGGATCTCTTCCTCGTCATGGGCGTGATCGTCGTGACCGTGTTCCTCGCCGTGATCGTCCGGAGCGTGGTGCGCGACGGCGCCCTCGTGCCCGGGCAGGTCGGACTCGTGTGGCGAGGTCGTCATGACCGGTCCATTGTGGCAGAGCGGCCGCGCCGTCACGGCACCTAGACTCGTCCTCGATATGGCGGACCGCCCTAGCACGACGACGACCGGCCCGGACGATTCACTGATCGCGAGCCTCGGTGACCTCGGTCCCGACGGCCGGACGTTATTCGCCCTGCGAACGCTGCGGATGTTCGGGTACGGGTTCCTGGCGGTCGTCCTGGTCCTGTACCTCGACGCCGCCGGACTCGATCCCATCGCGATCGGCGCCGTCCTGACGCTGACGCTCGTCGGCGATACGGTCATCTCGCTGTGGCTGACGACGCACGCGGACCGCATCGGTCGGCGGCTCGTCCTCGTCGTCGGCAGCCTGCTCGTCGTCGTTGCGGGTGCCGTATTCGCCGCGACAGACTGGCTGCCCCTTTTGATCGCGGCCGGGATCGTGGGGGTCATCTCGCCCACCGGCAACGAGGTCGGGCCGTTCCTCGCCGTCGAGCAAGCCGCCCTGACCGAGGTCGTCCCCGGTCGGCGCCGCACGGCGACCTTCGCCTGGTACAACCTCGTCGGATACGTCGCGACCGCGACCGGCGCACTCAGTGCCGGGTTGCTCGGAGAAGCGCTGATCGCGGCCGGTTTCGCGGCGATCGATGCCTATCGCGCGGTCGTCATCGGTTACGCCGTCATCGGGCTCGCCATGGCGGGCCTTGCCACCCGCCTTGGGTCGAGTATCGAAGTGGAGGCAGCCAGCGCAACCGAGGCCACGGTCGCCCGACGCCTCGGGCTCGGCAAGTCACGGTCGGTCGTGTTTCGGTTGTCGGCGCTGTTCTCGATCGACGCATTCGGGGGTGGGTTCATCCCGCAAAGCCTGATGGCGTACTGGTTCAGCCTGCGGTTCGGGGCGAGCCCGGCCGTGCTCGGCAGCGTGTTCTTCGCTGCCAACCTGCTCGCCGCGGTGTCGTCGCTGTCGGCCGCCCGGATCGCCGCGAGGATCGGCCTCATCCGGACGATGGTGTTCACCCACCTGCCCTCGAATGTCTTCCTCCTGCTCGTCCCCTTCATGCCGACGCTGCCCCTTGCCATCGGGATGCTGCTGCTGCGGTTCAGCCTCAGCCAGATGGACGTGCCGACCAGGCAGTCGTACGTGATGGCAGTGGTCGAGCCCGATGAACGGTCGGCCGCGGCTGGCGTTACGGGGATCGCCCGGACCGTCGGGGCGTCGGTCTCCCCGTCACTGGGCAGCGTGCTCGTAGCGAGTGCCGCGACTGCGGCCCTGCCCTGGGTGCTCGCGGGCGGGCTGAAGATCCTGTACGACCTGCTGGTCTACCGCGACTTCCGCTCGGTCCGACCGCCGGACGAGGCCGTTCGGGGCGCGGGCACCGCCACATAGTCAGTCCGCCCGCGGCTCCGCCTTCGCCCGTCCCGGTCGACCCGGCATGCCGAGTCGCCACCAGATGAACCCGACGACCCCGGCCACCACCGCGAGAGCGATCGCCAGGTCGAACGGCTCGAGCGCGTGGCGGATGTCGACCCAGTGCGCGCCGAGGACGGTCCCCGCATAGACGAGCAGGATCGACCAGGGGAACGCCCCGAGCGTGGAGTACGTGATGAACGGCACGAGCGGCATCCTGGTCACGCCGGCCGGGAAGCTGATGAACGTCCGCACGATCGGCAGGAGCCGCCCCACGAACACGGTCGCGTTGCCATACCGGTCGAAGAAGCGGTCGGCGAGCTCGATCTCATGCGGTCGGATCAGCAGGTACCGACCGTAGCGTTCCAGGAACGGCCGGCCGCCGTACGCGCCGATCGCATACGCCACGAGCGATCCAAGGGTGTTCCCGACCGTTGCGACGACGACGACGATCCAGAACGACCACGGCCCGCGCGTGAGCGGCTCGATCTGCGACGGATCGGAGACAAGGAAACCGGCGTACGGGAGGATCAGCTCCGAGGGGAGCGGCACCATCGCCGACTCGATCGCCATCGCGACCATGACGCCGACGTAGCCGACTGCCCCGTACAGGCCGTTGAGCAGCGGGATGACGAAGTCGTCGATGAACGCGAGCACACGAACCTCAGGTGGTGGAAGTGGTCGGCGGGACCGAGGATAGCCGACTATCCTCCGGCCGTGACCCCGCCACAGGTCCCGCCCGAGCGCCAGGACCGTGCCTGCTGACGTCGTCCTCACCGGGAGCGACCTGACGATCGCCGATATCGAGGCAGTCGCCCGCGGCGATGCACGAGCCCGACTCGATTACGGCGCTCGCGCCAAGATGCAGGCGGCGCGCGACGTCATCGAATCTCTGGTCGCCGAGGGAGCGGTCGTCTACGGCGTGACGACCGGGTTCGGCGACCTGGCGACCTCCTTCATCGACCCATCGCAGGCGGGGCGGCTGCAGGAGAACCTGCTGATGAGCCACGCGGCCGGAGTCGGCCGGGCGTTCCCGCGCGAGGTGGTGCGCGCGATGCTGCTGTTGCGGGCCAACACGCTCGCCCTCGGTCACAGCGGCTGCCGGCCGCTCATCGTCGACCGGTTGCTGGCATTCCTCGAGGAGGGCATCCATCCGGTCGTGCCCGAACAGGGGAGCCTGGGCGCATCGGGCGACCTTGCGCCGCTTGCGCACCTCGCGCTGCCGATCATCGGCCGCGGCGACGTCGAGCACGGTGGGCGCGTGGTCCCGGCGGCGGAGGCGGCACGTGCGGCGGGCCTCGAGCCGCTCACGCTCGAAGCCAAGGAAGGGTTGGCCCTGCTCAACGGCACCCAGATGATGGGAGCGATCGGCGCCCTCTTCCTGGCCGACGCGGACCGACTCGTACGGACTGCGAGCGTCGCCGCCGCCAGTCGGTCGAGGCGCTGCTGGGGACCGACGTCGCCTTCTCGGCTGCCTACCAGCAGGCGCGGCCCCATCCGGGCCAGATCACCGTCGCCGCGGAGTTGCGCCACCTGCTCCGAGAGAGCGGGTTCCAGCGTTCGCATCATGGATCGGCCCACAAGGTCCAGGACCCTTATTCCCTGCGCTGCGTACCGCAGGTGCACGGCGCGGTCCGTGACGCCCTCGACCACCTCCGTCGCGTCCTTGGCATCGAGCTGAACGCGGCGACCGACAACCCCCTCGTGTTCCCGAGCGGGGGCGTTGCGGACGAAGGCACCGTCGCGACGGGTGGCGGGCGGGTCATCAGCGGCGGCAACTTCCACGGCGAGCCGCTCGCGCTCGCCCTCGACTACGCGAAGCTCGCCATCGCCGAGCTCGGTTCGATCAGCGAGCGCCGAACCGCCCTGCTCGTCGATGCCCGCCTCAACGGCGGTCTCCCCGCGTTCCTCGCCGCGTCGTCGGGGGTCGACTCGGGCATGATGATCTACCAGTACACAGCCGCCGCCCTCGCGTCGGAACACAAGGTCCTCGTCCATCCGGCATCGGCTGACTCGATCCCGACCTCGGCGAACCAGGAGGACCACGTCTCGATGGGGTCGATCGCGGCGCGCCACGCCCGCGCGGTCGTCGAAGGCGTCGAGCGGATCGTTGGGATCGAGCTCATCGTCGGTGCTCAGGCGCTCGACCTGCGGAGCGAGCTGATGGCCGCCGAGGGTGGTCAGCCTGCCGGTCCGGGAGCCGGCGTGGCTGACGCCCATCGCCGTATCCGTCAGCGGATCGAACGTCTCGATGGCGACCGCGAACCCGGGCCCGATCTGGCCGCGGCGTATTCGCTTGTCCACGACGGAACGTTGATCGACCTGACCGGGGAGACTGGTCCGCCTGACTGAGGGGTTTGGGGAGGCGTCACCGACGCCGGCGGCTGAGCCGGCGAAAGTAAGGGTTTCTGGGGCTGGACCGTCAGGAAGAAAATGGGGTCCTGGCGAGAGGATCCACGGTGAAGCGGTCGGTTCTGACGTCAAGCCTCGTCACGGTGATCATGCTCGGGGACGCCCTGCCGGCGGCCAGTGCGCGAACGTTCGCTCCGACCGATCGACCCGATCCTGTGCCGGTCGACACCACCCCGATCTCGGGGGGTGCCGAACCGTCGACCAGCTTTTCGCTCCTTGCGCCAACCTCGGATCGAGATGATTCGCGTTCGGCCAGTAGCACTGCCGTCCGGTGGCGCACGATCCCATTCACGATCCGCACGCTCACCGTGAATGAGCGATTCGAGCTCAGGGACGGCAGGATCACTACCGCCTGGCCCCCGACCCGGATCCACGATAGCTACGGCGTCCCGATGCGCATCATCAACGGGTACCGGCGGTATCACCCGGTGGGACTCACACGGCTCGGCCTCAAGTACTTGAGCAGGTATCGGCTGACTGGTGACCCGTTGTTCCTGGATCGCGCCGAGAGGATCGCAGCGGGCTTGGTGCGGATCGCTGTGCGTACTCCCAACGCGATCTGGTTTCCCTACCGGTTCAGGTTCGCTCGAAACCTCCCACCGTGGTACTCGGGATACGCCCAGGGTTTCGCGCTCTCGTTGTTCGTCCGGCTCTGGGAGCAGACGGCTGGGGAGCGATACCGTGTCCTCGCTGACCTGACGTACAACTCCCTTCGAACCCTCCGACGCGTATCGGCCCCATGGGTCACGTGGGTAGATGGGCGTCAATACGTGTGGATCGACGAGTATCCCCAAGAGCTCGACCGGACGTTCAACGGCCACGTCTTCGCATTGTTGGGTCTGTACGACTATGTCGAGATGACGAAGCGCCGCGATCTGTACTCTGCCGCCCGGCACGGGGACGTGCTCGCCTTGATCCGAGGCGGTATCACGACGATCCGTGCATACGCATCGACATTCCGCAACCCGGGAGCGGTAAGCGATTACTGCCTCGCTCACCATATTCGAAATCCCGATTACCACCCGGTCCATATCACGCAGCTCCGCCACCTGGCGGTCATGACAGGCGATCGCTGGTTCGAACGCATGGCCGATAACTTCGCGGCGGACGTCGCTTCGTCCTCGCGGTGAGAGCACGAGCGCGCCGCTTGCGGACAACGCCGTCAAGGTCAGGCTGAGGCTTCGGCGCGCCGACGCACCGTAGACTTCGTCGAGCGATGCCAAGCGTTGATGCCGATTCCATCGAGATCGTCGACGTCTCCGATGCGTCGACATTCGCGTTGTTGCCGCCGTGCGCCGACCCCGGCTTCGATCACCGATCGTGCGACTACTGGGAGGACGCCGAGCGCGGATCCAAGGCGATCCGGCTGGACTGGATCACCCCGGTGGCCGCACCGGAGCCACCGCGCGCAACCACTGCCAGCACGCCGGACAACCCCTTCCTCGCAGACCTCGAGGAACGTGCCGTCAATCCATTCGCCCCGCCCGGTCGCGGTCGCGAGGCGGTCAACCCGTTCCTCGCGGACGAGGACGCGGCCAGGGACAACCCCTTCGCACCGCGCCGAGCGGCGCGCCCCACGGTGGCGGAGTCGGCGCCACCGAAGCTTCGGCTCCTGGGTCGGGGCCTCGGCGTCGCCGGGTCGTATGCCAAGGTGCTCCTCCGCGACGACACCCCTGCCGCGTACTGCCAGTTCGGGCCGCTGACTGCGTATCCCCGGGCGCAGCGGACGCGCGACCTCTACCCGGCGCTCCCCGACGCACCGCTCCCGGCCGTGATCACCTGCATCGCGACGACCGCCGAGGCACGAGGCGCCGGCCTGGCTCGCCTGCTCGTCGAAGCCGTCTGCGAGGACCTCGGGGGCCGCGGCTTCGCCGCCGTCGAGGCGTACCCGGAGGTAGGCGCGCGGCCTGATGCGACGAGTGCGGCCACGCCCGAGTTCTGGGTCTCGGTCGGGTTCGCGGTCGCGGCCGCCGACGATCGCTTCCCGGTCCTGCGTCGCGAGCTGGCGTGACGAGCCGACGTCTTTCGTCGGTCCTCTTCGCGTTGTCAGTGCTCCTCGTCGTCGCCGGCTGCATCCCGCCCCGACCGTCGCCCAGTCCGACGACGACGCCGCCGCCGCCGACGGCAGCACCGACCGCCTCGGCCCAAGTTAGCGCGTCACCCGCCGCAGGCGTCACCGTCGACCCGGCGCTCCTGGCCGTGCTCCCCGACGCGATCGATGGGGTCACGGTGACGCCCGATCTCGAGTCCGCCGCCGCCATCGCCGATGAAGGCTCGATCGCGCTATTCGTCTCGTCGATCGCGCTGGCGACGGCCTTCGGGCCGGTCGCGACCAGCGGCATCGGCGACTATGCCGTCGTCACGGTCGCGCGGCTCCGTCCCGGGACGTTCTCCGACCTGTTCTTCCGGGGCTGGCGCGAAACGTTCGATGCCGGCGTCTGCGAACAGGCGGGCGGCGTCGAAGCAGGCAGCGCCGAGACCGAGATCGCGGGACACCGGACGTTCGTCGGCACGTGCGTCGGCGGGGTGCACACCTATCACCTTCACCTGCCGCAGCAGGACCTGATCGTCTCGATGCAGGGGCTGGGGCCCGCGCGCTTCGCGGAACGCATCGTCGCCGGCATCACGGAGTAGCCTGCCGGCATGACGACCACCAGCGGGCCGCGGATCGTCCGCGCCCCTCGCGGCGCCGAGCTGACTTGTCGCGGCTGGGCCCAGGAAGCCGCCCTGCGAATGCTCATGAACAACCTCGATCCGGACGTCGCGGAGGACCCGGACCATCTCGTCGTCTATGGCGGCACCGGCCGCGCGGCGCGAAGCTGGGAGGCGTTCGACGCGATCGTCCGGGAGTTGCGTGCCCTGGCGGATGACGAGACCCTGCTCGTTCAGAGCGGGAAGCCCGTCGGCGTCCTGCGCACGCACGAGTGGGCGCCGCGGGTCCTCATCGCGAACTCCAATCTCGTGGGTAAGTGGGCGACCTGGGAGGTATTCCGGGAGCTCGAGAAGGCCGGGCTGATGATGTACGGCCAGATGACCGCGGGGTCCTGGATCTACATCGGCACCCAGGGCATCCTCCAGGGCACGTACGAGACGTTCGCCGAGGCGGCTCGCCAGCACTTCGGCGGCACCCTCCGGGGAACGGTCACCCTCACCGCCGGGCTTGGCGGGATGGGTGGCGCACAGCCGCTTGCCGTCACCATGAATGAAGGTGTCTGCCTGGCGATCGAGGTGGACGAGGCCCGAGCGCGTCGCCGGGTCGAGATCGGGTATGCGGACCGACTCAGCCACGACCCGGCCGAGGCGCTGGCCGGCGCACGCACCGCCGCCGCGAACGGCGAGGCCATCTCGATCGCCCTGGTCGGCAACGCGGCGGAGATCGAGCCGGCCTGGGCCGCGGCCGGCGAGCGGTTCGACCTCGTCACCGACCAGACGTCCGCGCATGACGCGCTCGGCGGTTACGTGCCCGCCGAGATCTCGCTCGACGACGCGCTGACCCTGCGGGCCACACAGCCGGAGGAATACCAGCGTCGTTCGCGCGCGGCGATGGCCGCCCACGTCCGTGCGATGCTCGCTTTCCAGAAGGCTGGGGCGATCGTCTTCGACTACGGCAACAACCTGCGGGCACAGGCGCAGGAGGCCGGGGTCGCCGACGCGTTCGACTACCCGGGGTTTGTGCCGGCCTTCATCCGACCACAGTTCTGCGAGGGACGCGGCCCGTTCCGCTGGGCCGCCCTGTCGGGTGACCCGGCCGACATCGCGCGGACGGATCGGGCCGTGCTCGAGTTGTTCCCCGAGGATGCCGGCCTGCGGCGCTGGATCGAGATGGCCGAGGCGCGCGTCCCGTTCCAGGGTTTGCCGGCGCGCATCTGCTGGCTGGGCTACGGCGAACGCTCGAAGGCCGGGCTCGCCTTCAACGAGCTTGTCCGGACCGGCGAGGTCGGTGCCCCGATCGTCATCGGCCGGGACCATCTCGATGCGGGCTCGGTCGCGTCACCGAATCGCGAGACCGAGGCGATGGCCGACGGCACTGACGCCGTCGCCGACTGGCCGCTGCTCAATGCGCTCGTCAATACGGCAGCTGGGGCGTCGTGGGTGTCGATCCACCACGGCGGCGGCGTCGGGATCGGCTACTCGCAGCACGCCGGCATGGTCGTGGTCGCGGACGGCACACCGCTCGCGGCGCAGAAGCTCGAGCGGGTCCTGACGACCGACCCCGCGATGGGCGTGCTGCGCCACGTCGACGCGGGCTACGACCGGGCCATCGAGGTGGCCAGGGAGCGCGGCCTGCGAGTCCCGATGTTCGGCGAGGATTGACCGGACGCTCGCCTGGTGCCAACGGGCACCATCCAGAGTGTGGTCCGGGGTCGATTTTGGGTGTTCCGGTGGAGTCGGCGCCGATACCATGGCCTGGCCGAAGCGCCACCGCTTCTGGAGGAGGAGCCCCATCGTGTCCGTCGCTCACCGCACCCCTGCACGCCCGTTGACGACCGCCCTGATCGCCGCCCTGGCGATCGCCATCCTGCCGGCATCGGCGGCGAGACCCGTGTTCGCGGCTGGCACGATCAATCTGACGTCGTCGGGCGCCGCCTACGCGCAGGATTTCGATTCGCTCGCCACGACAGGCACGTCATCGGACGTCCCGGCCGGTTGGGAATTCGTCGAGTCCGGAACGAATGCGAATACGACGTACACCGCCGGCACCGGCTCTGGTAACGCAGGAGACACCTATAGCTTCGGTGTGAGCGCCAGCACCGAACGAGCCTTCGGGGGGCTGCAGAGCGGCTCACTCGTCCCAATCGTCGGTGCGAATTTCACGAACGCGCTCGGCTCGACCATCACGGCTCTGGCGATCACGTACACGGGAGAGCAATGGCGTCTGGGAACGCTGGCGCGGACTGACCGCCTGGATTTCCAGTACAGCCTCACGGCCACCTCGCTGACGACCGGCACGTGGACCGATGTCGATGCGCTCGACCTGACGGCACCGACCACCGGGGCGACCGTGGGAGCACTCGATGGTAACGCCGCCGCCAATCGGATGAGCCCAAGCGCGACGATCCCAGGGCTCGCCGTCCCTACCGGAGCGACGATCTGGATCCGGTGGTTGGACTTCAACGCTGCCGGCGCCGACGACGGTTTGGCAGTCGACGATTTCTCTCTGACCCCGACCGCCGACCTGATCGACGACGCGCCCACGGTCACATCCAGCACACCGTCGGACGGCGCGACCGGCGTCGCGAAGAACGCGGCGCTGTCGATCACGTTCAGTGAGCAGGTCGTCATCGACTCTGGCGCAGTCAGCCTGACCTGCGACGGCAGCGCGAGGGCGGCGAGCGTGTCCGGCGATCCGGGCACGACCTTCCCGATCACCTACCTGCCGCCGCTCCCCGACGGGGCGTCGTGCGTCATCGGCGTGGCGGCGAGCGGGATCCACGACACCGACAGTGCGGACCCGCCCGACGGGATGGCCGCGGACGTCTCGATCAACTTCACCGTCGTGGCGGCCGATCCGTGCGCCGGCAGCTTCACGCCGATCCCGGCCATCCAGGGGAGCGGCGCATCGGCGGCCATCACCGGCACGGTCACGACGGAGGGCGTGGTCGTCGGCGACTACGAGGGCCCCTCGGGTCCGACGCTTCGCGGCTATTACATCCAGGACCCGGCGGGCGACGGCGACCCAGCGACGTCGGACGGGATCTTCGTGTTCAACAGCCCGAATACGACCGCCGTGAACCTCGGCGACAGCGTTCGTGTCACCGGCAACGCGGCAGACGTCCAGGACCAGACCCAGATCACGCAGTCGGCCGTCGTCGTCTGCTCGACCGGCGGGACCGTCACCCCGGCGGTCGTCTCGTTCCCCGTCGCTTCCGGTGCGCTCCTCGAGCGCAATGAGGGCATGCTCGTCCGGGTGCCCCAGACCATGACCGTCACCGAGCACTTCCAGCTGGGCCGATTCGGCCAGGTCCTCCTGTCCTCGGACGGCCGCCTCGATGTGCCGACGGCTGTGGTCGAGCCGGGCGCTCCAGCCGCGGCGCTCCAGGCCGCCAACAACCTGCGCAAGATCCTCGTCGATGATGCGTCGCAGGCGCAGAACCCCGACCCGATCGTGTTCGCCCGCGGCGGTCAACCACTCTCGGCCTCGAACACGCTGCGTGGCGGCGACACCGCGACAGGGATCGTCGGGGTGATGACCTATACCTGGGGTGGCAACGCGGCGAGCCCGAACGCGTTTCGGATCCGCCCGCTCAGCGCCCTCGGCGGGCAGGTCGAGTTCGTGGCGGCCAATGCCCGACCCGGCCCGACCGTCGAGGTCGATGGCAGCGTCCGCGTGGCCGCGCTCAACCTCCTCAACTACTTCAACACGTTCAGCGGCTGCACCCAGGGTGTCGGTGGCGTCGCCACAGGCTGCCGCGGCGCCGAGAATGCGACCGAGTTCGGCCGGCAGGTCCCCAAGACCGTTGCCGCGATCCTCGGTCTGGATGCCGACGTCGTCGGCGTGAACGAGATCGAGAACGACGGGTACGGTGCGACGAGCTCGATCGCGCACCTGGTGAACGCCCTGAACGCAGGCGCCGGCGCCGGGACCTACGACTTCATCGATGCCGACGCTGCGACCGGCCAGCTGAATGCGCTCGGCGATGACGCGATCAAGGTCGGCCTGATCTACCGCCCCGCGGCGGTGACGCCGGTCGGTGAAACCGCCGTCCTCAACACCCCGGAATTCGTGCTCGGCGGCGATGCCCCACCGGCGCCGCCTCTGCCGCAGCTGCGCAGCCGGCCGTCACTCGCGCAGGCGTTCGAGACAACGGATGGCGCTCGGTTCATCGTCGACGTCAACCATTTCAAGTCGAAGGGCAGCGCGTGCGATGCCGCGGACGCGAACGACGGCCAAGGAAATTGCAACGTCGTGCGCACGAACGGGGCCACCGAACTCGTGACCTGGCTTGGTGAGGACCCGACCGGTACGGGCGACGGTGACGTCCTGATCATGGGTGACCTGAACTCCTACGCGAAAGAGGACCCGATCGACGTCCTGACCGGCGCGGGCTACACCAACCTCGTGGCGGCCAACATTGACGACCCCTACTCGTTCGTCTTCGATGGACAGTGGGGATACCTGGACTACGCGCTCGGTTCGCCGACGGTCCTCGATCAGGTCGCCGGCGTCCTCGAGTGGCACATCAACAGCGATGAGCCGTCCGTGCTCGACTACAACACCAACTTCAAGTCGGCGGGTCAGATCGCCAGCCTCTACGCGCCGGACCGCTTCCGCGTATCCGACCACGATCCGATCGTCGTCGGGCTGGACCCGACGAGCGACCGCCCGACCGTCGATGCCGGTGGCCCCTACCTCGTCGAGGAACTCGGCACGGTCGAGCTGACCGCGACCGGCACTGACCCGACCAACGACAACCTCACCTACGCGTGGGACCTCGACGGCCTGCCGGGCTTCGAGGCGACCGGCGCGTCCGTGACGTTCGCGGCCGGTTCACTCCAGGCGCCGCAGACCGTCACGGTCACGGTCCGGGTGACCGACGAACATGGCCAGTGGGCCGATGACAACGCGACAATCGACGTGATCTGGGACTTCGGCGGGTTCGTCGCACCGTCGAACCCGAATGGCGTGACCCAGATCAAGGCCGGGGCATCGCATCCCGTCAAGTTCTCGCTGGACGGGGATCAAGGGCTCGCCGTCCTCGGTGGGGACGTGCTGTTCCAGCGTCACGCGTGCCCGAGGGGTGCGCCGATGGGCGTGCCGATCATCGCGGCCCAAGCCGAGCCGTTTGCTTACGACCCGTTGACCGACACGTACAAGTTCGTCTGGAAGACCCAGAAGGCGTGGGCGGGCTGGTGCGGCACCCTGGCCGTGCCCCTCGCCGACGGCCAGACCTACAGCCTCGAGGTCGCCTTCAAGCCCTGATACGACCGGCGTGCCGCTCGGCGCCACGTGGCGCCGAGTAGCATCAACGCGTGCTGGTGGAGTCGGTCCCGAACGTCTCCGAGGGGCGCCGTCTCGACGTCGTCGACCGCCTCGCCGAGGCGGTCTCGTCGGTCCCCGGCGTGGCTCTCCTCGACCGGACGAGCGACGCGAGCCACAACCGGTCGGTGTTCACCATGGCCGGCGAACATGAGCCGGTCACGGAAGCCCTCGAGCGCCTCGTCGCCGCGTCGATCCACGAGATCGACATGGATATCCACGAGGGTGAGCATCCCCGGATCGGGGCAGTCGACGTCGTCCCGTTCATCCCCCTCGGGTCGACCACGATCGATGCCTGCGTCGATCTGGCGCGCCAGTTCGGCGAACGCATCGCGACCCGCTTCGACCTGCCTGTCTATCTGTACGCGCGAGCCGCACTGCGGGCCGACCGCGAGAAGCTCGCCGACGTTCGCCGCGGGCAGTACGAAGGCCTGAAAGCGGAGATCGCCCAGCGGGGCCGGGAACCGGATTTCGGTCCGCCGCGGCTCCATCCCTCGGCCGGGGCGGTCGCCGTGGGCGCCAGGCCGTTCCTGATCGCCTACAACATCAATCTCGATTCCGACGACGTCGAGCTGGCCCGGCGTATCGCCCGGCGCGTGCGCGAGTCGGGCGGCGGCCTGCCCAAGCTGCAGGCGAACGGCTTCGAGGTGCGCGAGCCGGAACGCGGCCATCCGCTCCGCGCCCAGGTCTCCATGAACCTGCTCGACTTTGAGGTGACGCCGCTGTGGCGGGTCTGGGACGCCGTTCGCGAGCTGGCCACCGAGGACGGCGTGCGCCCGGCCGAGTCCGAGCTGATCGGACTCGCGCCGCTCGCCTCGTTCCTGGCCGTTGCCGATCATGCCGGGGTGCCCAGGGACGACCCGACCGAGGCTCGACTGGCTGCGGCGGCCTCGTACCTCCAGCTCCGGGACTACTCGCCCATGCAGATCCTGGAACTGCGGCTCGAGGCGGCCGGTGGCGGGGCGAGGGGCCGTCCGAGCGTGGCGGGCGATCGACCCGGTCCACTGTGAGCGGCGGGCCGTTCCGTGTCATCGAGGGCGGCCGAACGGGGGAGCCGACCCCGGGCCTGCTGATCGTTGGTGCCAGCGAGGTGGCCACACTGGCCGGCGGCGTCCGTCGGGGTGCCGGTCAGGGCGAGGTCGGTCGCCTCGTCGCCGAGGACCGAACATCGCCCGATGCCCCCGTCGTTGGGGTCTGGGAGGGCCGGATCGTGGGGGTGGGACCCCGAGCCGCGGTCGAGGCGGCGCTCGAGGCGGACGGCCTGGCGCTCGCTCGCTTCGCTCGCGTGGACGCGGCGGGCGGTGCCGTTACGCCCGGCCTGATCGATCCGCACACGCACCTGCTGTTCGCGGGGTCGCGCGAGGACGAACTCGTGCTGCGCCAGAGGGGTGCGTCCTACCTCGACATCCTGGCGGCCGGTGGCGGGATCCTTTCGACGGTCGCGGCCACCCGTGCCGCGGGCGAGGCCGACCTCCTCGCCCACGGCCGCCGCTGGCTCGACGAGATGCTCGGTCACGGCGTCACCACGGTGGAGGCGAAGTCCGGTTACGGCCTCGACCTCGAAACGGAGCTGCGCCTCGTCGAGATCGCGTATCGGCTGGGCCGCGAAGGCCCGATGGACGTTGTGCCGACATGGCTCGGTGCGCACGCCGTCCCGCCGGAGTTCCGGTCGCGCCCCGATGGCACCGAGACGTACGTCCGATACCTGCTCGAGGAACAGCTCCCCGGCATCGCCGCGCATGGCCGAGCGCGGTTCGCCGATGTCTTCTGCGAAACCGGGGTGTTCACCGCGGACCAGTCGCGACGCATCCTCGAAGCGGCCCGGAGTTACGGGATGTTGTCGCGGCTCCACGCGGACGAGCTGGCACCGTCGGGCGGCGCGGAGCTGGCCGCGGAGCTCAGCGCCGCGTCGGCGGACCACCTGGCCACGCCATCACCCGACGGCATCGCCGCCCTGGCGACCGCGGCCGAGACCGACGACCCGGTCGTCGCGACGCTCCTGCCCGTCACGACCTGGTTCCTGATGAAGGACCACCACGCCCCAGCCCGGGCCTTCATCGATGCCGGCGTGCCGGTCGCGATCGGGACAGACTTCAACCCAGGGACCTCGCCCACGCCGAACCTCGCCCTCGCGATGTCGTTCGGCTGCGTGAACCTGCTGATGACACCCGACGAGGTCCTCGCGGCCGTCACGATCAACGCGGCTCGCGCCCTCGCGATCGAGGACGAGACGGGTTCCCTCGAGCCCGGCAAGACCGCGGACATCGTCATCTGGCGCGTCCCGACCACGGCGCGCATCCCGTACCACCCGGGTGCCGAACTGGTCCGAACCGTCA
Source organism: Candidatus Limnocylindrales bacterium (assembly GCA_044868045.1). Classification (GTDB taxonomy): domain Bacteria; phylum Chloroflexota; class Limnocylindria; order Limnocylindrales; family CSP1-4; genus SPCO01. The sequence continues at coordinate 21,238 of JBIOWA010000117.1, forward strand.
TCAAGAAGGGACGAGTGGTGCTGGACCGGCCATAACGAGGGCCGAGCCTCGATCAGGCCTGCTTGCCCCTCGATTCCAGGAGGACCGTGACGGTCTCGGCGGGCAGGCTGGACGCGGTGACCGACAACTTCGGTTGGGTGACCGGTTCCGCCCCCATCTCGTGGAAGAACTTGGCGAGCGCCTCGGCGCAATCGCGATCGTCCTCGCACAGCGGCATCGGGACGACGATCTTCGGATCGAGCTGGGCGATCAGCGCGGCCGCCTTCGTCGGGTTCAAGACGCCACCGAGCGGCACGCAGGCGATATCGACCGGACCGATGTCGCCGAGCTTCTCCTCGGACAGGAGGTGGCCGATCTCACCGAGGTGGATGGTGTGCACGCCGTCGACCTCGACCAAGAACGACACCCCCTTGCCGCGATCCTCGCCGCGAGTGTCGTCGCGATACGTCCGCACGCCGGTGACCAGGACCTCCTTGACTTCGTATTCACCGGGACCGTCGAGGATGAAGGCGTCGTCGAGGCTCGATGGGAGGAGCGTCGATCCGTCGCGCGATAGCTTTCCCTTGGGCTTCCCGCGGGTGACCGGGGCGTCGTCGGGATGGCTGAACGTCACGATGTCGCCGGTGATCCCTCGACCGGTGGGGCCGACCACGCTCTGATAGGGATCGGCGACGACCACCGCATCCTTGCCGCGCAGCCGGACGCAGGTGCGGCCGTACCAGGTCAATTCCATTGGGTCGGATTCTGGCACAGCAGCCTGCACGGGCGCTGCACAGAAAGACCGGGAGCGCCTGCCCAATCGGCGCCCCCGGTCGGAGGGAGGGAGGATGGAACCCTGAGGGTTCGTCCGATCGCTACGCTAGGGCCTCGTGATTCACGGTCGAGCCGCCAAGCGATTAAGAAAGCGACATCGACCGCGCGACAGGGCCGCCACCGTCGTCGTGTGACAATCCCGGCCATGAGCCGACCATCCCGCCGCCGTGCGCTCGCCCTGTTCGTCGTCCCACTCCTCGTCTGGGCCTGCGGCTCGACGACCCCGCTGGCGACGCCTTCGACGACGCCGTCTGCAAGCCCGACGTTAGCGCCCACGACCGAACCGACCCCCGCCACGTCGGAGGACCTCGCGGCGGTCTACGCCCAGATCAACAGCCAGGTCCAGGCGATCCGGGGGCTGGATGAGCTCAAGCCGATCGTCGCGAAGATCGTCTCGCGCGAGGAGCTGGACGACGTGCTCCGGACGTCGTTCGCCCGCGACTATCCCGCGGCGAGGATGGCCGCGGACGAGGTGCTCTACAAGGGCCTTGGCCTGCTGCCCGCCGACGCCAAACTCTCGGACGTCTACCTCGACCTGCTCGAGAGCCAGGTCGCGGGGCTCTACGACCCGACGACCGAGAGCCTCTATGTCCTATCCAAGGAGGGCGCCGTCGGGCCGAGCGAGCGCTTCTTCTACTCCCACGAGTACGACCACGCCTTGCAGGACCAACATTTCGATCTCGAGAAGTTCCAGAAGGATGTCGAGGGGCACGCCGATCGCCTCATGGCGCGCCAGGCACTGCTCGAGGGCGACGCCTACCTCACGATGACGCTCTGGCTGCAGGCCAACATGACGCCTGCCGACATCGGCGAGATCCTGGCGCAGGCGAATGACCCGGAGGTCCAGGCCGCACTCCAGCGGATCCCGCCGATCGTCCAGGCACAGATCCTCTTCGCTGCCACCCAGGGGACGCTGTTCGTGACGATCCAGCAGGGCAACGGCGGGTGGACGGCGATCGATCAGGCCTTCTCCGATCCGCCCGAGTCGACAGAGCAGATCATGCATCCGGACAAATGGACCGCCCGGGAGGCGCCGATCACGGTGGATCTGCCGGGCGACCTCGCGGCCAGGATGGGGAAGGGCTGGTCGGTCGGCCTCGAGGACACCTGGGGCGAACAACAGCTGGGGATATGGCTGGGTGGCACACGCCAGGCCGCCGCGGCCGAAGGCTGGGGCGGTGACCGGATCACGCTATTGCAGGGCCCGGATGGTGCCTCGGCGATCGCGTGGCACACGGTCTGGGACAGCGCCACCGACGCGCGCGAATTCGAGACCGCCGCCGAGGCGGCGCTCGGGAACCTGACGGGCAAGGGCTCCGTGCTCCCGGGTGAGGGCGGCACCACGCGCTGGGTCGTGATCGGTAGCAGCGCCGCGGTGCTCGGCAAGCTCGCAGGCGTCCTCGGCCTGGCAGGGTAGATCGAGCGTTCTGATCCTCGGACCGTTGTCAGCCCCAGGCACCAAATCGCGATGAATGAGCGTGGCCAACTGCCGGAATCGACGATTCCTGCACGAATCCGCCCACGAGCATGCACGTTCATTCGAATCGTGTGCCTGGTACTGACATCCCCGCGGTGAGGCGCGGCCCGCGGCCATCCGAACTCGATGGCGCGACCGTACCTACATCGATTCTGGGGCCGAGATCCCGAGCAGGCCGAGCGTTCGGGCGAGCGTGATCTGCGTGGCGCGGGACAGCGCCAGTCGCGACGCCGAACGGTCTGGCTCCGCCGGATCGACGACCCGGGCGTCCCGGTAGAAAGCGTGGAACGTTGTCGCGAGCTCGGTCGCGTAGGCGGTGATGCCCTGCGTCTCCTCCGCCACGACCGCGTCCTCGACGACTTCCGGCAACCTGACGATCGCGCGCGCCAGGGCAGCCTCGGGGCCGTCGCCGAGTGTGCCCGCCACGGTGTCCGCCGGCGCTAGCGCGGCTTCAGCCGCCTTGCGCAGGATCGACGCGATCCGGGCGTGCGCGTACTGCACGTAGTAGACGGGGTTCTCGTTGGACTGCTTCTTCGCGAGCTCGATGTCGAAGTCGATCGCCGATGTCGCCGCCCGTGACGCGAAGAACCAGCGGGCGGCATCGACACCGACCTCCGCCAGAAGCTCGTCGAGCGTGATGAACTCGCCGGCGCGCTTCGACATCGACACTTCGACCCCGTCGCGCACGAACCGGACCCACGAGTAGAGCAGCATCTGGACGGCATCGATGTCGTACCCCATCGCCTTGGCCGCGTTCCGTACGCGCGCCACCGTTCCGTGGTGGTCGGCGCCCCAGATGTAGATCAGGTGGTCGAAGCCTCGACTGAACTTCTCGGTCACGTAGCCGATATCGGCGGCGAAATACGTCGGCTCGCCATTGGATCGGTAGATCACGCGGTCCTTGTCGTCGCCGAAGTCGGTCGAGCGGAACCAGACCGCGCCGTCCTGTTCGTAGACGTGGCCGCGTTCGCGCAGCCGCTCCACCGCGCGCTCGACCCAGCCGCCCTCATGGAGCGACGCTTCGGTGGTCCAGACGTCGAACCGAACGCCGAGGCGCTCAAGGCTTGCCTCGATGCCCTCGCGGATGACGCCTGCAGCCCAGTGGCCGACGATCGCCGACGGATCGGAGTCCGGCTCGGTCGCCCGGGCCCAGATCTCGTCCGGGACCGTTCGGGCAAGGTCCTCGACGTAGTCGCCGTGATAGCCGTCGTCAGGGACCGGCTCGCCGCGCCGTAACGCCACGATCGACGCCCCGAGGTTGGGGATCTGTCCGCCGACGTCGTTGAAGTAGTACTCGCGGGTCACCCGCTGGCCGCCGGCCTCGAGGACGCGACTCAGCAGGTCGCCGATGAAGGCCCCGCGGGCATTGCCGATGGTGAGCGGACCGGTCGGATTGGCCGACACGAACTCGATGTTCACGCGCCGAGTTGAGATCGGGGCCACCGTTCCCCAGGCCTCGGGCTCGGCCAGGATGCCGTCGACGATCGCTTCCAGCGCGGCCGCCCGAAGCCGCACGTTAAGGAACCCAGGCGCCGCGACCTCGGCCGCCTCGACCGGCGACGCGGCCGGGTTCGCCGAGGCGTCGCGCACGAGTTTCGCGGCGAGGAGCGTCGCGATCTCAAGGGGCGCCTTGCGGTAGGGCCGGGCGAGCTTCATGGCGAGGTTCGTCGCGAGGTCGCCATGGGACGGGTCGGCTGGATGTTCGACCTCGATCGCGGGTCGCGAGGCGTCATCGGGAAGCGCCGGCAGGGCTCCGGACTCGATCGCGGCGTCCCAGGCACGAGTGAGCGCCTCGCGGACCTGGGTGCGCAGGGGTGCCGGGATCACGGTCGTCGAACCTCCGGGGATGCGTGGGCCTGGTGCCCGAGACGCGGTTCCATCGTACCGGTGCGGGTAATGGGCCGTGCGTCCCGGGGTCCTGGGAGGACCCTTCGTTGCGACCGGTCAACGAAATCGCCGCTGCGTGGGCGGAGCGTATCGGTCAGGTGCAGTTGGACCGCGCCATAGGTACTAGACCGGCTAGGACCTGCATGGGAATATCCGGTCCTCGTTCGGTGCACGGACAGTTCCGGGGGTTGCCACCGACCGGGGGGACCATTCAATCGAGGCATTGCCTCCGCTCGGGGACTGTCACATGTCGTACTCGCGTTCTGGCGCTCGCTCGCGCCTCGCACGCCGCCTGTCGTGGCTGGCCGTGCTCGCCCTCACCTCCGCGGCACTCCTTGTGCCCAGCACCGCGACCGTCCTCGCGGCCGGACCCGGTGATAACGGGAACGGCTGGCCGGACGGCGGGCCCAAGTCGAACAGCACCGTGGACGGCAGCGCGGCTGACGTCGCCGGCGGCGCGACCATGAATTCGGCCAAGATGTTCTGCGACGGCGACGACGCCGACCACTTCAGCGGATCGTTCGAGCTCAACAAGGACTTCGACGCGGGATCGACGATCGTCGTCTACCTCACGGCGAACAATGGCTCGGATGCATCGCCCGCTTCGAACGTGTCGAAGAACTATGCGGTCGTGCCGGTCGAGGATGCTGGGACCTATCACTTCACCCTCGACATCACGGCTCCGTTCAGCACTTCGACTGGCGGCATCCTGATCGTCTTCGCGGTCAACGAGGACGGCACCGTGATCTCGTCGAGCAAGTCGAACTCGCTCAACTGCACGGAAGCCGCGCCGACCCCCACGCCTGAGCCGACGCCCACGCCCACGCCCACGCCTGAGCCGACGCCCACGCCTGAGCCGACGCCCACGCCGGTCGTGACGCCGACGCCTCCGCCCAGCCCGACTCCGACGCCGGCCCCGACCGAGCAGCCTCTAGAATCCAGCATCCTGATCGCCAAGCTCGACAACAACGGCACGGCCGATCCCGATGATGACGTGCTCCTCGATGGCGCCACGTTCGTGGTCCGCCTCGATGACGGCGACGGGATCTTCGAAACCGGTCAGGACACCGTGGTCTTCGGTCCGGCCGACGCCACTGACGGACTTCTCGACACCGATCTCCTGCCAGGCGGCATGTACTGGATCGTCGAGACGGTCGTGCCCAGTGGCTTCACCGGCAGTGACCCGATCCTCGTCGAGCTGAACCTGGATCAGTCGAAGACGTGCATCTGGGATGCCGACGGCCTCATCGAGTGCCAGGCCAACGATGGCCAGGTCACAAGCCTGACCGTCGTCCTCGTCGACAACACGCCGGTCCTGCCGACCGGTGGCGTTGGTGGCGCGGTCGGCACGCCGAAGGCCAAGGCGACCCTGCCACCGACCGACACGATCGACGGCAGTTCGAACGCTCCTGCCGGTGACGGCTGGCGCCTCGTTCTCCTGGGCATGGCCGGCATGCTGTCGGCCTCCCTCCTCCTGACGCCGGCGCGCGCCGCCGTCCGCAAGGACGACCGCACCCGCTAAGCCGCGTGCGCACATGTGCACGGGCCCTGAGCAGCCGACGACCGTCGCCCGAAAGGGCGGCGGTCGTCGTTCGTTGTCGGGAGTCGCGTCGGTGCCGCTCCGCAACGAATGTCAGCGAATTTACCTTCAGGATGGCCCAGAAGTACTAGACGCGGGCCCCGGACCATGGGACTATCCGCGACCTCGGCACCGGTGAGCCGCGGGGGCGTGCTCCAGGACCGAGCCGTCATCATCCGAGGCTTCGGCCTCCTTCTTGGGGACCTATCGAATGAGTGCCCAGTCGCGCCCGCGCCGACACGCCCGTCGGTTCGCATGGCTTGGGGTCCTGTCGCTCGCCGCGGCAGCCCTGCTCTTCCCGAGTAGCGCAGCCATCGCCGCATCGGTCACACCGATCCCGATCTCCAATGACAGCAATCCGACCTGCTCGATCTTCGATGCCACCTTCGGCGGTGGCCAGTCGTGGCTCGAGACCAAGTCCGATCCACCCGGCAACGGGACCATCACGGTCGCCGGCTTCGGCACGATCACCGTTTCGAACTTCCAACAGTCAGACTCCGGAGACCCCGGCAGCTTCGACTGGTCGTCGACGTTCGGGATCGACGCCGTCCTGGTGAAGGCCGGCTCCTCGAAGCACAACCTGTATGTGTACGCTCCGACCGCGGGTTCGACCGAGTCGCTCGGTGACACGGACCTCGAGCCGCAGGCCGGGACCGGCAACGGCATCAGCCACATCTCGTTCTGCTACGACGCAGACGTTGCGGCCACGCCCACGCCCACGCCCACGCCGACGCCCACACCGACGCCGACGCCCACGCCGACCCCGACGCCGACTGGTGGCGTCGGAGGGGCGACAGCGACGCCGCCAGCGGCGGCGACGGTGGAAGCCACGGCTGCCCGGACACTGCCCTCCACGGATGCGATCGAGTCCAGCGCGTCCCGTCCGACCGGTGACGGCTGGCGGGTCATCCTTCTCGCGATGGCGGGCGTGCTCGCTGCCGCGCTCCTGCTCACGCCCGCCGGGGCCGTGGTCCGCAAGGACGACGCCTCCCGCTGAGCGTGGCCGCACACCGGGGTCCCCGAGACCCGGGCGGAACGCCGCGCTGTCCGTGCTGCGTTCCGCCCACGTCTCCGTCTCCGACACGACCGGGTCGCCCCTCACCGGGCGCCCGGTCTATTCATGTTCCGCGGCGCCGGGATAGGCGGAGCCTTACCCGGAGAACGTGAACCGACTGCCCGGCTCGACCAGCTCGACCGGCCCTCGGTACATGCGCTCGACCGACTGGATCGTCCTCGCAGGATCGAAGCCCATCTGGAGGTGGGTGAGCAACACCTGCCCTGCCCCGGTTCGCGCCGCCAGGGCACCGACCGCTGGACCGTCCAGGTGCGCGGCATCGCCCGGGACCG